>CAVKAO010000014.1:0-60024 GCA_963654705.1 Oscillospiraceae bacterium
TTTATGCAAATAAATAATTTCTTCTTTAACACGGAATACAAAAGAGCAATGAGAAGGGTAACTCCCTGACCGATAATTGTCGCAAGAGCGGCTCCGGCTATTCCCTGGGCATAAACCCATACTAGTAAATAATCAAGAAGGATATTTGTAACAAAACCTCCAAGCATTGCAATCATTGCAAACGAAGAACTTCCGAAATTTCGTATAAAAGGAATCAATCCGGTTCCAATAATTTGTAATGCAGCTCCTAAGGCAATGATTCTAATATATTGTGTGGCATAGACAAGCACCTGTCCGTCTGCCCCTAAAAGACCTAATATAGTGTGGGCAGAAAAGAAAGTAAGCAATGTAAAAACAATACTTGCAGCTATAAGCAACCAAAAGGAAGCGGCAATAAACTGTCTGGCTTTTTGATGGTTTCCTTCCGCTATGTTAATAGAATAGTAAACAGCACCTCCCATACCAATGCCGGTTCCAACAGACTGTATCAGTGCAACGATTGGATAAGCGATATTGATTGCAGAAAGTCCAGCATCGCCTATCGTATTTCCAACAAAATAACCATCTACAATTGCATAAACACCAGACAATGCAAATGCAATGATAGAAGGAATAACATATTTAAAAAAGGTACTGCGATTATTCATTCTCTACTAAACCTCCGTTTCTAAATAAGTTGATAAATAGTTCTATATCGTCATTCATTGTGGTTACGTTATCTAATCCCATCTGATTCATAGCAAAAAGCTCTCTTTTATGCAGTGCTTCAATAATTTCACCCGCATAAGTTCTGCCAATCGGCGTGAGTGTAATCAGTTTATTACGTTTATCCTCCTTATCTGCCAATAATTCAATATAACCATTTGCAGAAAACTCTTTTAAAATCGTATTGATAGTCTGTTTGGGTATAGACCATTTTTGTGAAATGCTTTTCTGCGTGCAGTTTTCTTTCAACTCATAAAGGGAGTACAGTACCAATACGCTATTCGATGAAAGACCTTGTTTTTTTGCCCATTCTTCATACATAGCATTGCCCTCTTTCCATAGGGCATAAAATCTTTGTAATTGTTCAAATTTCGATTCTTTATTATTCATATTTACCTCCAAATTAAAAAGTCCGATACCGTACTAATATAATATAGTACGATGTCGGACTAATGTCAATAGCAAATATAGCTAGTAAGTCTGGACATACAGAGCAAAAGCCTGTTTTTTTACAGCACCAATAGGTCCTGCGACTGCAATAGTCGGTAATTTTTCAGATATGTTTTGGACATACATATCTGCTGCAAACGTGATTCCATAACGATTGTGAAACATGATTTTGCTGTGGTTATATTGCTGATTTAAGGAAATGTTTTGTTCCACTCCTGTTAATGTTAATTTTTCATCTTTCATTTAAAAAGCCTTTGATTTTATTTTGTTTTATAGCGTAACCAAACGCTTTCTCCGTCTTTAACTTCGGCATTTTCAAGAATAAATCCCTTTGCTTTATTGGTGCCAAATCTCTTTCTTGTGGAGAAGAGTGCCGGAGTCTCAGAGGATCCATCAGCAGATGCAGCAATGACAACACTAATTTCATCACACATTCCAGCCTGGATAAAGGACCAGTTGAGGATTCCACCGCCACCAAGCATTAATGTATGGATATCAAATAAAGTATAGAGTTTCTCCATGGCTAGTGAGTAATCAAGCTCCTCTTGCCCGGCAATAATATAAGATATGCCAAGTTTACGAAGAAAAGCTTTATAAGAATTACTGGCTTTTTCGGTTAGGATTTCGATTACATGAGCCGTTGTATCTACATAATGAAGAATACTGCTTTTCCAACCAAGTTTACCAGATGGATCAACAGATACATAATACATTGGCACATCGGCTTTTTTGATAAAATCACCTTCTGGTACAGGTGCAGCATTTTCATCCAAAACTGGTTTTTCATAAAAAGTAAAATTATCATCTGTTGTGATGCGTCCGGACAGCCATCCTTGATGATGATAGTAAGGATCTTTACCAAAGGCAATGTCGTAAAATACATTTCCGGCTGCTTCGCCTTCCGGTGTTTCCATGTAGTCTCCCATGATTTTTCCATCAAGAGATATCATCATATGGCAAAAAATATAAGGTCTGTTCATTTTTCATTCCTCCTGTTGTTTTTTTGTGGCAATGATAATTTGCCTATGTAAGTTTGTGTCAATTCTATAACTTAAAGTTAAGTTTAGGTCAAGAGATTTCAGAAAAAATGTTCATGAATTTGTATAGAGAAATGGTTGATTTTAAACTCTAACTTCAGATATGGAAAAGCTAATATAAAAATGTAGGAATCGGTTTTGAGTTGACAAATACAAATCATCTAGATTATCTAAATCGATATTGAATATAACAAATATTTTATACGTTCTATAATAAAGAATTAGAATACTTGACATATGTCAAGTATTCTAATTATAATGCATTCAATAAAGGTAATAGTATGCAAAAACAAATTATATTAGAAAAGCAAGATTTAACATGGCTATCATGGTCAAAAATACGTAATTCATCTGGAACTGCAGGCTCTTTTTTGAAAGCATATTCTGATTTAGGTGATATTAAAACATATTACAAGCTTTCTAATTATGATCCTATTATGGGCATAACAGGACATGAATGTATAAATGAAATTATTATTGATAGGTTGCTTACTATTTTAGGAATAGAGCATTTAAATTATCAATTAATTAATGCGGATATTTTTATTGATGGTAATGTATACACTACTTGCTTATGTGCTTCAAAAGATTTTAAACAACAGGGGGAAAATAAATTAGCGCTAGACGCATATTATCAAGTAGAACGTCTAAATGATGAAAAGCCATTGGATTTTTGCATAAGAAAAGGGTGGCGAGAATATATTTGGCAGATGCTAGTTGTTGATTATTTGATTCTCAATCGAGATAGGCATGGAGCTAATATTGAGGTTTTAAGAAACAGTAAAGAAAAGACAATTAGATTGGCACCTTTGTTTGATCATGGCTTATCATTACTCTTTAATTGCCATAGCTTAGAAGAAATTGATTCAATAAATGTATTAGAAGATAAAGCTGTACAGTGCTTTGTTGGCTCTAGATCAACGTATGAAAATCTTAAGCTTATTCCAGATAATGAATATCCAAAACTTAATCCTTTATGTGAAGATGATCGAATGATTTTATTTGATGAATTGGATTTTGTGCTAGAAAAAAAATGGCAAGATAAAATTTGGGAAATGATATGGAAAAGATGGTGCGTTTATGAAGATTTTTGCAATAAAAGATGAAAATGATGCTTTAAATAAAACGCTTGCTTGGCTAATTTATTACGAAAAAGCTAAACGTTTTTATATTGAGCTACCAAATGATGGTGATGTTTGGCAAACGCCTTTATTTCTATCAAGCTTTCTAAAACAAGGAAAAAGAACGGTAAATGCGTATTACAGCCAAATGTGGGTAAACCAACGTATTGTTCCAATAGATAGACAAAATCTTGGTCAGATACTTAAGGATAATGGATTGAATGACTATGATCCTTATAAACTGCTTCTATTAACAAATGGTAGATGTGCACAAGATGATTATTATCTAGAAGATGTTCCAATCAATAAATTACCACAAGAACTTATAGAACGTTTTGAAAATAAGGTTGAAGATATTATACCTTTACAAAAATGTGGACTATTGGTGTTTTTTTGTAGCGGAATTGTTAAGAAATGCAATTTAAATAATTATTTTGAACAAAATCGCAAATTTAAGCCATTATTGTTAAATGAGGAATTATTTAACACATTAAAAATATCCGCTGGTGGGCATGGTGTATATTGGGGAGAAGAGCTAGAGATTACCAGCGAAGAACTTCAAAAAATTGGGATTGAAATTCCACTTTCACTAGATGATTTTTTAAGCTTTGTTAAAAATCGTGTGATAAGCAGTAAAGAGGCAATGGGACTATTAGAATGTTCACGCCAAAATCTTGATGACCTTGTTTCAAGAGGGAAACTACATCCTATAAAGGTAACAGCAAAAAATAAACTATATTTAAAAAGTGAGATAGAACAAAGAATAAGTGGATAAATATTAAATCTATTATGTTTTTATTATGTTTGGGTATGGTATGATGATTAAGCAATAAATACATATTAGTCAATAATGAAAGATGTAAGTGTAGACTTTTATTTTCAATTTGCGATTTAAAGGTGATAATTATGCAAATAGATTTAACAAAAGGGCCAATAACTAAAACAATGCTAAAATTTACCTTGCCACTTATATGTGGCAATCTTTTGCAACAGCTCTATAATGTTGTGGATACATTAATTGTTGGTCAATATTTAGGAGCTAACGCTTTGGCGGCTGTTGGTTCTGCTTATTCATTAATGACCTTTCTTACATCTATTTTTCTAGGACTATGTATGGGAAGTGGTGCTATTTTTGCAATACGATATGGGCAAAAAAATCTTGATAAGCTAAAAGAGGATATGTTTGTGGCATTTGTGTTAACCGCTATTTTGACTTTGTTTATCAATTTATTTGTTTTCTTAAAACTTGATATGATCATGCATCTTTTATCGGTTCCAAATGATGTCTATGATTTAATGCGTACATATTTATGGGCTATATTTTGGGGGATAGTGGCAACTTTCTTATTCAATTATTATGCTGCTTTGCTTAGGGCTGTTGGTGATTCTTTTGCGCCATTAATATTTTTAGGCATAAGTGCAGTCACAAATATCATATTAGACTTAGTCTTTATTATTAACTTCAACATGGGTGTAGCTGGTGCTGCATGGGCCACGGTTATTGCACAATGGATTTCGGCAATGGGTATTTTAGTTTATACCAAGCTAAAATATCCTTGGCTAAATTTAAAACATGAACATATGCATATGAATAAAGAAAATATTAGCGAGATTGCTGGGGCATCTATACTTACTTGCCTTCAACAATCGGTTATGAATCTTGGCATCTTGATGGTACAAGGCTTAGTGAATAGTTTTGGAACTATCGTTATGGCGGCTTTTGCATCAGCGGTCAAGATTGATGCTTTTGCCTATATGCCTTTACAAGATTTTGGCAATGCCTTCTCTACTTTTATTGCACAAAATTATGGGGCTGGTGAAAAAGAACGTATTAAAAAGGGGATTAAAAGTGCAATCGTAACTTCTGTTGTCTTTTCTTTGGTGGCATCGATAATTGTGGTGATGTTTGCTAAACCGCTTTTATTAATATTTGTGCATAAAGAAGAAATTGAAATATTAAATATTGGTATGACATATCTTCATATTGTAGGATCCTTTTATTGTGGCATTGGGATATTATTTTTGCTATATGGATTATATCGTGCGATAAATAGGCCTGCTGTTTCGCTTATACTTACTATCATTTCTTTAGGTACAAGGGTTGTATTAGCGTATCTGTTATCCCGAACTAGCATGGGAGTTAATGGTATTTGGTGGGCTGTTCCAATTGGCTGGTTTCTTGCAGATATGGTTGGTATTGTTTGGTATTTATTGGCTGTTAAACGTGTTATACAAGTATAAAGAATACGTTTTATATAATATTACTAGAGATAAATTTCAAATGATATGTTAAGAGGTAATAAGATGATAGAAATATGTTGTGGAAGCTATATGGATGGGCTAGCTGCTTATAATGGTGGAGCTAAGCGAATTGAATTAAATAGTGCATTAAGTGTAGGCGGTTTAACACCAAGCCTTGCTAGCCTTATAAGGATAAAGAAAGAAACAAATTTAAAAGTAATTTGTATGGTTAGGCCTAGAGCAGCAGGTTTTTGTTATGAAAAAGATGAAGTAGAACTTATGTTTGATGAAGCCCAACTGTTTTTAGAAAATGGGGCTGATGGTATTGCCTTTGGATTTCTTGATAGTGACTATACTATAGATATTAAAAATACTTCAAAGATGGTAGAACTAATTCATTCTTATGGTAAGGAAGCGGTATTTCATCGAGCATTTGATGTTACTAAAGACCCTTTTGATTCTATTGAAATGTTAATTAATCTAAAGGTGGACCGTGTTTTAACAAGTGGCCAAGAAGACAAGGCCTTAGATGGTAAAGAACTATTAAAAAGCTTACAAAATAAGTATGGCTCACAAATTGAAATTTTAGCAGGTAGTGGAATTAACTATAACAACGCAAAAGATTTTATAAAATACACTGGTATTAAACAAATACACTCTTCTTGTAAATCTTTTAAAAATGATGTTACCACTAAACTAAACAATGTAAGCTATAGTTATTTAAATGATGATTATGCTTATGATGTAGTGGATGAAGCGCTAGTTAAAAAGCTTATTAAATCAATTCAATAATTATTAAATCCAAATCATCAAAGCTTATCGGTGTTAAAATATTGAATATGAAATAATGAATAGCGGGGAGATATGATATGAGTTATTTTGACGATGATAAAGTAAATTTAGAGGCCTTAAAAAAGAAGGCTTATAACTTTCGTTGGGCTGAAGTTGGCAATAATATTATTCCTTTAACGGCTGCCGATCCTGATTATCCTTGTGCGCCCGAGATTAAAGAGGCTATGCAAGAATATATTAGCGATGGCTATTTTTCTTATACACCAAAGTTGGGCTATGATGATTTTAAGCTAGCTTTTAAAGATTATGTAAAAAGAAGAAAGGGCGAAGAAATTGAAAAGGATTTAATTTTGCCTGTAGATTCAGCAGCTAGAGGAATGGATATAATCGCAAAGGCTTTTTTAAAGCCAGGTGATGAAATGATTGTTTTTGATCCTTGTGATTTCTTATTTAGGGAAGCTTGCATACAAGCTGGAGCTACACCTGTTTATTATCCATGCAAACTAGATCCAATTAAAAGAGAAATGGACTTAAGCGAATTAGAAGATTATATTACACCAAACACCAAGATGATTGGTCTATGTAACCCTCATAATCCATATGGATTACTTTATTCAGTTTCACAACTAGATTACATTATGAATTTAGCTGAAAAATATGATTTGTATATCATGAATGATGAAATATGGTCCGATATTATTTATTCTGACGCTAAATTTAATTCAATATATTGTTTGGGAAATGAAAGATGCAAAAGAGTTATATCCGTCTTTGGGTATTCTAAATCATTTGGTTTAGCAGGACTTAGAATAGGTAATATTTATTGTTGCGATAAAGATAACTTTAATAAGGTACTAGAAAAATCACAAGTATTGTCAACGGCTGGTGGTGCTGCTAGTATTTCCATGGTTGCAGCTTGCGCAGCTATGAATAAATCGGAGTATTATTTAGAGGAATTTGTTAAACACCTAGAAGAGAATAGAGATTTTGCGGTTGAATTTATCAATAATATTCCATTACTAAAAGCCTATAAGCCTAAGGCTACTTATCTTCTATATGTAGATATAAGTGCTACCAAAATGAGTGGCCAAGAATTTTGCGATTATTTAAAAAATAATTTTAATTTAGCTATTATTCCAGGTGGCAAACAATTCTTTGGCGATCAATCAGAAGGCCATGTAAGAATTTGTATTGCAACAAGCAAGGAAATACTTACTGAAGGTTTAAATAGACTAAAAGCTGGTGCATTAGCTTTAGAAAAAAATAAATAAAATAGAAAAAAGAGGTAATTAAAATGAACAAAGAAATTAAAAGTGAAAAGGCTCCTGCAGCTATTGGACCTTATAGTCAAGCGGTTGAAGCAAATGGTTTTGTCTATGTTTCAGGACAACTTCCTGTAAACCAAGAAAATGGTACAATGCCTAATACTATTGAGGAACAAACAGCTCAATCTTTAACAAACATTAAATATATTCTAGAAGCAGCTGGACTAGATATGAGTAATGTTGTTAAGACTACTGTATTAATGAAAGATCTTGGTGATTTTGGCAAAATGAATGAAGTTTATGCAAGCTTCTTTAATGGCGTAGCTCCTGCTAGAGCAGCCTATCAAGTTGTTGCTTTACCAAAGGGCGCAATGATTGAAATCGAAGCTGTAGCAGCTCGATAAAATTGATGATGCAAATTTACTTAATACAACAGTAATTATGATAATGATAGTCTAATAGACATAATTAATATATGTTTATTAGACTATCATTTTTACTTATAAAAAAGAGTTGAATTATTAGTTCAACTCCATTTCTTTAGTATCTATACCAGCTTTTTCTTGATAAGCACAAACTTTTATATGACTTCCTTGCTTAGCTTTTATAACCCAAGATAATTTCTTTTTTGCTTTTGCATTTTCAAAAGTAATAATTTCATCATAATAAGAGCCGGTAGCTGTGCCACTAAAGCCGTCTAAATTGCCAATTTCTTCAATTTGTTTACCCGATATTAGCTCACATCCTTCGATTGATATTTTCACAGGGGTGCTAACTTTTAATTTGTTAGCTTCATTAGTAAGATTTGTTGCTAGATAGCCTCTATTTCCAACCAAAACATTCACTTTGTAAATATCTTCACCTATCTTTTCATAAGCTAATGATTCTATTTTTATACTTGGAAGTGATTTGGCGAATCGGATATTAAATTTAGTATCGTTTTCACATTCTTCAAGTAGCATATTTTCTGGTGGATTTTGAACAGTATATTTAAAGTCATATCCGCCAATTTCGACTTTTCCAAGGGTAGGGTGATCAATTTCTTTCCAATCCATTAGATATTGTGGCGCATTATCTTTAACCCAATTTAAGATAGCATTATATCTTTTTAAAGCAGTTAATGTATCTTCAGGTTTACCATTCCAAATTCTAGGTTGTCCTGCTTTTTTGGCCACATCCCAAAATTCCATTGTATAGGCAGGGATACCTTGTGATTGGTAGCACCAATCATCAAAGGCGCCAGAATCATATTGTTCTTGATCTGACATAAAGGAATCAAAGATATTCATTTTAACATAACCAAGTTCCTCTTCTGCCATGGAAGCGATAGCATTTAAACAAGTTCTATCGATTTCAGGCATTGATTTTTCAGGTCTTGTACCAGGTGGTATTAAAATCATGCCACCACTTGTATGTCCAATAGCTGCCCCACCAATATTGTTATGACTTAAAACAAAATCAACAAGAGCCTTAGTTTCAGGATTGCTTAATGGATATTTACCAGCTCCTGGTTGTCTAGAATCGGGAAACCAGCCAAGAGGGAAGTTTCTATTAAAATCTAGTCCCCAACTAGCTTTTTTAAGCTTAAGATTTTCGCTATCATCATATTCTTCTAAAACACCTTCTGGATATATATCATAGAAATCACCATCAATATCACTAGGGCTTCTAAGTGTCATTTGATTATCTACAATCTTCCAAGCACCATAAGGTGTTTTAATTCTCATCATTCTAATAACACCATCATCATCTAAATCTTGGGATTTAATACCACCTTGTTTGGTGTTATAGTCTTTTGGAACAGATCTTAAAGTATATGGTGTACTTAAATATTTTTCTGCACCATCTGGAGATACTCTAGGTATTATATAAAATGTTTTGCTGTCCAATAATTTAGTAACATCATTATTTTTACCATAGTTAGTTACAAGATAATCAATGGTATGCATTGCACACATTGCACTAGTTACTTCTCCTGCATGAATGTTTCCATCGATATATAAGGCTGGCTTGGCATTATAATCGCCAGTCTTTTTATTTGTAATAATAACGGCATATTGATTTCTACCTTCATCAGTTACCATGTTTATTTCCAAGTCTAGCAAATCAGGATAGTTTTCCTTAAAATACTCTAAATTAGTTTTAATTTCATCATATTTATAATAATGGTCATATTTAAATGTAGTATCCATATTGCCTCCTTATAGTACTTGCGATAAGAATTCTTTAGTACGATCGTTTTGGGGATTATTAAAGACTTGTTCAGGACTTCCTTGCTCAGCAATAATGCCTCCATCGATAAATAATACTCTATCGCTTACCTCTTTAGCAAAGCCCATTTCATGTGTAACAATGACACAAGTCATACCTGAATCAGCTAACTTTTTAATTACTTCTAGTACATCTTTTACCATTTCAGGGTCTAGAGCACTCGTTGGCTCATCAAATAGCATTACATCTGGATGCATAGCCATTGCTCTAACGATTGCTAGACGTTGTTTTTGGCCACCAGACAATTTTCTAGGATATTCGTTGGCCTTATCCTGTAAACCGACTTGTTTTAATAGTTCCATTGCTTCTTTTTCAGCATCTTGTTTAGACACTTTCTTTTCAAGCATTGGGGTAATTGTTATATTGTTTAAGACAGTAAGATGAGGGAAAACATTGAATTGTTGAAAGACCATACCAATTTTTTGTCTATGTTTATCTAAATCGGTACTTTTGGTACTTAATTCTTCACCTTCAAAAATAACTTTGCCACTTGTTGGTTCTTCTAATAGATTAAGACATCTTAGAAAAGTAGACTTGCCACCACCTGATGGCCCAATTATTGATACAACTTCACCTTGATATATCTTTTGATTAATGCCTTTTAATACTTGTAAATTGCCAAAGTTTTTTACAAGATCAACGGTTTCAATTAATGGTTTTTTATTTTCAGTCACTTTCAGCTAACCTCTTTTCTAAAAGTCTTACTAACCAAGTTAGTACAGTAGTCATAATTAAATAGATTCCAGCGATAATAAATAATGGTTGCCATGTAAGAAACTTATTAGCAAGCAATACTCTTGTATACATTAACTCATACATCATAAAAGTACCAGCTAATGATGTTTCCTTAATCATTGAAATATATTCGCCAGCTAAAGATGGCAATATAGCTTTTAAAGCTTGAGGAAGAATAATTTTCTTCATACAGTTTTTAGAACTCATACCCAAAGATCTTGCGGCCTCACTTTGTCCTTTATCGACTGATAAGATACCTCCTCTAATAATTTCTGATACATAGGCACTAGAATTTAAAATCAATGCAACAGCAACCCATTGTTCTTTTGTTACAAAATTTAAAACAGGGAAGGCTACTGGTAAAAAGAAGTAGGCAATATACATTTGCACAAGTAGTGGTGTACCTCTTAATACCGTTACATAAATTTGGGCAATGATTTCAATTACTTTATTTTTAGATAAATGTAGTATTGCAACTAAAGTTCCAACTAAGCTACCAAATATTACAGCTATGGCAGCATATTCAAGGGTGCCTATAGCACCCTTTAAAAATATTGAACTGTATTTGCTCCAAGTATCAACAATTCCTGAAATTATCATTATTACTCCTCTTCTGGAAGTACCCCAGCAGCATCACATGCAGCATAGTACATATCAGTATATAAGTTGTCTTCGTATTTGCCACTAGACATCATTTGTTCAATGATTTGATTGATTGCGTCAATTAAAGAAGTTTCGCCTTTTTTAACCGCTACAACATTTCCTGATTTATCAGCATACATGCTTAAATCAAATTCAACGCCATTTTCTTCAAGAACGCTCTTGAATAAGCCATCGCTTGTAGAAGCGTAGTTTTTAGCAGATGTGCTATCTAGGGCAACCGCATCAACTTTACCAGTTTGTAGTTCTAGAATAGCTTGATCAATTGAAGTAACCTTTTGAAGATTTGCATTAGGTAATTGATCAGTTACATACATTTCTTGTAAAGAGTTAGCTTGTGCGTCAATAGTTTTACCATCAAAATCACTTAATGATTGATATTGATCTATATTTTCAGCCAATACTAACAATGTATGGTGAGCGGCAGCAGATGAACTTTGATAGCCATTTGATAATTCAAATTGTTCTGCTCTATCTTCTTTATAGCCAAAGCCAGAAATACCCATGTCGACCTTGCCTGTATCCACAGCGGTTAATACAGCATCAAAGTCCATTGTTTCAACTTTTAATTCAACGCCTAAACTATTGGCGATATATTGTCCTAACATGATATCAGAACCTTTAACTGTTCCATCTAAATCAACAAATTCACTAGGTGGATAGTCAGGAGAAGTTGCCATTGTAATAACACCTTCTTCAATGATTTCCTTAAGTACGCCATCAGCCCCTGTTAAATCAATATCAGCTTTGCCTAGTTCTTGGTATAAAGCATCATATCCAGGACCTGTATACCAGTTATCTGTTACATCGCTAGTTGCAGTATCACTAGTTGCAGTAGTATCGGTGGTAGTATTAGATGAGCTTGAGCATCCAGATACTAGAAGTAATGTAGAAGCCATTAATCCGGCAAATAATTTTTTTGTATTTTTCATAATTTTCTTTCCTCTTTCTTTGATAATAATTTTAGATTTGTATTGTATTTAATTCTTCGTCGGACCTTCATAACTACCTCCCCTTATAAACAAAAAAGTCGTCACTGGAAATTCCAGAGACGACTTATATTAATCGCGGTACCACACTGGTTGTTGATAAGATATCAACCACTTTAACTTAACGCCGTTTCACGTTCCTTACTATGTATTCATAAGGACTTCTAACAGATGCGCTTCACTCTTTATTACTTGCTGACCTTACACTCTGTATCAGCTCGCTATAAGTAATTTTTAAGAGTTACTCTTCTGCTTGTTGAATTTATTTAAATTCTAATGGTATAACAAGCAAATGTCAATAATATTTTCAAAAAATTTTCATGAAAATATTTACATTTTCATTTTGTTGCGTTAACCATGAGTGGTTTTTGTCTGATTATTTCTCTTCAATTTCGGGCCAGTATGTTTTTACTTCGCCAATTTTCTTGTTTCTTAATAAGAATAAAGACACAAGAAGCGGTGGAATGGTTCCAGCAGCTAATACTAATAATAGAGCTACTGTATTAAGTGAACCATCATTTGTAAGCATAGTTGCGAGATTTCCTCCTGCTAGAATGCCAGAAGAAGCGGATGTTCCAATGTCATATATTCCATGAACAAAAATTGGAACCCAAATATTGCCACATCTAAAGTAAACTGCTGCAAACAGAATTCCTGAAAGACAAGCTGATACTGTTTGAATAAGTACTGGCACAAGCTCTCCGGTAGTCAAATTGGTTAAATGCAATGTACCAAATAAAACACCAGATGTGATTGCTGCTGTCCAAACACCTTTTTTACTAGTACCAAACTTTTCTAGTAGCGACTGGGCAACTATTGCTCGACAACATAGCTCTTCAGCTAAGCCTACTAATAACATACTTACAACAAATAAAAAGATATTTATTGGTGTTTGAAACTTTGCACCATCGCTTATAACGTGTCCAACAATCGAAATAGCAGACATTAGTACAAATGTTAATTGATAGCCAGAAATAGGCAAACTTTTAAAGAAACCCTTACCTTTTTTCTTTAATAGATCAAGTTTCTTTGTTCGCCAAAGCAAGATAATCATCACTATTGAAGTAACAACTTCCATTACTATTGCAGCAAAACAAGTCATACCAGCTTCATCAGTTGGATATAGACCAGCTTTGTATAGCAATACCGATGGATAGACAGCTAAACTTTGTACTACTTTAAAGATTAGTAATACAAGAATTACATAAATATAGACATTCTTTTGTCTAAGTTTTTCTAGCATATTAATTTCCCCCTAATTTGTAAATAAGCTATATCAATTTTAACAATCTTGTATTTTTCAAACAAGAACATAAGCTAAAACTTTACAATTGTCACATAAAAAAAGCACAAGAATAAGCATCTTGTGCCTTTAAAATGTTATTTCTCAATTTCTGGCCAGTATGTTTTTACTTCATCAATCTTACTTTTTCTTAATAAGAAGATAGCAACTATAACTTGTGGTATTACAGTAATAAGGCCATACAGGGCTTCAGGCCCAGAATAGGCCAACATATTTGTTACATTACCTCTACTAAAGATACCATAACCGGCGGCAGCAGCAATATCATGCAAGGCGTGAAGTGTTACCATTAGCCATATATTTCCTGATCTAAAATAGATTGCAGCATATAGTACACCAGTTGCCGCAGCCGCAATAACTTGTACGGTTACTTTAATAGGATCACCATATTTTAGATTGAAAAGGTGTAAGCAACCAAATAAGATGCCAGAGATAATAGCGGCTTTCCAAATGCCTTTTTTATCGGTACCATAGTGTTCTAATAATGACTCAGCAGAGATGGCACGATTGCATAATTCTTCACTTAAGCCAACAAAGAACATACATACAATGAATATAATAATCGCAAAGCCTTCATTTAAAGAAACGTTTTCATGCATTGCGTATGCTACATTGCCAAAAAAGGCTAGAATCGCAAAGCCAATTGGGTAAGCGGCAATAGGCAAACTTTTAAAATATCCTTTACCTTTCTTTTTTAATAAACCAATTCTATTAGTGCACGCTAATAAGATAATCATTATTAAAGCCACGATAAAATCATTAAAGATCATGTAAATGTATTGCATAACATCTTCATTTACAGGTAGTGTTTTAATTAGATCAGTTATAATAAATGATCCTAGCATTTGTCCACCTTTAAATAGTAAGACTACAATTATTGCATAGATTAATGTGTATTTTTCCTTAAAATTTTTTAACATAATTATTCAATTGTTATCCTTTCTGCGCCATATAGGTTTTCATAGTTAATTGGATAGTTTTCATAAGATGAAAGAGGTGAATTAACTGAGTTTACAACATTATCTTTGAAAGCTTGAACATATTGAGCAAGTACCATATAGTCCTCATCGCAATAATCCAAAACAACTTCACCATCTTTGGTCATCGATAAACCATGTCCCATATTTCTTAAAATATAGTTTGTTGAGCCAACAACATATTCTTTATTTAAATCAAGTGCTTCAAATTGTTTGGTTTCCTTGTTGTAAACTTGAACATCTTTTACACGGTAGCCATTGGTTGGGCCTTTAACCCATACGCCATTTTCATCTTTAACAGATGAAGGAGTGATGCTTGTATCTACAGTATATTTAAGTCCAGCACAATGTAGAATACTTGCTTCTTCAGGCAACTTTTCACAAGAGAAATCAAGCATATCTAAAATGACTTGACCACTAAGCTTTACAAGACAAGTTAGATTGCCATATGGCATTTCTAATTTACAATCTTTATAAGTTAAAAGTCCATTAGGAAAGTCTTGCTTAATACCACCACCATTATAGAAGGCAATATCACAATTCATTTCCTTATGCTGGTTAAAGAACCAATAGAAGGAATCGGCAATAAAGTCACCACTGTTTGTTTCCATCTTTCTAACAATTCTTTCACCTGTACTTGGATCATTTACATATAAGGCAACAGAAGAGCTAGCAATGCTTTGATTTAATTTTTCGTCAACCTTTGAAACATATTTGTTTGTAAGATCAGCTATTGTTTCATCTTTATTGTCATACTTATCAATTAGTTTAGTACTAATTGATACTTCACCATCATTTACTTCAACTTCCATTTGGCCAATATAAGATAAGAAAGATTTGGTTTGGGTTAATACTACATCATTACCATCTTTATCTTTTATAGTTTCACCATCCATCTTAGTATGTGAATGTCCATCAATAAAGGCATTTAAGCCACTTGTATTAGCAATTACTTCCTTGCTGGTATATGGCGAAGAAGATTCTTCAACTCCTAAATGCCCTAAAGCAATAATGACATCAGCTTCCTTTTTAGCTTCATCTATCGCATTTTGTACAGCTTGATATAAATCTTTGCCATCATCGCCTGAGTAAATACCATAAATATAATTTCCTTTGCCATCTTGGAAATAAACAGGAGAAGACTTAGTTATTGTCTCGGGTGTAGTAATACCGATAAAAGCAATCTTTAAGCCACCTGTTTCAAATACTTTATAGGGCTTTAAAACAAGCTTATTATCACTTGTTGAATAAAAATTACAAGAAACATAATCAAAGTTGGCTAAATCCATTAATTTGAAAGCTTGGTATTGGCCATAATCAAATTCATGATTGCCAAGTGTTGCAAGATCATAGCCACTTTGATTCATTAAATCAATGATGTCCTCACCATTGCTTAATGATCCATAAATGGTACCTTGAACATGGTCTCCTGCATCAACTAGTAAGACATTTTTGCCTTGTGCAATTAAATCATCTTTTAAAGCCTTAATATTGGCATAAGATAAACCATCAACTTCCTTGTCACCATCTTTTATCTTATTGTTAATGTAACAATGTATGTCGTTTGTATAGATTATTGTTGCCAAACCGTTGGCTTGTACTTGTTTTGTGTTACAACCAAACAAGGATACAATCAACAATAATGAAAGTAATGTCGTTAATAACTTTTTCATTTTCTCCCCTTTAACTATTACAATAAATATCAATTAAGTTTAACAATATTTCCACGTTTTTTTCCATTGACTCGATACAGACATATTCAAATCGACCATGAGCATTTTCATACCCTGCCGATAGATTAGGACATGGAAGTCCTCTATGCGATAGGGCACTTCCATCAGTGCCTCCTCTAAAGGCTTCACTTTTTGGTGTGATACCAGCTTTTTTAATTGCTTCAATAAGGTTTGGAATCATGTATGGAACCTTGTCGATTACTTCTTTCATATTTTTATATTGAATATGAAGACTACATTTAACACTACCATCTCCATATTTCTTATTTAATTTATTGGCGATATCTTTGATTTTATTATTTCGTAAATTGAATTTTGCTTCATCATGATCTCTAATAATTAGTTCTATTTTGGCATATTCGCAATTTCCATTAAAGCTTATGATGTGGTAGAAGCCCTCTCTATTAGAAGTGTATTGTGGTTTTTCTTTTTCAGGAAGATGATTTAAAAACTCGTTTCCTATATCAACAGCATTTTTCATTATGCCTTTAGCCGTTCCAGTATGAACTGATAAACCCCTTATTTCAATTGTTGCCATGCTAGCGTTAAAGGTTTCATCCATATAGTATCCTAGATGATCGCCATCTAAAGTATAAGCTATTGGTGCTTTAAAACGTTTCAAATCAAGGTTTTTAGCAAGACCTCCAACTTCTTCATCAGGGGTAAAGGCAAATGATAGATTGCCATGTTTAATACTTGGGTTTTTAACTAAATATTCAATCAAAGTCATGATAGAAGCTATGCTAGCTTTATCATCTGCTCCAAGTAGTGTTGTACCATCAGTTAATATTAAATCCTTTCCAATATAGTTATTTAAATTAGGAAAATCGTTTGGTGAGATTACAATATTTTTATCTTTATTTAAGACAATATCTTTGCCATCATAATTTTCTAATACCCAAGGTTTAACATTTTCCCCACTAGCGTCAGGGGCTGTATCTAGATGGGCAATAAAACCAACATCTTTCCCTTTAGCATTTCCTTTTAAATAAGCATAAACAATGCAATTATCTTTATCATAATAAGAATCTTTAACACCTATTTGAAGTAATTCATCATATAGCAGTTTTGCTAGGTCATGTTGAATCATTGTACTAGGAGTAGAAGTTGAATGAAGGGATGATTGGGTATTTATTTTGGCATAGGCAATCATTCTATCTTTTACTTGGTTATAAAAACTTGTCATATTTCTCCCTTTCTTACCTATTTTAATATATTTTCTTTGGGATACTTGTTAAAATATTCTCGATAAAGGAGAAAAGGATGAATAAAAATAAGAGAATAGTTCTTCGTTCTATCTTGTTAGCTATAATAGGTGCCGCAGCTTTGACATATGCTGTACTTACTGTTCATAATAAATTAATTTGCGATAATCAATATCAAAATAATCATGAGAAGCTTGAGCTTATTGAAAGCAAAATAGAACAAAGTAAGGATGATGAAGATTATATTACAAGTGTCTATGATACGATGTATCAATCTAAAGCCGATAGTTTAGCTTTTCAACTACGCTATATCACTGATGTTGAATTAAATAATGATTATGCAAATGAAATGTTAGAAGTATATGGCATTGATTACTTATGTATTACAGATAATGATGAGGTTCTTGCTAGGGCGGGGAAAAAATTATATGAAGATTATAGAGAATATTGGGCTACAATAGCTGATAATAAGGTTGTTTATATTCAATTAAACAATGATGATTTAAATACCAATCTTGCGCAAAACGCCTCTTTGACTTCTACATTAAGCAATATTTCTGTTGGCCAATCAGGCTATATTTTGGCTTTTCATACCGAAAAAAAGACGGTTCTTTTTTCTCCTTATGCCTCTGATATAGGTAAAAAAGCTAGTGTGTTTGGCGTTGATGTTGATGCTTTAAAAGATGGCCAAGATTTAAAATTAAGTTATGATAATGTCGAATATCTTGCTTCATGTAAAAAGATAGACAATGGCATGATTGTTACAGTAGTACCATATTCGGAGATTACAGCCAATGATATGCATACTCTTGGCATTTCGCTTACAGTTTATTTTATTTTTATTACTATTATTATTCTTTATTCAATCTTTGTTAAGGAAGATGGCATTTATCATAAGGATGAACAAGATCCCAAAAAGATTATCAATAAAAATCTTGCTTCTATTGTATTAATTGGAACACTTTTATCTTTTGGCTTTTGTTTTTATATGAATACTTTGTTTACCTTATCTGAACAATCAATAACTAATGAAAATAGAGATAAGGAACTGATTGATTCTTTAAACAAAAACGCTAGTATTTTAGCTAGACAAGAACAAGAATATAATCAACAATATTCACAAAAACTAGATGAATTAGCTTATATTATTAAAAATGTTGATCAAAGTTATTTAACCAGATCTTTTATGAGTGAATTAAGAGATGCTTTAAAAGTTAATTCTGTTATGTATTATGATTTAGATGGTAATACTATTGCAGCTAATACTGATAACTGGAGTTATTCAATTAGCGAAAATCCAAGTGATCAATCTTATGAGTACCAGCAAATATTAGATGGCAGTAAAACCTTGCTTATTCAAGAGCCACAAATCAATGATAATGGTAATTTAAGACAATACATGGGTAAGGCTATTCAAGATGAAAATTATCGTACAATCGGTATGGTTTCAATTTCGGTTACTCCCGAGCAAATCGAAAAGTCCAAGATTAATACGGATAGCCAAACTGTTTTAGCTAGTGTAAGTACGGGCAATAATGGCTTTGCTTTTGCGGTAAGTAAACCAGATGAAGATGGCAATTCAACTTTTGTATATTTCCCTAAATCAACTCTAATTGATAAGGACGTTACAAGCTATGGCATGAACTCTACTCAACTTGTTGCTGACTACAATGATTTTATTAAGATTGATGGAACTAATTATTATTGTGCCTCAGGCTACTATGATGACATGATTACTTATATTGCAGTACCATTTAGTTCTTTAAATATTACTGCTTTACCAATTTCTATTACAACAGCAGTTGTAATGATTATCTTTATGTCCTTGATTTGGCTAACTTATGAAGAAAGAGAAGATAATAAAAATAAGGAAAAAGATGCTGGAAGAGAAGAACAACAAGTTGATGTAATGATGGCCAATGGTCGTATTGCTAAGGCACGCTCAGTTATCTTTAGATGGACACATGGTGGAATTACTTGGGAATCTATGACAGCTGGTCAAAAGACTACGCATGTCTTTCATGTTATTTTAACAATTATGGCTTTTGTAGTATTGAGTCTTGTGATATTTAAGGATACTTTCTTTGATGATGATTCTTTATTCCGTTTTATTCTTTCAACTAGATGGCAAAAAGGAATTAACATCTTTTCAATATCATATTGTATTGTTATTGTGATATGTTCTATTGAAATATCATTAATTGTAAGAAGAGTGATTATGTGGATAGCGCGTACTTTAAATGCTAAGGGTGAGACAGTATGTCGAATGTTTGATAACTTTATTAAGTTTGCCGTTGTCATTGGCTTGTTCTATTTTACATCTTCTGCCCTAGGCGCTAATACTTCAGCTTTAGTTACTTCAGCAAGTATTTTGACATTAGTTATAGGTTTAGGCTCACAATCATTAATTGGCGATGTCTTAGCTGGCTTATTTATCGTTTTTGAAGGCGAGTTCCAGGTTGGTGATATTGTTACAATTGATAATTTTAGAGGAACAGTTGTTGAAATAGGTATTCGTACAACAAAAGTTAAGGAAGCATCGGGCAATGTAAAGATATTCTCAAATAGCAGCGTTAAAAATGTCATAAATATGACCAAAGATTACTCTTATGTAGCAATTGATATTGGCATTGGCTATGATGAGGATTTAAGATATGTGGAAAAGGTTCTTAAGGAAGAATTTCCAAATATCAAGGCCAAACTTCCAGCTATTGTCGAAGGGCCTTTCTATCGAGGTGTTTCAGAATTTGCTAGCAGTGCAGTAATTATAAAAATCATTGCCAAGTGTCAAGAACAAGACCGTATTCAACTTGATAGAGACTTAAGAAGAAGATTAAAGTTTGTCTTTGATAATCATAATATAAATATTCCATTCCCACAGGTTGTGGTTAATCAGCCTAGTGATAGTGGACATGAAACAACACACTTAGAAAATAGACAGGCTGAAAGCTTTGTTAGGGAACAAAACAAGGAATTTAAAGAAGCGGGTATTAGAGAAGAGTAAGATGGATGATGGTTTGCAATCATTTTTCACTCCATTTTTAAGTTTTTTGTTTATAATACTTTTATGACTAAAAAAATAGGATTAGATATTGGTTCTACAACCATAAAATGTGTTGTTTTAGACAAAGAAGATAAGATTATATATAGCAGTTATAATAGGCATTCAAGCCATATTTTGGAAAAGAGTGAAGAACTATTAGCTTATATTGATGAAAATATTACAAAGGGTGAAGAAACTTATTTATCAATAAGTGGTTCAGCTGGTATGGGCTTGGCTGATAGTTGTGGTGTTAACTTTATTCAAGAAGTGTACGCGACTCGTCTTGCTTGCAGAAGACTTTCACCTGATAGCGATATTGTTATTGAACTTGGTGGTGAGGATGCCAAGATATTGTTTTTAACAGGTGGTGTGGAAGTTAGAATGAATGGCAGTTGTGCTGGTGGCACAGGTGCTTTTATTGATCAAATGGCCACTTTACTTAAGCTTGATGCCGATACTATGAATAAAGAGGCTTTAAAGGCTGAAAAGATTTATACTATAGCTTCAAGATGTGGTGTTTTCGCAAAAAGTGATGTACAACCTTTAATTAACCAAGGCGCTAGACAATCCGATATTGCAGCAAGTATTTATCAAGCAGTAGTTAACCAAACAATTGCTGGATTAGCTCAAGGCAGACCAATAAAGGGCAATATTTTATATTTGGGTGGTCCTTTAACTTTTTCTAGTTGCTTAAGAAATTTGTTTGATAAAACCTTAGATTGCAAGGGAACTTGTCCTGATAATTCACTATTATATGTAGCCTTAGGTGCAGCTTTTTATAGTGAAAAGAAGGTTGATTTAAAGGAAACAGTAAATAAACTAAAAGCTTATTCTAGTGTAGCCACTTATGCTAGTATGGATCCTTTATTTAAGGATGAAAAAGAATATCAAGAATTTAAACAAAGACATGATCAAGATATGGTTATTAAAAAAGATTTTGATAGCTATAAGGGTGATGTGCATATTGGCATAGATAGTGGTTCAACTACTATTAAGATGGTTGTTATAGATGAAAAAGAGAATCTTCTTTATACTTGGTATAGGCCAAATGATGGCAGCCCAGTAAGACTAATTAAAAATGAACTTATTAAATTATATAAGGAACACCCTGATATCAATATAGTAAGTGTTACAAGTACTGGATATGGTGAAGAACTAATTAAAAATGCCTTTAATGGTGACTTTGGCGTAGTTGAGACCGTTGCTCATTTTACAGCTGCTAAACATTTTTTACCTGATGTTGATTTTATTATTGATATTGGTGGTCAAGATATGAAGTGCTTCAAGATTGAAAATGGGGCTATCGGCAATATTTTCTTAAATGAGGCTTGTTCATCTGGTTGTGGTAGTTTCTTGCAAACATTTGCTAGTGCTTTAGGGTATAGTACAGAAGAGTTTGCTCAAATTGGCCTATATTCTAAACATCCTGTTGACTTAGGAAGTAGATGTACTGTATTTATGAATTCTCAAGTTAAGCAAGCTCAAAAAGATGGTGCTTCAATTGAGGATATTAGTGCAGGGCTTGCAATTTCGGTTGTTAAAAATGCCCTATATAAAGTAATAAGATGCTCAAGTGCTAAAGATTTAGGTAATAAGATAGTTGTTCAAGGTGGTACTTTCTACAATGAACTTGTTTTAAGAGCTTTTGAAAAAGAAATGGGCGTTAATGTTATTAGGCCTAATATTGCCGGTCTTATGGGGGCATATGGTGCTGCGCTTTATGGTAAGAAGCATGCTACAAATAAAAAGAGTTCTATTATTTCTTTGGATGAATTATTAGACTTTAAACATGATGTTAAGTCGTTTAAGTGCAATGGTTGTGGTAATCATTGTGAGCTTACGATGAATATGTTTAAAGATAATAAACGTTATATTTCCGGTAATCGTTGTGATAAGCCTATTACAGGTAAGGACACTAATACAGAATACAATTTATATGCTTATAAGCTTGACTTATTGAGCGAATATATGAATGATACTGGAAATGGTGATAAGACAATTGGTTTGCCATTATGCCTTAATATGTATGAATTATTACCATTTTGGCACAAATTATTTAGAAGTTTGAATTTTAAGGTAGTTACTTCACCTTTTTCTACGCGTGCCATTTATCAAGAAGGACAAGCTACTATTCCAAGTGATACAGCTTGTTATCCAGCCAAACTGAGTCATGGTAGTATATTTGAACTATTAAAGAAAAATGTTGATTATATTTATTATCCTTGTCTTTCTTATAATATGGATGAAAAGCTTGGTCAAAATCATTATAATTGCCCAGTTGTAGCTTATTATCCAGAAGTAATTGAAGATAATATTTATGGTATAAAGGATAAGTTTATTAGGGATTTTGTTGATATTTCTAATCGTGATGAATTTAAAAAGCGTTTCCCTACTATATTAAAGAAGCACTTTGCGTATTTAAAAGATGATGATATTAAAAAGGCTATTGAACTAGCTTATGAAGAATATGATAAGCATATGGATTTACTTGCGACTAGGGCTGATGAAGTGATTTTAAAGGCTAGAGAAAATAATAAACATATTATTTGTCTTGCAGGTAGGCCTTATCATGTTGACCCTGAAGTTAATCATGGTATTGATAAGTTGATTGTAAAGCTTGGTTGTGCGGTAGTTAGTGAAGATAGCTTAAGAAATCACTACAAACAAATCAAAACCCAAGTTTTAAACCAATGGTCATATCATTCGCGTTTATATGCTTGTGCTAATTATTGTAATGAAAATGATGATGTTGATTTAGTGCAACTTGTTTCCTTTGGCTGTGGTCTTGATGCGATTACAAGCGATGAAACAAGAGAAATACTACAATCAAAAAACAAACTATATACTCAGCTTAAGATTGATGAAATTTCAAACTTAGGTACTATTAATATTCGTTTAAGAAGTTTGCTTGCAGCTCTTGAAGAAAGAAAGGAAGATAAGTAATGGAATACTTGACTCCCAATTTTACCAAACAGATGTTAAAAGATTATACGGTGCTGGTTCCAAATATGTGTGAGACCCAGTTTACCTTACTTAAAAGCTCAATGGAATCAGAGGGCTATCATAAGGTTGAACTATTAGGCTCTGGCAGTAGTGATGTAACCCAACTTGGTTTAAAATACGTACACAATGATACTTGTTATCCTGCTTTGATTGTTATTGGTCAATTTTTAGAGGCTTTAGAATCTGGCAAATATGATTTAGACCATACAGCCCTAATTATTTCACAATCCGGTGGAGGATGTAGAGCTAGTAACTATATTAAGCTTTTAAGAAAAGCCCTTGTAAGAAGTGGCCATAATAATATTCCAGTAGCTTCTATCAATGCTAATAAGTTAGAAGATGGCTCAATGATGCCAGTTACACTTAAGATGATTCTTAAAATAGTGGCTGGTGTAGAATATGGTGACTTACTTGAGGCTTTAAAGAATCAAACTATTGCCTATGAAATAAATAAAGGCGATAGTGAAAAAATGCTTAAAAAGTGGTTAGATAAGCTAGATAAAGATATTCGTAATAATAAGAATTATTTGCCTACTTCTTATAAGAAAATATTTAGGGAGATAACGAAAGATTTCGCTTCTATTCCTGTTAATAGAGTACCTAAGGTAAAAGTAGGTGTTGTTGGTGAAATATATGTCAAATTCTCGCCAACAGGTAATAATAATCTGATGAAGTTTTTGCAATCACAAGATTGTGAAGTAAATATGCCAGGACTAATGGGTTATGTTGAGTATTGTTGTGCCAATAATTACCGTGATTATAAAGAATATGGCATGGCTAAAACTTTAGGCAAGATATCTGGCAAAGTATTAAAATTCTTGAATAAAGTAGGAAATGATATGTCGAATATAATGAGAGAATATGGTTTCTATGCTCCTTGTTCATTCTATGATTTAATGAAAAAGCCTGATGGTATCTTGGATTTGGGCACTAAAATGGGTGAGGGCTGGCTTTTAACAGCTGAGATGGTTGAACTTATTGAAGGTGGTTATGAAAACATTGTATGTGCTCAACCATTTGGTTGCCTTCCTAACCATATATGCGGTAAAGGCGTAATAAATGTTATTAGATCTAAGTTCCCTAAGGCTAATATCACTCCTATCGATTATGATCCTAGTGCTACTAAGGTTAATCAAGAAAATCGTATTAAGCT
Source organism: Oscillospiraceae bacterium (assembly GCA_963654705.1). GTDB lineage: Bacteria > Bacillota_I > Bacilli_A > Erysipelotrichales > Erysipelotrichaceae > Colivicinus. The sequence goes on from CAVKAO010000014.1 coordinate 24,684, forward strand.
AATGCTTGCAGTAGCGAGAGAAAATCTAAATAATAAATAGAATAAAAAGCGGGTAACCGCTTTTTAAACATATGGGGAAAGTATATATAGTAAGTTAGCAATTTGCTAGCTGACTACCAATTTGTTCAAGATCGCTTAATGCGTCTTGTTCTGGTGTTAAGCGCGTAATATAACCTTTATCGTTTAAGATTATGGCGCCCTTAGCTTTTAGACGGTCACACCAGTTAACCATCCAAGTTCCATCGCCCCAATCATATGAGCCAAATAGGGCGATTGTTTTGCCAGCACAGTTTTTCTCAACTTCGCTAACAAACTCATCCATTTCAGGATCAAGTTCTTCACTACCCATGGCACTAGCACCTAAGGCGAAAACTTTTTCATCTTTTAAATCATCAGCAATTATATTGCTTACATTTATCACATTTACTTCTTTACCAGCTTTTTTAACGCCTTCACCAATAGCGTTAGCCATTGCTTCAGTATTACCAGTCATAGTCCAATATACAATATTTATCATGCATTTCCTCCTACAATCATTTCTTTTAAATTGAAGCCATTTACAACTTCATATATACAAGTTTCATAAGCTTTATCAAATTGTTCAAATATTTTAAGTGCTTCATTTAAATTTGAATACACTTTCCAATATCGACACGCTAAACAATTTTCACCATTGTTGCCTATAAAACCTTTAACATCCTCTAATGGATAATTAAGAATTAATCCAAGTTCATGAGGGAATTCATCTTTTTGTTCATAGAATCCTTTAAATCTATTAAGTAATCTTTCAAAGACATAATCCAAACTATTATCTTCATAGCCAAATTCCTTTAGGTAAGCACATATACAATCTTCATTTAAGTGCTCGATTAGCTTGTTTTTCCTAGTTATCAATACAATCTCACTAGTTAAATTAGAATACAAGAGATAACAGTTTAAGCAAGTATTGTTAAGCATCCTTTTAATACATTTAAATTGTCCCTTTTTAACGGTTAGAGTATTTGATGTAGTTAAACCTTTAATAACGGGTGCACATGTACTAGCTAAAGAGAAAGCTAATTTTTCTTTTTTACTACATTTACTTAAGAAATTAACTTTTTCATTAACTGACATAGTACCTCCAGTTAGCACTTGCTAACTACATATATAGGTTAGCATATGCTAACTGAATATGCAAGTATCTATTTCATATTTTCTTTAAATTCATTAAAAGTATTAGTTTTTAAAAGTTCTATTGTTCTTTGATTAGAATTGAATATTTCTACAATTAAGTCGAAAGCGCCTTTAAAATATTGCATATCATTTTCACTTATGCCAATCATTAAGACAAAATGAATAGTCTTATTTTTCCATTTGATTGGATTATCATTGTGTACTACGCAAATAAAGGATTTTTTAGCATTTTGAGTAATACTATGAGGTATAGCCAAACAATCAGTAAAGGCGGTAGAGGAAAAAGATTCCCTTTGTAAGACATCTTTTAAAAAGTTATCGTCAATATATGCATATTTAAGACATTGCTGGCCTATTTGTTTAATGCAATCTATTTCGTCTACAACTTTCATGTTGCGAAAATATAATTCTTCATGTAGAAGGCTTTGTAAAAATAATTGAGCGTTACTTAGTTCTTTATTGAAGTTGATATTTATGATTTCTTCTCTAATGCTTACGTGATTTGCCTTAGTTAATATGGGACTTATTAAAACAGCATGAGGATGATCAACTTTAAAGTTAATCATTGTTAGTACCAAATCACATTGAGGTTTTCTAGATAAAAAGATATTAAGTGGTATCACTTCGGTTACGATGATTTGTTCACCATAGGTATCATGTAATTCTTTAACAAGTTGTTTACATAAGGTGTGATAACTTTCGGCTACTACTACACAAGTTATTTTTGCCTTATTCTGTTTGTTATTTTCTAAGTATGATCCTATATGAAAGGCGATAAAAGCTATCTCGTCTTCACTTATTTCTATATTGTAGATGCCAGCAAATTGGTGAGAAAAACTTACAGCCATATCATATACGGGTGCATAATCTTTCTTAAATTGTTGCGTTATTGGATTTGGGTAACTTATATTAAATGTACATCTTTGAAACATATAGTACATATGCAAAGAAAACTGCCTGATAAAGTCTTCATTAAAAGAAGTGGTGCAATATCTTTTGGATATTGAATCTAGAATTTCTTTTATATTGGCTACAAATGTGCTGCTAATGACGCTTTCAATATCAATCATTTCATGATCTACAGATAAAGCTATTAACATTAATATTTGTTTGTAATCACCTTGGGGTATGACAATATCATATTTATACTTAAAAGTTTTAGCTATCATATTAGCGAAATCAATAATATCTTCTTTGTTAGGGGAAGAATTTAATAGGTTTTCAAAAGATAGTTCTTCTTTTTCTTCTAAAGAATTTCCATGATTTAGTCTAATTAAAATAACAAGCAGATGTATTAATAAATTATTTAGGGCAAAGTCGTTTAAGAATAATTTAGAGTTTTGGCATACTTTATATAATTCTTGCATAATATTATTGATATCCTGTTTAGGAAATAGCCTATCTAAGGCGTCTTTGGTATCAAAAAAACCATAATGATTTTTTGAGGCAATACTGCCTATCATCTTTCTTCTGTTTTGTTCGCTACCTATAAGATAATATTGATACTTACTTGATTCGATTTTTAAGTTATATTCTTTGATGATTTCTTTTACTTCAGGCAAGACGGAATTTAAGATTGTACTAGAACTAACATAAAGGCTATCAGCTTCGTCAAATAGATTAAAGCCTTCCTTATTTACTAATAAATCGGATAAGACGCGCCATATGCGATGTTCGTTTTCAGATTTGAGATTGTCTTTTTTGATTCCGCTTGTTTTATCCAAAAGATAGCCATCTCTTGATGATTTAATAACAGCCAAGCCTTCATCATTGATTGATTTGATATAGTTTCTAATTGTTCTTTCACTAATATCAAGCATATTGGCTAAGGTGTTAGATGAAATACTTTTGTCACTTTTGGCTAAGATATCAAGTAATTTTCCTCGTTTATCAATCTTCATTTAAACCCTCGCTACTTTATCTTTTTTGCATTTAAAGTATATCTTACAAGAATGTTAATAGAAAAACACAATTTTTGCCGCTTACTTGGCAAGATAGTCATTTTTCCTAGATGAGGGAAAAACTTTACTTTAAATAAGATAGAAAGTTTGAAATACTTAAGACACAAAGGAGAAAAACTTATGATTAGAATTTTACTTGCATGTGGAATTGGTGCATCAACAGGCTTTATGGCAGCTAATATGCGTAAGGCTGCTAAAGCTAATAATTTAGATGTAACAATTCATGCTGTCAGCAAATCTCAAGTTCCAGAGTATGCTGATAAGATTGATGTTTTATTGCTTGGACCTCATTTTTCAGCTGAGGTAGGAAAGTATCAAGAGATGCTAAAAGACCATAAGGTTAAAGTTGCATCTATTGATCCAGATGATTATGCAGCACTAGATGGTGAAGCAATTCTAGAGTCAGCTATTGAATTTTATAACGAAGATTAATAGGAGAAATTTATGAAAAAGATTCAAGAATGGATTGAAAAGAATTTGGTTCCAGTAATCAACAAGATTACTTCCAATTTCTGGTTTGGTATTATTGCCGATGCGATTTTATACATTGTGCCATTTTCAATGGTAAGTGCTATTCCTTCACTTTGGGCAATACTTAGAAAATTTATTACAACATTACCAGATATTAGTGCCTTAAGTACTTATTCATTTGGTTTAATCGGCTTATTTGTGGTATTCATCATTCCTTACAACTGTCTAACTAAATTAGATAAAAAAGACAGAGCTATGATTGCTGGCTTTACAGGCATAGGTGTATATATGATGTGCATGAATTTTGAAACTGTTGATGCTGGTACAGTAGTGTCACTTAGCAAGTTTGGCGCTGGTGGTATGTTTACTTCAATGGTAATTGGTGTAATTGTTTCGCTTGTATATAAGATGCTAGCTAAATATTCTTTCTTTGGCGAAGACAGTGTAATTCCAGACTTTGTAAAAAACTGGTTTGACAATATTGCGGCTATTTTAATTAGTTTGATTATTGGCTATTTATTAACATTTACATTAAAGATTGATGTTTTTACAATGGTACAAGTTATTATGAAACCAGTAACTAGCTTTGCTCAAAGCGCACCTGGAGTTATCATTATTGTTTTCTTACAAAACATCTTCTATTTCTTTGGCGTTAGTGGTTGGGTATTTACACCAGTTACTCGTAGTATTACACAGGCTGCCATTGCGGAAAATGCTGAACTTGTAGCTGCTGGATTAGCTCCTAAAAATATTTATGCCTACGGTTTTAGTAGATATCACCACATTGGTGGACAAGGTGCCACTTTGCCTTTAGCATTATTTATGTTAAGAGCTAAATCAAAGAAATTTAAATTACTAGGTAAGGCAACTCTTGTTCCTTCAATATTCAATATTAACGAACCGCTTCAATATGGTGCGGTTGTAGGAAATCCATTCATGCTCATTCCAACGGTATTGATCGCCATTATCTTGCCTGGTTTCTCATATATGTGGTTTAAGCTTGGTCTTGGCACAATTAACTATGTAAACTTTGATATGAACTTTGCACCTAATGCCGTCTCAGCATTCTTCATGTCTGGCGGTGATTATCGAAATGTAATTCTTGTGTGTATCAACTTTGTGATTGCTGCTTTAATTTGGTATCCATTCTTTAAGGCTGCTGATAGAGCTGAATGTAAGAAGGAAGCAGAAAGAGAAGCTGCTAAAAAGGCTAAGGTGTTAAGTAAGCAAACTGTTTTAAACGCCTAAAGGAGTACTTGATGAAAAAAAATATTAATGAAGTGGCAATGAAGGTTATTCTTAATGCAGGGGATGGCCGAAATAAAATTGATGAAGCACTAGCTTGTATGGCGAGTGGTGATTTAGATAAAGTGGAAGTTTTGTTAAAAGAGGCCGAAGAACTTGTTCTAGAGGCTCATAGAGCACAAACAGAGGTTATTCAAAGTCAAGTATCTGGCCAAGAAGCTGAATATTCTCTATTGTTTATTCATGCTCAAGATACAGTTATGACTATCAATACCGAACTTAGAATGGCACAAAAAATATTGCCAATTGTAAAGATGCTGCTAGAAAGAGAAGGTAAGTAAATGGGTAAAGCTTTTCCTAGAGGTTTTTTATGGGGTGGTTCTACTGCTGCTAATCAAGTAGAGGGTGCTTGGAATGAAGGTGGTAGAGGTCCTGCAACTAGTGATTTTGCTAGACTTATAACTAAGCAAATTCGAGATACAGAGGGTACATTTGATGTTCATGTTCCACATAATGCCGCATCTAAAGAAATGGTAAAAGATATGAAGGCTCATCCTGAAAATTGGGATTTACCAAAAAGAGGAGGTATCGATTTCTATCATACTTATAAAGAAGATATAAAATTGTTTGCTGAAATGGGCTTCAAGGTATTTAGAATGAGCATATCTTGGAGTAGGATTTTTCCAAATGGCGATGATGAAACACCAAATGAAGAAGGTTTAAAATTCTATGATGATGTTTTTGAACAGTTGCATAAATATAATATCGAACCACTTGTAACATTATCGCATTTTGATACACCTTTATATTTGGCAGAAAACTATGGTGGATTTTTAAGTCGACATACAGTAAAAGCTTTTGAAAGATATGCGGAAACAGTTATAAAAAGATATAAGGGTAAGGTTAAATATTGGTTAACATTCAATGAAATAAACAATGTTTTATCCAATCCTTTTACAAGTAGTGGTGTTATCTTTGATGGTGCTGAAAAACCAAATGATTGTAATCCTTACTTAGGCCATTGGCAAGAGAAATTTCAAGCTGTACATAATCAATTTGTTGCAAGTGCTCTAGCAACTAAAAAACTTCATGAAATTGATCCAGAAGCTAAGATGGGTAACATGCTTTGTAGGCTTGAAAACTATGCTGAATCTTCTAAACCCGAAGATCAATTACAAGTAATGTTTGAAGATCACTTCAATTGGTTTTTCACCGATGTGCAAGCTACCGGTAAATATCCATATTATATGAAGCGTTTCTTTGATGAAAATGGCATCAAAATTGAAATGGAAGAGGATGATTTAAAAGTATTACAAGAAGGCTCGGTTGACTTTATTACTATAAGTTACTATATGACTTATATTATGCGCTATAAGGGCAGCCCAGTTCCTGTTCCTACTGGAAGATTAGTTTCTGATATTAAAAATCCTCACTTGCCTAAGTCAGAATGGGGTTGGACGATTGACCCGATTGGTTTTAGAATCACTTTAAATAGAATTTATGATAGATATCATAAGCCAATCTTTATTTCCGAAAATGGTTTAGGGGCTGTTGATAATTTTGATGAAAATGGCCAAATTCAAGATGATTATCGTATTGATTATATGAAGGCTCATGTTGAACAATTAAGAGAAGCGATTGAAGATGGTGTAGATGTCTTTGGTTATGCATGGTGGGGTCCTATCGATCTTGTTTCATCAGGAACTTCAGAGATGAGCAAAAGATATGGCATGATTTATGTCGACCAAGATGACTATGGCAACGGTAGTAAAAGACGTCAACCTAAAAAATCTTTCTATTACTATAAGAAACTTATTGCTTCAAATGGAGCTGATTTAGAAAACGACGTATCAATTCCCGAATAATTTTGGTAGAATATACAAAAGCGATGATTAAGACTGATATCGTAAAGGGTTTTAAAGAGAGCCGCGTTTGGTGAAAGTTGGCAAACAATAACGAATATCGTATCACTTAGGAGTTGTGTGTTCTGAAATTAGTAAGAAACATCGTGTTGGCTACGTTAGTGTCTAGGACTTGTTGGAGTCTAAAGTGATGTGATACACACATAAATTGAGTGGTACCACGGGTTAGTCTATTGACACTCGTCTCATATGGCGAGTGTTTTTTTGTTTTAAGGGAGGTTTTATGAAACTAAATAAAAAAGAAATGTTATTAGTGAGTTTTGTGTTGTTTTCTTTGTTTTTTGGAGCTGGTAATTTAATTTTTCCATCATTTTTAGGACAAAGTGCAGGAGACAACACATTTATTTCAATGTTAGGCTTTCTAATTACAGCCGTACTTTTACCAGTGCTTGGCGTAATTGTAGTGGCAAAGTTTGGGGGATTAGATAAGCTAGGTAGAAATGTTGGTAAACATTTCAGTTTGGTATTTGCATTATTGATTTATTTGGCAATAGGACCAGGTTTAGGAATTCCAAGAGCTGCATCAGTGCCTTTTGAAATGGCTGTGGCTCCATATTTACCAAGTGGGGCTAATACAAAATTATGCATGTTAATATATTCTTTAATTTTCTTTCTTATCGCCTTATGGCTTTGTTTAACTCCTAACAAACTTGTAGAAAGAATAGGACATTATTTAACACCTAGTTTACTTTTCCTTTTAGTTTTTCTATTTATTAGTTTCTTATTTAAAGGCGATAAACAAGTAGGTGAAGCTAGTGGACTATATCTTACTTCACCGTTTTTAAAAGGGTTCTCAGAAGGCTATAACACTATGGATGCGATAGCGGCCTTAAACTTTGGACTAGTTATTGCGACTACCTTAAAATCATTTGGTTTAAATGATGAAAAAGATCAAGTAAAATATACCGTTAAAGCTGGTGTATATGCTGGTATTATATTAGCTCTTATTTATATGATGCTATCTTATATGGGCATGTGCTCATCTGCAGTTTATTCAGTAGGTGAAAATGGTGCCATAACTTTAAGGAATATTGTCTATCAACTATATGGCAACTTTGGTGCTATTATTTTAGCGGCTATCTTTACTTTGGCGTGTCTTACAACCTGCGTTGGCTTAATTAATTCAATATCAGCCTTCTTTGCGGATAAGTTTAAAGTATTAAATTATACAAAGTGGGTGTATGTGATTGTAATATTCTCATTTATTGTATGTAACCAAGGATTAAACACAATACTTAGCATTTCAATACCTATCTTAAACGCTATCTATCCAATATCAATTGTCCTAATACTTCTAGGTTTAAGCCATAATCTATGGCTTAATAATAAAATTGTTTATCCCCTTGTAATAAGTGGCACAGCTATAGTAAGTATTATTTATTCACTTGAACAAGTAGGACTAAAAGTTAATTTTATAAGTAATTTAGCCAACAAACTGCCTTTATATGATCAAGGTTATGGTTGGGTGTGTGTTACCTTGGTGTTACTTTGTGTAAGCGTTCTTTTAAATCTATTAAAATCTAAAAATAATTTGTTTTCATAATAAAAGGACTCGTTTGAGTCCTTTGTTTGTTATTCTTTAACTAGATACTCGTCTCTTTCAGCTCCTACAGAAATATATTTGATAGGAGTTTCAACTAGCTTTTCTAGATACTCAATGTATTTTCTAGCATTTTCTGGAAGATCTGAATACTTTCTGCATTTGCTTACATCGCCAAAGCCATCTAATACTTCATATACTGGTTTAGCTCTATTTAATGTATCGTCAACTGGAAATTCAGTAGTAACTTTACCATCAATTTCATAGCCTACACATACTGGAATTTTATCAAGATAAGATAAAACATCAAGCTTTGTTAGGGCTAGATAAGTTGCACCTTGTACCTTACAACCATATTTACTTGCGACTGCATCAAAATAACCAACTCTTCTAGGTCTACCAGTTGCAGCGCCATATTCGCCACCGGCTTGTCTTAAATCTTCGCCTTCTTTATCGAATAATTCGATTGTGAATGGTCCTTCACCTACACAAGATGAATAAGCTTTCATGATACCAATTGAAGTATCAAGTTTTACCCCTGGAATACCAGCACCAATTGGACCATAGGCTGCTAGAGTAGTTGAACTTGAAGTATATGGATAAATTCCAAAGTCAATATCTCTAAGGGCACCAAGTTGAGCTTCAAACATGATGTTTTTATTTTCTTTTACGGCATTATTTAAATATAAGCTTGTATCACAAATATATTGTTTGATATGATCGCCATATGTCTTTAACCAATTTAAGCATTCTTCAAGCGATACAGGATCTTTGCCATATCCTTTTAAGACAACATTTTTAAAGTCAACGATTGTCTTTAATTTAGCTTCCAATGTTTCAGGTTCTAACAAATCAGCCATTCTTAGTGACTTTTTCATATACTTATCACCATATACATAGGCAATACCTCTTTTTGTAGAACCATAAGCCTTATCGGCTAATCTTTCTTCTTCCAAGATATCTTGAGCCTTATCATATGGCATACAAATAGTTGCCTTATCTGAAAGCTTTAAGTTTTCAGGTGTGATCTTAATTCCTTTTTCTTTTAAAGAATTAATTTCTTTATCAAGGTGTTCAATATCTACTACAACACCATTGCCAATAACATTTACTGTTGATTCTCTTAAAATACCTGAAGGTAATAGATTTAAGATAAATTTGCCTTTTTCATTTTCAACAGTATGTCCTGCATTGTTACCACCTTGGTAACGACATACTACATCATAATCTGAAGATAAAAGGTCAACCATTCTACCTTTTCCTTCATCACCCCAGTTAATTCCTACAATCGCTGTTAACATATTTTCCTCCTTATACGTTTACGCTGTTGTCAATTTTTTTATCTAAAATAGCACTATAATTCTTTAATTCTTCTTTAACTTCTTTCAAATACATTTCACACTGTTTAGATGCTAAACCGGTAAAATGACCATTCTTTAAGATATCTTCGATTTCTTGTTTGGATAAACCGAAACGTTCATCGTTTTCAATTCTTTTGATTAAATCGTTATCTTTACCTTCTTCTTTTATAGCTTTATAGGCATCTAGAGAATGTTGCCTTATTAATTCATGAATCTCTTGTCTATCTTTGCCTTTTTTAACTGCTTCCATCATGATATTTTCGGCAGCTATAAAAGGTAATTCTTCCATTAAGTGCTTATTTATAACACTTGGATAAACCTTGCAATTATTAATAATATTTGAATATAAAGTTAATACACCATCAATGGCTAAGAAAGCTTCAGGAATTGAAATACGTTTATTAGCTGAATCATCAAGCGTTCTTTCAAACCATTGATAACCAGCTGTCATAGCCGGATTTAATTCAAGGGACATGACAAGTCTACATAATGATGATATTCTTTCTGAACGCATTGGATTTCTTTTATAAGCCATAGCACTTGATCCAACTTGGCCAGCTTCAAATGGTTCATCAAATTCTTTTAAATGCGATAATAATCTAAAATCATTTGAGAACTTTTGGCAACTTTGAGCTAAGCCGCTTAATACGCTTAATGTAAAATAATCAACTTTTCTTGAATAGGTTTGACCACTTACTGAATAACAAGATTCAAAGCCCATCTTTTTAGCGATAAGCTTTTCAAGTTCAAACACTTTATCACCATCATTGTTAAACAATTTAAGGAATGATGCACCAGTACCAGTTGTTCCTTTACAACCCAATAGTTTTAGATTATTTAAACAATAATTTAAATGATCTAAGTCCATCATCAAATCTTGAAGCCATAAAGTAGCACGTTTACCAACGGTAGTTGGTTGAGCGGCTTGAAAATGGGTATAAGCCAAAGTATCTAAGTCTTTATATTTTTCAACAAAATTGCATAGACTATTAATTAATTGAACTAGTTTTTCTCTAATTAGAAGTAACGCTTCCTTTTGGATTATGATATCGGTATTATCACCAACATAACAGCTAGTTGCACCAAGATGTATGATTGGTTCAGCCTTAGGACAAGCTTTACCAAAAGTGTGAATATGAGCCATTACATCATGTCTTAATATACTTTCTTCTTTTTTAGCATATTCATAATCAATATCATAAATATGTTCCTTCATTTCCCTTATTTGTTCATCTTTGATATCTAAACCAAGTTCTTGTTCAGCTTCCGCTAAAGCAATCCAAAGTTTTCTAAAAGTAGAGAATTTATTATTATCTGAAAAGATTTCTTGCATCTGTTTAGATGCATATCTAGTACATAGTGGATTTGTATACGTATCGTTCATCCTAAGCACCTCAAAACGATGTAATTATACTATATTTAAACATTATTATTTTATTAATGTTTTTGAAAATAATGGTTGAGTAATGAAAAATAGGTGCTAAAAAATAAGTAGGTCAATTATATTCGTGCTAGAATACTTTTGAATTTAGGCTATGACAGTAAAACTTAATTTAAACATAGCGCATGAATGGAAGGTGAGCTTGTGCTTAGTAATATTTCAAATAAAATAGATGAATCCTTAATATTGGAACTTTCCCAAGGAGAAGATGTTGGGGTGATTGGTGGCTATTGTGAAAAGGGTTTTCCTATCTATTATGCCAACAATAAAATGGCGCATATGCTAGGATATGAAGATGTTGATGATCTTATAACTGGCATTGGTGGCATGGTAAAAAACACGATTCACCAAGATGATATGAAGCGTGTAATTAAAGAGCTAAATAATGGTGTTTTTTACGAGGGGATGGCCTATAATATCACCTATCGCATGCCTAAAAAAGATGGAACTTTCTTATGGACAGTGGATAAAGGCAAGGTTATAAAGACTGAAGATGAAAAACTTGCCATTATTAGTATTTGTAGGGATATGACAACATTTATAGACCACTATGGGCAACTTGAACAGTTAAATAGATTTTCAAAATCAACACTTGAGAATATGCCTAGTGGTTATTATAGATGTACTATAGAATCAGGATGTCCTTTTCTTTATATCAATGACCGTTTCTTAAAAATGCTTGGTTGGACAAAAGAAGAGATTAAAACAAAATTTGATAATAAACTTTTCAATATGTTACATCAAGAGGATAAGGATGCCACAAAACAATATGCCGAATTATTAAAACAAGACGGTGATGAAAATGTTATAGATGTTATATATCGCTTAAAAGGCAAGAATGGTTATATTTGGGTATCTAACTCTACCTCTTTGGTCAAAGTTGGTGATGAAATGTTTTATCAAGGCACTATTGTTGATATAACAAAGTTTGTTGTTAAACGCAAGTTGATGGATGAAACATTAAAAGAACAGCTGATGGTTTTTGATACGCTTGCCCGTCATTTCCAAAATGTCTATTTGTTAGATCTTGAAAAGAAAACGGCCAGAATTCTTAAACTAGATGCAAATTATGTAGATGTTTTAAACAATGGTGAACATCAAGAATTTTCATTAGAAGGTGTTATTAAAAATTGGGTTAATACGATTGTTTATCCTGATGATAGGGAAAAAATTGGTCGAGTATTTGCGATAGAGAACATAAAGGAGTTTTTAAAAACAAAGGAAGAGCTAGTTGGAAGTTATCGCAGTGTTGTAAGTGGGGAGATTCATTATTTTCAATACAACATCAGTAGAACAGATGAAAATGCTACCAAAGCAATAGCGGGATTTCAAAATATTGATGATATTATTCAAGAACATCAGGAAAATGAAAAAACAAAAAGAGAAAAGGAAAATGCTCGTCAAAAAGAAATTGAGGAGCAGCTTGAAATTATCAATGCTTTGTCTAAGAGTTTTAGAAATGTGTTTGTAGCGAATTTAACAGATGGTACTGCACATGCTATAAGACTCGCTGATGACTATAATGTAAAAGCAATTAGAGATGTTGATGATCAAACATTCCAATTCGATGCGGTTGTTAATCGATGGGTAGCAGAGACTGTTCATCCTGATGATAAGAAGAAAGTTAAAGAAACACTAAATGTGGAAGCTGTTCGAAAAATATTCACAAAACAAGATAAATACGTTGGTACTTATCGCAATATTGAAGATGGTGTGCAACATTATTATCAATATGACTTTAGAAGAGTTGGCAAAAGCGATAATGTTGTTGTAGGATTTAGGCTTATAGATAAGATTGTAGAAGAACAAAAAGAAAACCAAAGAAGAGAAAGAGAGCTAATAGAAGCTCGACTTAAGGAAGAGAAAGAACATGGGGAAGTTATTGATTCTTTGTCGACTATTTACTCTACAATTTTTAGGGCTAATATTAAAACACATGAATATGAAATACTAACTAGCGTGCCACTTATGACAAGTATGGTTGCAAACAAGGGCGTTTTTGATGATGTAAAGGATATAATTTTAAAAACCTTTGTAAAAGCTGAATTTAGGGATCTGTTAAAGGAATTTTTAGATTTAGATACTTTAGCTGATAGATTTGAAAAGGTAAACACTATAACAATGGATTACCAAGCACCTACCGATAGGTGGATGCAATCGCGTTTTATTGTAAAACAAAGAGATGAAAATGGTAGGGTAATCGAGGTTTTATATGTTGCTCGTGATGTTACCCAAGAAAGACTCATAAAGGAAGAAGTTGAACATGATCCTATGACTGGCGCACTAAATCGTAGAGGCTTTGATCAGGTTGTAAAATCATTAGAAAAGGAAAAGAGAGATTTTGCCTTAATTCTTATTGATGTTGATAACTTTAAAAGTGTCAATGATACATATGGGCATGATGTTGGCGATACTATCTTAAAAAAAGTGTCTAAACTTTTAAAAGAGGGCTTTCGTTCAATTGACTATGTTTGTCGAATTGGTGGTGATGAATTTGCGGTTATTATGTTAGATGTAAAAAGCGATCTAGGATACACAATAATGGATAAGATAAGCGAAATTAACAAACAACTTGCTATTAAAAAAGAAGATATTCCAGCTGTATCAATAAGTGTTGGTGCAGCGTTTGCCGATAGGACTAATCCAAAAGATAGTTTATTTAAAGATGCTGATAAAGCTCTATATTATATAAAACAACATGGACGCAAAGGATGTTATATTTACTCTTGTGATGATGAAAAATAATTCATCAAAGTTTTAATAGATTAGGTTCCATACAACATTTAATTATAAGTTAAAAAGTCAAAATATAGCTTAACTATGCTGTATTTTGACTTTTTTATAACCTTAAGTATCAAAGATATTAGTTTTATTAATATTTGTGAAAAAATTAGCTAGTTTTCTTATATAATAATTTTATAGGATTATTCGGGGGAAGTTTATGAATAATAAAATTATTGCACTATGCGGCAAGGGAGGCGTAGGCAAGACATCTTTGTCGGCCACAATTGTCAAAATACTTTGTGAAAAAAATCCCAATAAGAAGATTTTGGCTATAGATGGTGATCCTTCCATAGGCTTAGCTACAGCGCTTGGTGTAAAAGAATCGGGCACTATTAATGATATTAGAGAAGATTTCATCAAACTTGCTGATAAGCGTAAGGACGTGGAGGCTATCGAAATGCTTCATGAAGCCAAGGATAAAATCTTTGATAAATTAGTTGAAACTGATACTTTTTCTTTTTTGGCTATAGGCAGGCCAGAATCAAGTGGCTGTTATTGTTCAGTTAATGATTATTTAAGAGATTTGATTACCATGGTTGCGGACCACTTTGATTATGTAGTGATTGATGGAGAAGCAGGCATTGAGCAAATAAATCGTCGTGTAATGGAAAAGGTCAATAATTTAATATTTGTCACAGATGCCTCTAAAAAGGGAATAGATGTTATTAAGGCAATCGATAAAGTAGCTAAAGAACTAGTTATGTATCAAAAAGCTGGTGTCATTATTAATAGATGCTCTGATGATGCTTTACTAAAGCATGTGGATTTAGGTGATTTAAAATTGTTAAGTACAATTGGTGAAGATAAGATAATACAAGAATATGATGTCTTGGGAAAATCGGTACTTGATATTCCTGAAGATGCCAATATATATAAGGGCGCTTATAAAGCGTTAAAAGAAATGGGGATTATAGAGTGAAAGATTTAAAACACATGTTTGATCTTGAGAGACTTTTAGAAGATAGTGAAAACAAGTATGTAAAAGCTGCTCAAGAAAAAGGTGATAAGTGTGTTGGCTATGCATGTTATAACGTGCCAGAGCCGCTACTTAATTTGGATGGATGTTTTTCAATTAGGTTAAGAGCTCCAAGAAGTGGTTCACTTGATATTAGTACATACTATATGACTAATTTCTTATGTGAATATACAAGGGCTTTACTTGAAAGAGCAATTGAGGGTGGTTATAACTTTCTTGATTGTCTAATTACTCCTGATGGTTGTTCAATGCTTAATAGATGTATTGAAAATATGGAACTTTTAAATACCATGAAGAAAGATAATTTCTTCTATGAATATATGGAAATTCCAATGAAAGCTGATGATAATGGCTTAAATTTATATGTTTTACAATGTAAGAACCATATATTAACACCCTTAAAAGAAAAGTTTGGTATCGATATAAGCGATAAGGCACTACTTAAGGCGATTGAAAAGCATAATAAAGTTTGTGATTTAATTCAAGAAATTGGTCAATATCGTAAATTAGATAATCCAACTATAACTGGACATGAATTTCATGTATTATGTCTTGCTTCATACGCTTGTCCTAAAGATTATATAATCCCTATTCTAGCGGAAACACTTGAAGAGTTAAAGACAAGAAAAGCTGATGATAAGTGTCCATACAAAGTAAGAGTTGAAGTTGTTGGTAGTGAAGTTGATGACCTACAATTTATTAAGACAATAGAGGAATGTGGTGCATATGTATGTGCTGATAGATTCTGCTATGGTTCTTTCCCTGGAAGAGAAAAGATTATATTAAATGATGGTGAAGATCCTTTAACAGGCATATGCCGTAACTATATGTATGCTTGTCCTTGTCCTCGTATGATGAATCAAGATAAGATTCAAGGTCGAAGAAAATATGTTGCAAATTTAGCTAAGGAATATAAGGCTGATGGCATCATTTATGAGCAGGTTAAATTCTGTGATCCTTGGGCTTATGAAAAAATGGTTGGCACCGTTGATTTAAGAGAAAAGTATGGCTATCCTGTATTGGCACTAGATAGGCCTTATGCTAATGGCGGTACTGGTCAAATTAGAACAAGAGTTCAAGCTTTTGTTGAAAGCATTGAGATAAAGAAACTAGGAGGAAAGAAATAATGGCTAAGCAAGTTGGAAAAGATAGTTTTGGTTCTTTCTATTCTGGTGGAAAAGTTTATAATCGACGAGAATGGCGTGGTTTAAAGGATACTTTATATGATTATTCTAGATGGCTATATATTATGGGCCAATTAGCTGGTTTTATTATTAAGCCTAGAAATATTAAAGCATTCTTTAGATATAGTTGGATGTCAAATTATTTGGCTGTTCCAATGATGGTTGATAAGTTTTCTCAAGGCTTAAGAGGACCTCAGTTAAGAATACTTCATGAAGAATTTGACATTATTATTTATGATGTTGCCAAGTTATTGGATTCTTTATTTAAAGGTGATAGAAATGTTGGCAAGGATAAAAAATTTTCGGATAAAGTTGTTTTATTAGATGAAAATGAAATGACTGCTGTTATGATGGGCTTTCCTACTTTAAAAGGATTAAGCAGAGAAACACCTGCCGTCTATGTTTCGGTTTTATTAAATCAACATGCGGCTGAAAAATATATCGATATTGCACAAGAATATGGTTTACCAGGCGATGTTTGTCCAATGCCAGAGGCCGAAGCTGGTGTATCAATAGCTGATGATTTCCCAGTGCTTGGTGCTTGTGCTGTCCAATGTAATACAACATGTGATGGATCTTTGATGGGAAATGGTGTTATTTCTAAGCGTCTAGAACTTGAAGATGGTGTTCCTTGTTTCCAATTAGCTGCGCCTTTACGTCATAAAGAAGATGATGTTCAAGAATATGCAGCTCAAGAAATTAGAAATTGTATTAAATTTATTGAAGATAAAACTGGTGAAAAGTGGGATTGGAAATACTACTTTGAGTGCGCAAAAAGAGTTAATATTGCAACTAAAGCACGTCTTGAGTGGCTCGATATAAACAAGACTGATTATCCTCAAGTTGTAGGTGGTAACCTAGCTTTATATACTGAAACAAACTATATGGCTGTATGTGGCAAGGTAGACTTATTTAGAAAAGCTGATGAAAAGATTACACAAATCGCTAAAGAAGCGTATGAGAATAAGAATATGTTGGCAAAGGAATATAGGCATAGAGCTATTGTTTGGGGCGTACAATCACACTTCTATATGGACTTCCTTGTATGGCTATTAAACTGTTGGGGTATTGTTCCTTTGACTGATATGTTATCAATGATTAATACGGACATGATAGCTGAAGAAGATACACCAGAGAATAGAGAAAAAGCCATCTATGATATGGCATGGTTAACAGAAAATATGATTATGCGTAATCGTACCCATGGTGGTTATAAGGTATTATTAGATGAACTTTGGGAAATTTGTGAAGAGTTTAGAGCTGATACGGTAATACTTTGGGAACATATGGCTTGTAAAGCTTTAGATGGTATGCATGGCCAGTTTGAAGAAAAGGCTAGAGAAAAGGGTATCCATTTAATTTGGGTAAACCATGATTTATTTGATCCTCGTGTTACAAGTAAACAAGCAATTAGAGATCAAGTTAATAAGTATATGCGTACAGTATTAAGAGAAGAACCAATAGATCCTTCTCTTGAAGTAATGGAAGATGAAAGGTCTTGGTAATAATAATTTATGAAATATTTTGGTGGATGTGATTCAGGTAGTACATACACAAAGTGTGTAATATTAGATGAAGATGGAAAAATGGTTAGTGATGTTACAATTAGAAGTAAGATTAATACCATTGATTCTTGTAATGATGCCTTAAATCAAGCTGTTGAAAAAGTGGCTGATTTAAATAGTCCTAAGGATTTAGCTTATTTAGTTGGTACAGGCTATGGTCGAAATAAAGTTCCTTTTGCCGATGAAAACATATCAGAGATTTCCTGCCACGCTATGGGAGTCCATGTAGCTGATCCAAGTGTTAAGGCAATCATTGATATTGGTGGCCAAGATGTTAAAGGCATTGCCGTAGATAAAGATGGCACTGTCTTAAACTTTGCGATGAATGATAAGTGTGCTGCTGGCACAGGTAGATTTTTTGAAGCTATGGCTAGAGCCTTTGAAATGTCTTTAGATGATTTTTCTAAATTATCTTTAAAGGCCAAAAACATAATTCCCATTACTTCCCAATGTACCGTATTTGCTGAATCAGAAGTTATTTCTTTAGTAGGTGAGGGTAAGCCAACTGATGAAATTGCGGCTGGTATTGAACTTGCGGTTGCGAAAAGATGCTTTGTCATGGCTAAAAAAGCTGGTGCTACTGATAAAATTACCTTAACTGGTGGTTGTGCTAAAAACGATGGCTTAAAGGCTGCCATTGAACAAGTGCTAAACTTAAAAGTAATTGATTTGCCAATCGACCCTCAACTTATGGGTGCTTTAGGTGCAGCAGAATTTGCTAGAAAGAAAGGTTTAGCTCAATGAAAGTGATTTTACAAATTATCAAAGTGATACTAATTATTTTGGCTATATTTTTCCCATTAACCTTTATCATTTATTTCTTTAATTTAGATATGAAGCTTACTAGTGCTTTACAAGGGCCTATTCAAAAGCTTTCGGAAAAACAAAAAAGGGACCGTCATCTATAATGGTCCTTTTTGATGATGAGATAAAAAAGGTTTATGACCTTTTAGATAAGCTTGATTTAAAGCGATTAGATGTCACTGATAATTTAATTGAAGATGTTGGCTCTGACAATATGATTTTTAAAAGTGATAGTGCATATGAACTTGGAGAAATTAATTCGCTTTCTTTTGAATTATCAAGTAGCGACATAAATATTGAAGATAAATTATATCTATGTGGCAAGGATTTAAATGAAATCGTCGATAATGAAGATTTTATACGTATTACTTTGTTGAGTGTTAGAGATGATAAATTAAGTGGCAACGCTTTATATGATAGGCTTGAGAAAATTAAGTTAACTAAATACAAAATATCGCCTAAGGGCTATATGCTTAGAACAAGTGTTGGTGGTAAGGAGAAAGTTAGAGTTTCTAAAGATCTTAAAACCAAAGGAAGTTTTGATCAAATCGGTAGCGCTTATTTAAAAGAATATAAAAAGCTATCTTATGTTAATAATGTGACTATAATATTTATAGTTGGTAAGTGTGATTTATATAATGAATTTGTAAGTCTTGCCAATAAGAAAAAAGAAATTAGCGATACTATCGATCACATCTTAAAAGGCCTTATGGTAAATGATTGTGGGGCGTGTTCTGTTAAGGACTTGTGTGATGAGGTACAAGAATTAAGGGAGATTCATAAAGAAAATGGAAAATCATAGTCACTATCATTCACCAGAGGTAAAAAAGAAGCAATTAAATCGTTTATCTAAAACCATTGGCCATTTAGAAAAAGTAAAGAGAATGATTGAAAATGATGATGATTGTGCTGATGTTTTAATTCAGCTTTCAGCTTGCAGAGGTGCCTTAAATTCACTTGGCAAAGAGATTATTAATGAACACATGGAACATTGTATAATTCATGCGATTGAAGATGGCGATACTAAGGCTTTAGATTCTTTTAAAGAAGCTATTAAAAAGTTTTCACTCTAGGATGCTTGCATCCTTTTTTGAATTTATAATTAAATTATGAAGATTGAAGATGTCAAAGTTAAAGATGCAAATAGATTACTTGAAATATATGGTCCTTATGTAAAGAATACAGCCATTACTTTTGAATATGATGTGCCTAGTGTTGAAGAATTTAAAGATAGAATCAATACTATTTCGAGTAAGTTTCCTTATATCAAATTAATTGAAAATGATGTAATTGTTGGTTATGCTTATGCACATGCTTTTCAAACGAGAGATGCTTATAAATATGATGTGGAAGTTTCTATTTATTTAGATGAAAACCAAAGAGGGAAAGGCTATGGCAAAGTCTTATACAAAAAGCTAGAAAAGCGTTTAAAAGATATGGGCATTATAAATGTCTATGCCTGTATTACAAGGCCCAATAAAGAAAGTAAATATGTAAGTGATGCGAGTTACAACTTTCATTTAAGATGTGGATTTAGGCTTGTTGGTACTTTTAAAAAGTGCGGCTATAAATTTGATGAATGGTTTGATATGGTTTGGATGGAAAAGCAAATATGATTGTTTTGATTATTTTCTTAGCTTTAATTATTATTTATCTTTTTAAGATTGCACCTAATTTAAACAGAAAAAGAATCGATTCAATGAAATCTTTTGAAGAAGTATATATTGCTCATCGTGGCTTATTTAATAATGATGATGTAGTGGAAAATAGTCTAAGAGCTTTTAAATTGGCGAAAGAAAATAATTATGGAATTGAACTAGATGTGCAACTTACAAGCGATGATAAACTAGTTGTTTTTCATGATGAATCTTTAAATAGAGTATGTGGCATTAATAAGAATTTAAGAGATTGTAGCTATCAAGAATTATTAAAATATAATTTGTTGAATACAAATGATAAGATTCCTTTGTTTAAAGATGTATTAGATATATTAGATAATGATGTACCTTTAATTGTTGAAATTAAATCAGAGGGCGATCCTATTAAAACATGTGATAAAGCAGTTGAATTATTAAGACAATATAATTTAAATTTCACTATGGAATCTTTTAGTCCAGTTGTTGTATTACATCTTAGAAGAAAATACAAGGATATCATTAGAGGACAATTAGCCTACAATATGCTTAAAGATGAAAATGAGCATTCTAGTATTTGGGTAAAATTTAGATGCACCTATTTACTAAATAACTATCTAACTAGGCCAGATTATGTAGCTTATGATGTAAATAATATGCATAATTTATCTTTTAAGATTATTTCTAAATTGTTTAAGGGAGAGTGTGTTGCTTGGACTATTAAAAATAGTGAACAATTAAACAAGTCAAGAGAGTACTATCAACAGTATATTTTTGATTCATTTAGACCTGATTGAAAATATTTTCTGAAAACTATTGACATTATTTTCTTTTATGGGAAAATAAGTTCATAAAAATCTATGTATAGAGGTAGCGACGAAGAATAGTAGCTAAGTAAAGAGGCATCTAGTGATCTTAGTAAAAGGCAACCGTCGCCGAACAAATTAGGTAGGCATATCTAGTTTGTGGGGAAGTAGGGAATACCTATTTCACTCCTTCGAAAGAAGAGGCGCTATTATATGTCCGATGATTATTTGTCGTATGTGTGATGGCACATACGATTTTTATTTAATCTTAGGGAGGACATATAGATGAAAAGATTAATTAACATTTTATTGGTACTTATGATGTTTGTGGCTTTTAGTGCTTGTACAACATCATCAAATGAAACAAGTGGTAGTGATGATACTACTTCAAGTCAAGATACTACGGTAGAAAGTGGTGTTGAAGATGGTGTTTTAACTATTGCGATGGAATGTGCTTATGCACCATATAACTGGACTCAAACTGATGATTCTAATGGTGCTGTACCAATCAAAGATACAAATGACTATGCAAACGGTTATGATGTGATGATTGCGAAAAAGATTTGTGAGGCCAATGGTTGGCAACTTGAGGTTGTAAGAAGTGATTGGGATTCACTTGTACCAAGTGTACAAACTGGAGTAATTGATGCGGTTATTGCAGGTCAATCAATGACTGCTGAAAGAAGTGAACAAGTTGATTTTGCAGGACCTTACTACTATGCATCTTTCGCTATTCTAGTAAAGGCTGATTCACCTTTAGCTAGTGCTACTTCAATTAATGATTTTGCTGGATATACTGGTACTGCTCAATCAGCTACAATTTGGTATTCTGATTGCTTGCCACAAATGGAAGGTGCTACGATTGCTACAGCTAGCGAATCTGCTCCTGCTATGATTATGGCTGTTGAATCAGGAACAGTTGACTTTGTTGTAACTGACTTACCTACTGCTGCTGGTGCTACTGTAGCTTATCCTGATTTAACTGTTCTTGATTTTACTGGTACTGATGGTGACTTTGTATTTACTGATGAAGAAAGAGCTGAAAACGTTAATATTGGTGTTTCTGTAAGAAAAGGCAATACTGTATTAAAAGAAGCAATTGATTCTGTATTAAGTACAATGACAGTTGAAGATTTTAATTCTTTAATGGATGAAGCTATCGCTATTCAACCTTTAGGAGAATAATTGATGTTGTTCGCGGATATCGCAAAAGCTTGGGCAAAATACTCTTCTTCATATCTAGCAGGCATTAAAAATACCATTATACTGGCCTTTGTGGGAACGATACTTGGCTGTCTAATTGGTTTTCTTTGCGGCATATTACAAACAATTCCTTATAAAAAGAATGATAATTCAATTAAGAAGTTTTTCTTAAAACTTCTTAGAGTAATTATTAGGGTTTATGTAGAATTCTTTAGAGGAACACCTATGGTGCTTCAAGCTGTGTTCTTCTATTATGGACTTCCATACATCACAAGTGGGGCAACAAAATGGAGTGGTGTATGGTCTTGCGCCATACTTGTTGTATCCATTAATACTGGTGCTTATATGGCGGAAACAGTAAGAGGTGGCATTTTATCAATTGATAAGGGTCAAACAGAAGGAGCTAAGGCCATAGGTATGAATCATTGGCAAACAATGCTTCATGTAATACTTCCTCAAGTTTTAAAGAATATACTTCCTCAAATTGGTAATAACTATATCATTAACGTTAAAGATACATCAGTTATGTTTATTATCTCTTTCTCGGAATTCTTTGCGGCTCATAGGGCTGTAACAGGAGCTACGTATATGTATTTTCCAAGCGCGGTAATTGAAATGATTGGCTATTTATGCATGACTTTACTTGCATCATTTATCCTAAGATTCTGGGAGAAGAAACTTGCTGGCTCTAGTTCTTACGTGCTTGCCAGTGAAGACCAGCTGGCACCAACTGCTGGAACATTAAATTATCCTTTAAAGGGCAGTAATTTTGATGAACATCACAAGGAAGGTAACAAGTAATGGAACCAATTATTGAAATTAAGCATTTATCAAAGGCTTTTGGTGCCAATGTGGTATTAAAAGATATTGATTTTAAAGTAAACAAGGGTGATGTTACTTGTATTATTGGTGCATCAGGATCTGGTAAATCAACGATGTTAAGATGCATTAATTTGCTTGAAACACCAACATCTGGTGATATTACTTATCATGGTCAATCGATACTTGATAAAAGTTTTAAACAAGACCTATATAGAAGCCATGTTGGTATGTGCTTTCAATCATTCAACTTATTTAATAATATGACTGTTTTAGATAATTGCATCATTGGTCAAACTTTGGTTTTAAAAAAGGATAAGGAAAAAGCTAAAAGCGATGCCTTAAAGTACTTACAAAAAGTCGGTATGGCACCATACATTAATGCTAGACCTGATCAATTATCTGGTGGTATGAAACAAAGAGTGGCAATTGCTCGTGCCTTAGCGATGAGTCCTGAAGTATTACTATTTGATGAGCCAACTAGTGCTCTAGATCCTGAAATGGTTGGTGAAGTACTAAATGTTATGCAAGAACTTGCTAAAGAAGGTATGACGATGATTGTTGTAACTCATGAGATGGGTTTTGCAAGGCATGTATCAAATAGAGTATTGTTTATGGAAAACGGTGTGATTGCTGAAGAAGGAAGCCCAGAAGATATTTTCGATAATCCAAAGAATGAACGTACTAAAGAATTTTTATCTAAAGTACTAAATAAATAGATTAAGCCTCAAATGGCTTTTTCTTTTTGCTAAAATATATGTGATGAAAAAGAATAAAGGTTTTACATTATCAGAATTATTAATAGTTGTGGCAATCATAGCTGTACTTGTGGCAATATCAATACCTATCTTTGCAAGTCAACTACATAAGGCAAGGGTGGCTGCAGATTGGGCTAATGTTAGAGCCTATTATGCTACTTTGCAAGCTGATTATATTTCCACTGGAACATTTAATTCTAAGGTGAAAACTGATTGGCATTCAAATCCCAACTACGACTGGAAACATCTAAATTTTTTAGATGGAACAAAAATAGACTTATTAACAGGCATTTGTGCAGTTAGTTTTGATGAAAAATATGGCTATTCAATTGAATATCAATGCAATAATAATAATCATGATGATTGTCACCTATCCCTAAAAAATAAATAACTACTTAAATAAGACAAACTTTTCTAGTGGAAATAAAACAATCATTTGTATACAACCTACTGTTAAAGAGGCAATGGTTCTTGATAGCGATGCAAACTTTGTGCTATAAAGAGCACTTACTATAACACCTTGTAACCAAGTTGAAAATAGAATTAAGGTTAATAATATAAGCACGTATGCAATAAAGCCTTTTCTTGTACCTTTGCCCTTAAATGTTGCCTTCATATTTACAAAGTAGGCATAGATATTGGCAAATAAGTTAGATAATAAAAAGGGCAATAAATAGGCATAGGTAACATAATTATCAACGATATATTCTTTGGGAATGTTAGTTGAATAAAAAATATTATTTAAAAAGGTGGGAATTTTTGTTAAATAGCCATCGAATAAATAAGGCAATATATTAGCTAATAACAGTTGTAATAAAGTTACCGAAAAGGATACTAGATTAAATTTAATAAATTCTATTAAGCTTTGTTTATTTTCCATAACTTCATCATATTACTTTTCTTGTAAATGAAAATTGGCACTTTTAGTAAAGTGCGCAATTATTCATAAGATATAACTCTTAAATCTTTGATTTCTTTAATATTTTTTAAGTCTACTTTAAAATCATCAATCGTCTTGTTTAAATTGGTTATGTCAAGACTTACCATAACTGGTGCAACTCCTTTTAAGGGAACTGATTGAGAAATGGTGATAATTGATACATTTAATTTAGTTAGGGCATCACATACCTTGGATAAGGCGCCAGTTTTATGATAAAGAGTTAAAGATAAGACTAGCTTTCTTTCTTTGTTTCCTTGTTCAAAAGAAAATACTTTATCTTGATACTTATAGAATGTGCTCCTAGAGATGCCACATTGTTTACAAATGGTTGTGATATTGTTACTAGTGCTAGATAAGAGATTTTTAGCTTCTACCACTTTTTCAAAGCATTTGGGTAATAATGTCTTATCTACTATTAAATATTCTTTATTCATCTTACTCCTTTGTTGTCTACTTTGACATTTTTAAAATTAATTTTTTTATCAATTGTTAAATCTTTATCTGAAATGGATAGGCAAGTGCTTCCAGATCCGGAAATAATAAAACATAGAGCACCATTATCGTAAGCTATTTTTTGATAATTATTAAAGTCTTTAATTAAAGGCTTGCGATATGGCTCATGAATCTTATCCTTGCTTAAACATTTAATATTCTCTTTATTAAATGTTTCTAAAGCGTTTATGCCAATTAAGGCATTGGCAATATTGCTTATGGCGTCATTTCTATTTATGCTA
Source organism: Oscillospiraceae bacterium (assembly GCA_963654705.1). Lineage (GTDB taxonomy): Bacteria > Bacillota_I > Bacilli_A > Erysipelotrichales > Erysipelotrichaceae > Colivicinus. The sequence continues at coordinate 50,005 of CAVKAO010000014.1, forward strand.
TCCTTTAAAACCTTTCTAGCATCAGCTGTCTTTACTTCGTAATTTGGTATCCATACACCAAAATGCCATTTATTTGAGACTTTAAGTTTTAGAGTTTCTTGGCCATTATTAACGCATAATCCCCCATATATACATGGTGCTACATTATCTGGATGTCCTTCAATACTAGTGGCTAGTTCTAACATTTCTTGTTTAGCAAAACAGTTATTATTTAAGACATGATAGGCATATATACCACCAACAATCATACAACTGCTAGATCCTAGTCCTCTACTTACTGGTACATTGGCTTTACAAATAACCTTAAGAGGTTTTACTTTATCCTTTTTATATTCACAAGCTTTCTTATAGCTTTTAATAAATAGATTATTGTTTTCATTATTATTCAAAAAGCCTTCTATAATAAATTCATCACTATATTCAACCTTAAAATAATCATAAATATTTAAGGCAATGCCAACACAATCAAAGCCGATGCCTAAATTTGCGCTTGTTGCAGGTACTTTATAACTAATCATGACTTACTCCTAGACTATCAACAATTATTTGTTTAGCGCTTTTTTCAATAACTTTATCAAATCTAACTTCTAGATTCTTTAGATTATCTAGGCTATTTGGTGCCTTTAGATTAGTATATTTAGCCAAAATATCGATAGCCTTTAAATCATCAGGTATTTGTTTGTTGGTTAAACAATAATAGACGTCTTTTGAAAATTTAAATGGCGAAGCTGTTGATAGAATAACTTTTTTATGATCATTATCATCTTTCAGAGAAGCTTTTAGGGCAATAGCTGTATGAGGATCAACTAAATAGTTATATTTATCATAATACTCTTTAATGGTTTCTTTTACTTCTTCCTCATTTACATAGATACCCTTAAAATCTTCTTTTATGGAATCTAATAATTCTTTACTAATTTGATATTCTTTGTTTTTGCTTAATTGTTCCATTAAACCTTTTACAATATTTGTGTCTTTACTTTTTAAATATAATAGTCTTTCTAAATTGCTGGAAACTAGAATATCGATTGATGGTTCCATGGTATTGTAAAAGGGTCTATTAGCCTTATATATACCATCGTTTAAGAAATCGGTTAAGACATTATTACGATTGGATGCACAAACTAGTTTTCCTATTGGTAGTCCCAATAATTTAGCGATGTAACCAGCTAAAATATCACCAAAATTGCCAGTTGGTACATAATAATCAACTAATTCATCCTTGATGATTTCTTCTTTATTTAATAAATCGAAATAGGCCTTAAAATAATAAACAACTTGTGGTATTAATCTGGCAATATTGATTGAGTTTGCACTTGTTAAATGGATATCCTGATTTTGATTGTTTTTTAAAATGTCTTTAACAAATCTTTGGCAATCATCAAAATTACCTTTTATGGCAATCACATTTGTATTATTTCCTTTAGTGGTGCTCATTTGTCTTTCTTGGACGATAGATACCATTTTATAGGGGTATAAAACACAAATCTTAGTACCAGGTACATCTTTAAAGCCTTCAAGTGCTGCTTTGCCAGTGTCACCACTTGTAGCACTTAAAATAACAATTGGTTTATCATCATTATTGGCTTTAACTAAAATATGGGGAAGAAATTGTAGAGCTACATCTTTAAAAGCGCATGTGGGCCCATGATATAACTCTAAAATATAATCGTTATTTACTTTTTTGATTGGGGTGATATCTTCACTATCAAAATTATCACCATAAGCTTTTTCTACACATTCATCAATTTCATTAAAAAATATGCCAATAATATATTTAGCTAGTTTTTTATAATCATAATTCTTTAGTTTATAAATTTCATCTATTTTATCTATTTTAATAGGAACATATAATCCCCCATCTTTAGCTAATCCATTTATAATTGCGCTATTTTCATCTACTATTTCGTTTTTGTTTCTTGTGTTTATATACTGCATGTTTTTATCCTTGTCTAATCAACATAAAGATGATACTATGTTTTTTGTAAGTAAACAAGTGTACGCGAGGGAAATACAAATATGATTGCGATTTTAGGGTATGGAACAGTTGGAAAGGGTGTATATACACTAGCTAAACAAAATGATATAGCTATTAAATATGTGCTTGTAAGGGATTTGAATAAGAAAATCGATGTCGATTGTTTAATTAGCGATGATATTGATGAAATTGTAAACGATAAAGATGTTGATACTATAGTTGAATGTATTGGTGGAGATGATATTCCTTATGGCTATTGTAAGAAAGCCATCTTAAATAAAAAGAATGTTGTTTCTAGTAACAAAAAGATGTTAGTAAAATATCTAAAGGAACTAAATGAATTAGCTATTTCAAACAATGTGTCATTACTATATTCTAGTGCATGTGGTGGGGGTATTCCTATTCTTCATGAAATAAATAGAGTGTCTAATGTTGATGAAATAGTAAAGATAATGGGCATTATGAATGGCACTAGTAACTATATCTTGGATAAGATGTATTATGAAAATATAGGGTTTAATGATGCCTTAAAGAATGCTCAAGAACTTGGCTATGCCGAAAAAGATCCAAGTGATGATATTGATGGAATTGATACTGGCAATAAATTAATACTCACTTGTTTGTTGGGCTTAAAAAAGGCTTATAAATTAGATGAAATATTTATAAAGGGAATTAGAAATATTGATATTAAAGATATGGAATTCTTTAAAGGAGATAACAGTAAAATTGTTTTATTGGCAAGCTATGAAAATGGTTGTTTAAAGGTAGTTCCAACATCCTTTAGGTATTCGATGTTTACTAATATATATGGCAACAATAACTGTTTTATGATAAAAGGCAAAGATTTAGGCAATCAATATTTTATTGGCCAGGGTGCTGGCAGTTTCCCTACGGCAAGTAATGTTATAAGGGATTTAAAGGATATTGATAATAGTTTTAGCGTTAAGATTAATGATTATGTAAGTCCTAATTATTCAAATGACTTTGCAAGATATTATATTAGAACAAGTAATTTAAATCGTGATTATTTACAAATTAAGATTGATGATGACGCATATATTACAAGGGCTATAAATATTGAGACATTAAAGAAAATTATTAACGATGATGATTTTGTTTGTGAGGTAAGAGATGATTAAGGTATGTAAATTTGGTGGCAGTTCTCTTTCTAGTGGTGAACAATATAAAAAGATAAAAGACATTGTTTGTAAGGAAGAAGAAAGAAAAGTTATTGTCGCTTCTGCTTGTGGCAAGGCTTTTAAAGAAGATCATAAAGTTACTGACTTACTTTATCTTTGTTTAGCCCATAAAAAATATGGTATGTCTTATGATGATTTGCTTAAACAGATTTATGATAAGCATAAGGCAATAAATGATGAACTAAATCTTAATTTTGATTTAGATAGTGAAATAGGAAAGATTAAGTATCTATTAGATAACAACAAAAATAGTGATGAAATTGTTTCTTATGGTGAATATATTTCTAGTAAATTATTAGCTTTATATTTAAATGCTGAATTTGTGGATGCCAGAGAAGTCATCTGTTTTAATTATGATGGCAGTATCAATATAAATAAGACAAGTGAAAAGTTTACACCTTATTTAAGCATCAATAAGAAAATTGTGGTACCAGGCTTTTATGGCAGTTTACCAAATGGTGTGGTTAAGCTTATGAGTAGGGGTGGTAGTGATATAACTGGCGCCTTACTTTCTAATGTATGCGATGCCTCAATATATGAGAATTGGACAGATGTAAGTGGCATATATGTATGTGATCCAAGAATTATCAAAAATCCTAAGAAGATAAAGACTATTACTTATAGCGAACTTAGAGAAATGTCTTATATGGGAGCTAGCGTCTTGCATGATGAATCAATTTTTCCAGTTAAGATAAAAAATATTCCCATTAATATTCGCAATACTAATAGGGCAGATGAGCCAGGAACCATCATTGTTTCTAGTGTTGATAAAAATGAAAAACAGCTTCCAATTACAGGTATTACTGGTAAAAAGGATTTTATGGTAATCAATATTGTAAAGAGTAATTCTAGCAGTGAAGTGGGTTTTTTAAAGAAAGTATTAGAAATCTTTGAAAGCTATAAGATTGCCATAGTCCTTATTACGACGGGTATTGATTCTTTTTCGATAATTGTTGATAAAAAGGATATTTCGAATAATGCCTATGAATTATCTAATGAGATAAAGGGTAAATTGAAATGCGAGGAAGTTTCTATTTATGATAATTTATCACTAGTTTGCGTAGTTGGTAGAGGTTTAAAAGAAAGAAAGGGTATTTCTGGTGAAATTTTCTCTTTGCTTGGTGAAAATGGTATTAACATTCGAACTATTTCCCAAGGAGCTGATGAAACCTCTATTTTAGTAGGTGTGGATGATGGTAATTTCTCTAAGACGATAGAGACAATATATGAAAGGTATATAAAATGAATATAGGTATTTTAGGGGCAACGGGTGCTGTTGGCAGACAAATGATTGAATGTCTAATTGAACAAGACATTAAAGTTGATAAGCTAGTATTGTTGGCTAGTAGTAAGTCAAAGGGACAAGTTATAAAGTTTAAAGAACAGGATTTAATTGTTGAAGAAGTAAATCATGATTCTTTTAAGGGGCTAGATATAGTGCTAGGTGCTAGTAGTAATGAGATAGCCAAAACATACAGACAAGATATTGCAAATGCAGGTGCTATTTTTATAGATAACTCTAGTGCTTTTAGAATGGAAGATGATGTTCCTTTAATAATTCCAGAAATCAATGGAAAGGATGTTTTAAATCATCATGGCGTTATTTCTAATCCTAATTGTTCAACAATAATTACTTTAATGGCTATTAATGCGATTAATAAGATATCAAAAGTTAAGTATATGATAGCTTCTACTTATCAAGCTGTATCTGGTGCTGGTAAGGGTGGTATTGATGAACTAAATGAAGAAATTAAAGATATTAATTATAAACCTAGTGTATTTCCTTATACTATAGCTTATAATTGTATCCCTTTTATTGGTTCTATTAAGGAAGATGATTATACAAGTGAAGAAATGAAGATGGAAAATGAAGGCAAAAAGATTCTTCATAATGATGATTTAAAAGTTACTTGTACTTGCGTTAGAGTGCCAGTATTAAGAAGCCATTGTATAAGTGTTTCTTTAAAATGTGAAAGAGATTTAACACTTGAAGAAGTAAGAAAGGCCCTAAGTAAACAAGAGGGTGTTGTTTTATATGATGAACCAAACGATAATAAATATCCTATGCCTTTAATTACTAGCAATCAAGATAAGGTATATGTTGGTAGAATTAGAAAAGATAGGGTATTAGAAGGTGGCATTTCGCTATTTTGTTCAGGCGATCAAATAAGAAAAGGTGCTGCAAGTAATGCGGTTGCCATTATTAAGTGTCTATGATAGATGTTTTATTGTTTAACTTAAATGAAAATAAAAGATTGTTAAATATATTTGATACATATAATTTAAAATATCTAGAAATCGATAAGAATAAATATAACCAATCTTTTATAAATATCTTGAATAATAAAAGTAACAACAATCTTTGTTTAACAACATTTAAAGATAGTATGTTAGTTTTTAATAATGTTGATGATAAAGTTTTAGATTTACTATTACTAGAATTTAAAAGAAACAATCTTAATATTCCTTTAAAGGCTGTATTAACAAGCAACAACATTAATTGGACACCTTTGTTTTTGTATGATCAATTAAAAAAAGAAGCCTTGTTTTATCGCTAGAAATTTGGATAAAAAAATGATTTTGTGCAATTTTGAATAGTAAATAATTTGTGATTGAGCTTTTATTTTTTAAGGGTTTTAAAATAAAAGTGGAGGTTTCTTATGAACAAAATTGAACACGCGATTGAAAGAAAAGCATTTGAAACAATACTTGATAATGTAATTAAAAACGGGCAAGAGGGCGATGTAATGGACTCTATTGATTCTGTTTTCTCTAAGATGGAATTTATTTTAAAGGGAACTTGGAAAGATGAATCTTTTGAAATGTTGCATTCCCTTACAAAAGATAAGGATGGTAAATGGGCTCACTATTTTAACCGTTTAGTTAAAAATTCTGATCCCTATTTCTTAAAGACATTTTTATTAAATGCAGCCTATGAAGGTGGCTTTAGAGGTTATCAAAAATCACAAGAAGTGGCTGAAAAACTAGATGTCAATGTGCCTTGGCTTATCCTAATGGACCCAACTAGTGCATGCAATATGCATTGTACAGGCTGTTGGGCAGCTGAATATGGCTATAAACAAAACTTATCTTATGAAGATATGGATAAGGTATTGACTGAGGCTAAAGAATATGGAACACATGCTTGTTTATTTACTGGTGGTGAGCCACTTGTTAGAAAGAAAGATATCATTAAATTATGTGAAAAGCATCGTGATATTGCCTTCCATGCCTTTACTAATGGTACATTAATTGATCAAGCGTTTTGTGATGAAATGAAACGTGTTGGTAACTTCATTGTATCTATTTCGATTGAAGGTTTTGAAGACGCTAACGATGGAAGACGTGGCAATGGTCATTTCCAAAAAGCAATGGAAGCTATGGACTTATTAAAGAAAAATAAGATTCCATTTGGTGTAAGTATTTGTTATACTTCGGCAAACTATAAGGTTGTAACAAGTGATGAATTCTTGGATATGATTATTGATAAGGGCTGTTTCTTTGCATGGTATTTCCACTATATGCCAGTTGGTATGAATGCAAGTACTGATTTGTTACTTAACCCTGAACAAAGAGAATATATGAAGAATAGAGTAAGAGAAATCAGAGGCGTAACTGGTGGTAAGGAAATCTTTGCGATTGATTTCCAAAATGATGGTGAATTTACTCAAGGTTGTATTGCGGGTGGTAGAATTTATTGCCATATCAATGCAGCAGGTGATGTTGAACCATGCGTATTTATTCATTACTCTGGTGCAAATATTCATGACATGTCATTTATGGATTGTTTGAAGCAACCTTTATTTAAGGCATATCGTAAGGGACAACCATTTAATGAAAATCATTTAAGACCTTGTCCAATGTTGGAAAATCCAGAGATTCTTCCAAAACTTGTAAAAGAAACAGGTGCTAAAAGTACTGATTTAGAGGCTCCTGAAAGTGTTGAACATTTATGTGGTAAGTGTACTGCTTACGCTAATTGTTGGAAACCAAAAGCAGAAGAACTTTGGAAAGAAGAACACAAGAATTAAGCTAAATGATTAAAAACAAGACTAGGAAAAACCTAGTCTTTTTTGTTGTGTGTCGAGCATGATGCACATCTAGTACAGTAAACCGTACCACAGGTATTTACCGCCAAGTGTAGTGAACCACAAGCTGTTATCCGTGAGGATATGAGTGAAGGAAGTGGCTAACAAATCTTTTGAGCTTACGAATAGAAACTTGATATAAGGCTAAATGGTGGATGAGGTTGCTAAACAAACCAAAGTCCAAAAGGTAAACGTAAAACCAAAACAGTAAATCAAGAAGCTATGAAAGATTAAAGATGTGTATCTTACCTCGAGAGGTCTTGTGAACGATGAAGTCTAGACGCTTTAAAACAGATATAGTACCATCGGTCGAAAAAGGTTTATCACAAGAAGTCAGCTGAGACCATAGTAGCGATGAAGTTTTTGTAATGGGAATGGAGTGAAGGGTCTAATGTTTGTATAGTGTCTTTCACTATACGCAATGTTTGAACAGTCCGAATAAGAAAATAACCTAGCACAAAGAAACGTAATCTTTGATGGTGAAGATAATTGGGATGATTTCAAATAATCTACAAATAGAAAGGAAGGCAGCGACAATGAAATTAATTGAGAAGATTTTAAGTGAAGAAAACTTAAATGAGGCAATCAGAAGAGTTAAGTCTAATAAAGGTGCATCGGGTATAGATAAGATGCAAGTTAGTCAACTTGATGATTATTTTAGTTTACATAAAGAAGAAATTAAAGTTTCTATATTGGAAATGAAATATAAGCCTCAAGCAGTAAGAAGAGTCTATATACCTAAAGCTAATGGTAAGAAAAGACCACTTGGTATACCTACTGTAGTAGATAGAGTAATTCAACAAGCCTTAGCACAAGTATTAAGTCAAATCTATGATGAATCATTTAGTGATAATAGTTATGGCTTTAGACCTAATAGAAGTGCGCATGGTGCAATTGATAAAGTATTAAACTATCTTGATGAAGGTTATGAATGGGTAATAGATTTAGATATTGAAAAGTATTTTGATACAGTAAATCATGATAAGTTAATTTCAATTCTTAGAGAAAAGGTTAATGATAAAACCACGTTACACTTAATACGTTCTTTCTTAAGGGCGGGTGTAATGGATAATGGTTTAATATCACCAACAGAGATTGGTGTACCACAAGGTGGACCACTTTCACCAATTCTTTCAAATATTTATTTAGATAAGTTTGATAAAGAGTTAGAAGAAAGAGGATTACACTTTGTAAGATATGCCGATGATTGTAACATATTCGTTAAAAGCGAGATGAGTGCAAATAGAGTGATGAAATCAATAACCTCATGGCTAGAAAGAAAGTTATTTCTTAAGGTTAGTGCTACTAAAACTAAAATAGTAAGACCTAACGATAGTAATTTTCTAGGATTCACATTTTGGAAGGATTCTAAAGGATGGAAGTGTATGCCAAGCAACGATAGAAAAGCTAAGTTATACGCTAAAATCAAAGAAGTCACTACAAGGAAAGTAGCGATAGCTAAACCACTTTCCTACACCATTGATAAAGTGAATCAAATCGTACGTGGATGGATAAATTATTTCCGTATAGGAAGTATGAAAATGTTCATGTATGAGTTTGGGCGGTGGTTACGCCATAAGATAAGAGTAATCATTTTTAAACAATGGAAGAAACCAAAAACAATTTACAATAATCTGACTAAATTAAACAAGATGTTTAAATGTGAGATTAGTGATGAAGAAGTATATGCTTGTGCAAATACTAGACTTGGATTATATAGACAAAGTGGTATGAGAACAGCGAACTTCCTAATAAGCCCAAAAGTTCTAGCTATAAAAAGAGCGGATAAACCAGGTTTGATTAATCCGCTTGAATACTATCTAAGATAGTTGTGATAATAATACAAATGTAGCGCCGTATACGGAACCGTACGTACGGTGCAATGAGAGGGTCGAAGTAAATTGATTGATTTACTTCACTCTACTCTATTAATTTCTAAAAAAGTGTTAAAAGGAAGATAAAATGAATGAATTAATCAGTATAATTGTTCCTATATATAATACAGAAAATTATATTAAAAAATGTATTGAATCATTAATAAACCAAACATATAAAAATATAGAAATTATTTTAGTTGATGATGGCTCTACGGATTCTTCTTATTCTATTTGTGAAGAATATCGAGAAAAAGATAATCGAATAAAGCTATATACAAAAGAAAATGGTGGAGTCTCTAGTGCTAGAAATCTAGGCATTAAAAATGCGACTGGAAAGTATTTATGTTTTTGCGATAGCGATGATTATTATCTGGATGAAGCAATTAGTATTATGAGTAATACTATGGATGAAACTAATGCGGATTTATGTTGTTTTGGTAGATATGGTGGAGCTTTTGTAAATAAGAATATTTCGAAAAAGGAAAATCCTTTTGATTTATTACAATATCTAACATCTATAGGATCATACAACTGTTATTCTAAACTATTAAAGACAAGTATAATTAGAGAATACAATCTTTTATTTGATGAATCTTTTGCAATATCTGAAGATACTTTATGGTTAAGAGAGTATGTTTTACATTCTAATGAAATATGCCTGAAGCAGGATAATATTTATATTATGTGTGAAAGAGAAGGTTCTTTAACAAGAACAAAGAAAAAAGTATATCCTGAATTTGCGTATTATTATGAAAGAAAGTTAGAAGTATTAAAGCAAATCACTGAGGAACTAGAAATAAACGAAAAGGAAAAAGATAATTTCCTTAGCGAAAGAGCAATACATGGAATAAGAATTAGCTGTTTGCATTATATATCTT
>CAVKAO010000015.1:0-58306 GCA_963654705.1 Oscillospiraceae bacterium
CTCCTTTGATAAGTGCTTGTTTATATTACCAAAAGGTATAGGGGGTGTCAATAGGAAATGGAGAAAAAGTTTGAGTTATTATCTTTTATTTTTAAAACAAAATAAAAGATGGCTTATTTAACTGTATAAACTAGAATAGCCATCTATGTATCTTATTTAGAAATATTATTTAAAGCTAACAATATTGATAATTTTCCATATTCAAATGTTAGACCACCTTGCATATATAAAGTATAAGGTTCAACTACAGGTGCATCAGCACTAAGCTCTATGGTACTGCCTTGCGTAAAACTGCCAGCCGCCATTACTTCATCAAATGGATAACCAGGCATGGGCGCTGGCAATACTTTTACATACGAATCAATCGGTGAAGCAGATTGAATGCCTTGGGTAAATTTAACCAGATTTTCTTTTGTTTTAAGTTCTAATGTTTGAATAATATCTGTACGATATTCATTGTATCTAGGCGATATATTATCATATCCAAGTTTCTCCAACATCCAAGAAGTAAAAACAGCCGTCTTTAAAGAATTTTTAACTGCACTTGGAGCCATAAAAATCCCCTTAAAGAAAGAATTGTTTAAATTAAAGTTTGCGCCAAGCTCTTTACCAATTCCTGGTGCTGTTAAACGATCAGCTACCATGCTAATTAATTCGCTTTTTCCAGCAACGTATCCACCCGTACAAGCAATGCCACCGCCAAGGTTTTTCATCAAAGATCCAACAACCACATCCCCACCAACATGGCCTGGTTCTTTTCTTTCAACAAGCTCGCCATAGCAATTATCTATCATGATAATTACATCCTTATTTACTTCTCTTATACAATTGATACAACGCTCAATTTTTTCAATGGTTAAAGAATCACGATGTGCATAACCCCTAGATCTTTGTATTTCAACTAGTTTAACATCATTTCTTTTTAAACGTTCTTTAATAGTTTCATAATCAAAATCGTTATTCACTAAATCTATTTGTTCATACTTAACACCATAGCTTTTTAAAGACTGACTAGAGTCACCAATAAGGCCAATCATTTCTTGCAAAGAATCATAAGGTGCACCAGATAAAGAAATCATCGTATCACCATGTTTGAGCAATGCTGAAAAAGTTAAGTATAAGGCATTTGTGCCAGACATAATTTGCGGTCTAACCAAAGCATCTTCACAACCTAATACCTCTGCAAATATTTTTTCTAACTTATCTCTTCCACTATCATAATTTCCATAGCCATTCATTTCCGCAAAATCAGAATAAGATACATTGTTTTTTATAAAAGAATTAAGGATACGATCAGAATTATATAAACAAGTATCATCTATTTGTTTATAGATATCCCTAAGTTCAATCTCCGATTGTTTTAATAAAGTTAATAATTTTTCATCAATTGTTTCTAAAATCATACATTCTCCATTCCACAAAAGAATTTTACCATTTTATTCCCATCTCAATAAAAAAGCTATTGATTTTTTTAAAAAAATAACATATTATTAGTAGGTAATCCGGGCGTGGCGGAATTGGCAGACGCGCTAGACTTAGGATCTAGTGGGCGACCGTGGGGGTTCAAGTCCCTTCGCCCGGACCATGTTTAAAAGATAAGCCTTGTACAAGGCTTTTTTTGTTGTTTTATTCATGTGCTTTTTTTATAATTACTATGTATGTTATTAACAATTGATTTAGGAAATACCAGTTTAAAACTGGCTATATTTGAAAACGAAAATAAACTTGCTTGCAATATCTATGATGACTTCGACAACGAATTTGGAGCACTAATTAAAAACTTCTTATACCGTAATAATATTAGTGAAAAATTCATCTCTGATTGCATTGTATCAAGTGTTGTTCCCTCTTTAAACAGGGTATTATTAAATGAACTAAGGCGCATATTAAATAAAGAACCAATCTTTATTGATGCTTCTATGAATCTAGGAATTAGCGTAGATACAGCAAACCCTGAAGAAGTTGGAAGTGATCTACTTGCTATGTCTGCTTATGCTTACAATCTTTATAAGGATGAATTGTTAGTCATCTCTATTGGTACCGCTACTGTTGTAAGCCATATTAATAAAGAAGGTGTGTTTAAACACTGTATAATCGCCCCTGGGTATGGAAAGGTTGCTCAGTGTCTATGGGGAAATGCTGCAAAGCTACCTGAATTTAAGCCTGAAAAAACTGATACTTTTTTGGCCAATAACACTATTGACGCTATGAATGTTGGCTTATACCAAGGCTATATTGGTTCCCTTAGATATCTTATAAATGGCATAAAAGAGGAATTGAATATTAGCCCAAGAATAGTAGCTTGCGGGGGCTTTGGAAAAGATATCGTTCAAGATATTAGCGAAATAGAATACTATGAACCAGACATGGTAACTAGTGGTTTAAATTATATTTATAGGAACTACATTAAAAATGAAATTGATATTGGCTAGTGGATCGCCTAGAAGAAAAGAACTATTGTCATTGTTGAATATTCCCTTTGAAGTAGTTGTCTCTAACTTTGATGAAAGGATAGACCAAGACAAGAAACTTGAAGATGAAATAAAAAGGCTATCGTTTGGTAAAGCAAAAAGCGTTTTTGAAAAAAATGAGGATGCTGTGGTAATTGGAGCTGACACTATCGTCACTATCGACAATAAAGTACTTGGTAAGCCAAAAGATCAAGATGATGCTAAAAGGATGCTTACTTTATTGTCTAATAATGTGCATACCGTAATAACTGGCGTAACTATTATGTCAAAAGATAAAACCGAAACCTTTGCATCTTCTAGTAAAGTTTATTTTGACCAATTAACAGACAATGAAATAAAAGAATATATTCTTACAAAAGAGCCGATGGACAAGGCTGGAGCTTATGCAATTCAGGGAATTGGCAGCAAATTTATCAAAAAAATAGAAGGCGACTACTACAGTATAGTTGGCCTTCCTATAAATCAAATATATCAAAAATTAAGGGCATTTATATAAATGCCCTTATTATATTTATCCTCTTAAAATTGGTGAAACACGTTTATACAGTAAGTAAGTAATAATACTAATAATCACACCTTTGCAAAAGTTGAATGGAACCGTGCAAAACAATATTAAAGTCAATAATGAATTTACACTCTTAAAGATAGCATTGCCCATTGAAATAATCGCTTCCAAAGGAATGTTCATAAACTTAACGTAAGCTGGCACTAGAATAAAGTAATTAGTTAAGCCGCCAACTATCATTAAAGTAATAGTTGCCCATATCAAAGATTTAATAGCACCTTTTTTAGTGCGCTGTTTTTTATAAATTAAGCACGCACAAAGAGTAAAGCTACTATCCATAATAAAAGCCGCAAATTCACCTACAAAAGCTGTAGTTGTGCCATTTAAGATAATGGAAATCAATACCTTTACAAGGCACACCAATACACCTGCTATTGGACCTAGTGAGAAACCGGCCAAAAGTGGCGCAACAAGTGATAAATCAATCTTATAAAATGGTGGTGCTATAGGAAGTGGAAATTCCAATAACATTAAAACACCGGCTAGTGCACCAAGTATGGCCACTACACAAACAAGACGAATAGTTGAATTAGTTTTCATAAAATAAAAAATCTCCTTCCATCCAGACTTTACTGTCGCCACTTGAATTTCACAAGTTCAGCTTACGCTCGTGGGGTATACCACCGATCGGGAATTGCACCCTGCCCTAGAAAACTATATTTATTATATACACACTTACAAGTAATTTAAAAGGATGCCTAAGCATCCCTTTTCACAAATTAATTAGTCTTTTTTCTTTCCTAAAATTTCAAGTAATCTAATAAACAAATTAATGAAATCAAGGTAAAGTTGGAAAGCGCCATAAATCATTAACTTTTCGCCTAATTCATTATCACCAAAGCTTTGATCATAGAAACTTCTTAGTTTTTGCATATCATAGGCAATAAGAAACAAGAAAATTATAACGCCTAAATAATTTAATGCCCATTGAATGTATTGATTCTTGAAAAAGAATACATTAAGCAATGAAACAATAATTAGTGCAAGTAAAGCTGGGAAAACAATTCCTGAAAACTTAGATAAATCAACCTTAGAATTTTGTCCAATTAAAGCCATAACCACAAACATGATGCAAGATGCACCAAAGGCAACAAACACCGAACTATCAGTATAGTAATATAAGATAGTAGATAAACTAATTCCCGTTAATACCGAATACAAGATGTAACAAAACCAAGCAGTGCCTTTTTTCATCTTATTAAGTCTTGCAGCAAAAAAGATTGCTAAACCAAGTTCTACAACAATAGAAGCAATTAAAACGGCTGAAAAAATACCAGCAAATCTTGTATAGATTTGTTCCATAAAACGACTAATCACAAAACTTACAACAGCAGTGATGCCAACGCCAACACCAACTGTTGAAAATACTTTTGATAAATATTGGCTAAATGTTAAACCATTATTTTGCGTGTAATAATTATTATATTCACTCATGATTATTTCCTCCTTAATCACATAGATTATATTATTAAATAAGAAATAAAAAAAGACCATCCAGGTAGAGCTGAATGGTTAGAAGTGGGACTATTATTAATACGCTAGTTGCGTACAATGCCTTAAAGATTTACTCTACCATCAATAAGGCCAACATATAACATACTAAAGTATGAAATAATCATTAATCGCAAGAAAGACCTGCATTTTATTTATAGATATGTCCACTAAATCTGCTCTGCGGATATAGTACAAATAAAAACCATTTAGACCTAGACGGTTAGATTTATACATAATATTAGGAACAACATCTGCAAATCCCTATTATTAATTACAGTAAAATAACTGTAATCTTTTAGTAAGAAATATTATTTTCTTACTAGTACGATTATACGCTAATAGAAAAACCTCTTCAAGCATTTAATTTGGTTAAAGACTGAAATTTATGTGAATTCTTTGCTAAATCATAATAGGCATGCAAAATAAAATAGCACAAATTGTGCTAAATTAAGAAAGTAATTGTTCTTCCTTGTTTTTGCTACACCACGAGAAGAAAAAAGGAATAGAACAAATACTTGGATAACAATAAGATATCGCATTACGCATTTGATTAGCCTGTTCGCTATTATCTTCATCCATATCCCAAATACGATCAATGAATTTGGCCTTTGGATAAACCGAAATAAAAGTTGAAAGAACTTCCTTTGCCTTAAGTTCATCTTCATGTTTTAAACAAGTAATGATTAGAAAAATATAACAAGATGGATCATTAAAACTATTATTTAGATAAAGTTCATATAAGTGATTCAAATCCTCTAATTGCGTATAATAATATACTTTCATATCTATGTATTTGCCAGATTCATCATCATCAATTTCAGTTAGAACATTTACCACTTTAATAGCGGAAGTATAATTGTGAATGGAAGCTAAAAAATCACAATAACAATTAAGAACAAAAAGCAAAGCGCTTTGATGATAACTACTCAATTTATTAAAATTAGCTGTTTCATTAAGCATCTTATTGAAATAATATTGAAGTGCCACATCATTTGTCAGCTTATAAAAAACATAGAAAGCCTCAATACAAAAAGGGTTATCTTCTAACACATCACTAGCTCTTTCATTAATCTGATTATCGCCATCAAACATATCAATAATTGACTTCTTATCTTTTTCAGACATTGTAGGATCAAAGATATAAGTAGAAGCATTATATTGTTTAAAGAAGGCATCAAAATAGGCTTCACATTCCTCTATTTTCTTATTAGCTGTATCAAAAACTAGTTGTTCAAAGCTAAGCATTTAAACCCGCCATCTCCATATGCATCAAAAGCGCAATAGTCTTGCCATCATCAATAGTCCCCGACTTAATTAATTCTTTTATTTCATCGGCAGAATACTTTAAAGATTCGATGCGCTCATCCTTATCAAAATGAGTACCAACTTTTTCGCCAACCTCACCATAATATAAATAAATCTTTTCCGAACAATATCCACAAGTTGGGATAACAAAACCAAATTTATGGACATTAACAGGCTTATAGCCTAGTTCCTCTTCACACTCTCTTATGATTGCTACATCAGGGTCCTCACCCTTTTCAATCTTGCCAGCGCAAAATTCAATCATATCTTTTTCTAAGGCATAGCGATATTGTTTAACCATAAAGAATTTACCATCTTTATCTTTTAAGGCAATACAAACTCCGCCATTATGATAAACAACTTCCCTTTTAGACATTGTGCCATCATCAATCATTACATCATCACACACTACATGAATAATCTTGCCATTATAAATTTCATTTCTCTTAATTTGCTTTTCCATACAACTATCTACACAACCTTTCTTTTATATATCATTATTACTAAATTTTAATATTTTTCCTTATTCTTCCAATAAAAATAAAGAAGAGCACTAATTAGCACTCTTCAATAATTCCTTTGCCTTAAGCAAACCATCTAAACAAGCCTTTACATTAATAAAAGTATTATCATCATCTTCATATAAATTGCTTGCAAATTTGATTTCCTTAAATTCCCTATATAAAGGTGAATCCTTACCAACAGTCTTCTTTAAATAACTATCCATGTTTCCATAGAAACAAAGAAATTCATAAGAATTGTACTTTACATCGTGTTTAACTAAATAATCAATCTGCTTATTTAAAGTAGCAAGTTCATCCATTACTCGTTTTCCTTATCAGAAGAATTATCATCGACATTAACATCGACAACCTTTTCATCTTCTTCCTTCTTAATAAGTTTACCATCCTTAACAATTAAATCGCCACTTAATACTTTTTCAATTTCCTCTGCGGTAATAGTTTCTTGAGCAATTAAAGCATCCGCAATCTTAATTAAATCATCTTTGTGTTCATTTATAATCTTCTTAGCAAGTTCATGGCAAGAATCAATAATTTTTCTTACTTCGATATCAATTTCATATGCTACCTGACTACTTGCATTAGCAGGAGAATTATAATCTCTGCCAAGGAAAACAGTAGAATTATCGCTATTATATTGAACAGGACCTAAATCAGACATACCGTATGTTGTAACCATATCCTTTGCAATACGTGTCGCTTGTTGAATATCATTACTTGCACCAGTTGTAATATCATCAAAGAAAATTTCTTCAGCAGCTCTACCACCCATATAAGAAGTAATAGTATCCACAAGTTCCTTCTTAGAATTCAATATCTTTTCCTTACGAGGTGTAATCAAGTTATAGCCACCTGCATTACCACGAGGAATAATTGTAACCTTTTGTACAATAGCACCATCAGGTAAATTCAAACCAACTATAGCATGACCAGCCTCATGGTAGGCAACAAGCTTTTTAGTATGTTCATCATAAGTTCTACTCTTTTTAGCAGGACCCATCATAACTCTATCAATAGCTTCATCAATTTGAGGAGTTTCAATAATATTTTTCTTTTCTCTAACACTTAATATTGCAGCTTCATTTAGTACATTTTCAAGATCAGCACCAGAGAAACCAGGAGTACGTCTTGCAAGAGCTTGCAAATCAACGTCACTGGCGATTTTCTTATTTCTTGCATGTACCTTTAAAATTGCCTCTCTACCCTTTAAATCAGGCAAAGATACGGTAATTTGTCTATCAAATCGGCCAGGTCTTAGAAGTGCTGGATCTAGTACATCTGGTCTATTTGTCGCCGCAATAACAACAACGCCACTATTGTCAGACATACCATCCATCTCAACTAACATTTGGTTTAAAGTTTGTTCTCTTTCATCATGTCCGCCACCCATGCCAGCGCCACGTTGTCTACCAACCGCATCAATTTCATCAATAAAAATCATACAAGGAGCACTAGCCTTAGCTTGTTTAAACATATCTCTAACTCTGCTAGCACCAACGCCGACAAACATTTCAACAAAGTCTGAACCACTAATTGAATAAAAAGGTACATCAGCTTCACCCGCAACAGCCTTAGCAAGTAATGTCTTACCAGTACCAGGAGAACCAACCATTAAGATACCCTTTGGAATTCTAGCACCCATGGCAGCAAACTTTTTAGGTGTCTTTAAGTATTCAATGATTTCAGCCATTTCTTGTTTTTCTTCATCACAACCCGCTACATCCTTGAATCTAACCTTAACATTATCTTCTTTACGAGCTCTAGACTTTGAAAATTCAAAGGCCTTGTTATTTCCACTAGCAGCACCCATCTTTGAAATCATTAACATGCCAAGTCCAGCAAAAATAACAATTGGCAATATAGAACTTAATAAAGTTAAAACAATACTGCTTTGATTAGCATCCTCAATTGTAACCGTCGCATCAGCCTTGTCTAATTTAGCAAGCAAGTCATCAACACTTAAATCGGTCTTAGCTACATCACTTCTAAAAGTTCTAACAACACCATTTTCTTCATATGTACCCACAATTGAAACAATGTTGTCATCAACAGTTAAATCCGCTTCTTTGATAACCTCTGAATCTAATAATTTATTTAACTCAGTATAATTTATTGTTGAAGTAGCGCTTTGCGAAATGGGATTTGTAAAAAATAACGCAATTAGAAACACTACCGCAATAAGATAAGGGATAAAAGAACCAGGATTAGGTTTTTTATTGTTTGTTTTATTCATCAATTTCCTCCAAACTAGATTGCTTCCTCTTTGATAACTCCAACATAAGGAAGATTGCGATATTTTTGATTATAGTCTAATCCATACCCAATAACGAATTCATCAGGTACTTCAAAGCCAACATAATCACCCTTAATATCCTTCACTCTTCTTGATGGCTTATCTAATAAAGTCACTATTTTAATATCCTTAGCCCCCTTGGCCTTAAACATTTCAACAACCTTATCAAGCGTCTTACCAGTATCAATAATATCTTCTACGATAAGAACATCTCTATCAATAATAGGCGATTCAACATCTTTAATAACCTTAACTTCCATAGAATTTGTTCCACTATAACTAGAAACATCCATAAAATCAATCTCTAGATCAACTTCCATCTTCATTACAAGATTCATCATAAAAGGAACTGAACCCTTAAGTAAACCAACTACTACTGGAATAGAATTGCGCTTACTATAATACTCATCTAATTCCTTAGCAATCTCGCCACTTCTTTTTTCTATTTCTTGTTCACTTACTAATATTTTTTTAACATCCTTATGCATAATGTCACCTCAATTAACTTTATAATTTTATCATATACAATATATCATTTTGCGCATAATGATATACATCGCAACCTATTTTTGGCACAAGAATAGCACTACCATCGCTGCTTAACATAATCGGCCACATCTTTCTATCTTTGCTAGAAATCTTATTATCAATAAAGAAACGATTAATCTTTTTAGTACCATAGCGAAGTTTAATACTATCACCCTGTTTATAATTGCGAATTGTAATAGGAAAATCACTATCCTTTAAACAAACAGCTTCAACACTACTTCCTTTTTTAGATAATTTAAAATGCTTAGTCTTAAAACACTTAAATTCATCAAGCACAAAACAATAATCTTCTTCCTTTTTATAAGCCAAAAGATAATCATACTCTTTACAAAAATAAGTATCCTCAATCAAAATTTCAAAACCTTTTGACATATTTATTTGCCTAATTAATTCATTAGCTTGTTTTATTGAAATACTCACCCCAATAAAACATCTAAGAAATCTAACCTTATCCTCATAAGTAAGAAATTCATCAACACCTACTCTATCTCTTCCATCAATAAAAGCCTTTGTCTTCTTATTTAACAACTCATTCTCTTTATTAAGTTCTCTAATCCTTCTGACTAAAGCATTTTTATCCTTAATAGACATCTTATCAATAACTTCATGCCTTATCTTATTGCGGGTAAAATCATTTCCTAAATTAGACTCATCAATTCCATATTCAATATTATGATTAAGACAATAATCCAATAAATCTTTTTTGGTCTTAGACAATAAAGGCCTTTTAACATTTACACCAAATATCTTTACACTACTTTTTAAACCATAATAGTAAACCTGACTATTACGCTTTTCTTGCATTAAGTAAGTCTCGATTAAGTCATCCTTTTGATGAGCAATAAGCACACATTCTAGTTGATATTTATCAACCAATTCCTTAAAAAACTGATAGCGAAATATACGAGCTTGTTCTTGAAAATTACCTGCACTTTCTACATAATCCTTTTTAAAGAAAGGTATTTGATACCTTTTACAATAATTCCTTACAATATTCTCATCTCTTAAGGCCGTATCACGGTGATGATAATTAACATGAGCTACATAACATTCGTATTTATCCTTAACCATATCTAAAAGAGCCATTGAATCAGGCCCACCAGAAACAGCTACCAATACTTTCTTTTTAACTTCACTCATCATTTTAAAAAGGCTTGATTATCAAGCCCTATACTAAACATTAAATTTAAAGAAGATAACATCTCCATCTTTTACAAGATATTCCTTACCCTCTTGTCTAACCTTACCAGCTTCCTTAAGTTTAGCCTCTGATTTATAAACCATCATATCATCATATGCATAAACTTCAGCCTTAATAAAGCCTCTTTTAAAGTCAGTGTGAATAACACCAGCACAATCCGGAGCCTTCATACCATCGCTAAATGTCCAACCACGACATTCATCCTTACCAACCGTAAAGAAAGTCTTTAAACCAAGCGTCTTATAAGCCTTTAAAATAAGCTCATCTAAGCCAGAATGATTAATGCCCAAATCCTCTAAGAAAGCTTGCTTATCCTCTTTGCTTAAATCAGACAATTCTTCTTCGATATGAGCACTAATAGCCACAACCTCGCTACCCTCTTTACTAGCATATTCTTTTAAATCCACAAAATGCGGGTTACTATCAGGATTGTTTATTTCTTCTTCCTTGATATTACCAATATAAATCACAGGCTTACCAGTTAAGAAACAAAATTGCTTGATATAAGCCTTCTCCTCATCATTAAATTCTAGATTACGAACTAAAATAGACTTACCCAAAGCCTCATGAATACGTTTAAGAATGTTATATTCAAAAACCGCATCCTTATCCTTGGTAGTTAAAGCCTTCTTTTCAACCTTTGAAATACGGTTTTCACAAGTGGCCATATCAGCCATTATTAATTCATAATTAATAATCTCAATATCATCAACAGGATCAATACGATTATAAACATGTTGAATATCATTATCCTCAAAACATCTTACAACATGACAAATCGCATCAACTTCCCTAATATTCGCAAGAAACTTATTACCAAGTCCCTCACCTGTACTAGCCCCTTTTACAAGACCAGCAATATCTGTAAATTCAAAAGTTGTGAAAATAGTCCTTTCTGGTTTAAATATTTCTGCTAAGTTAATAAGTCTTTCATCCTTAACCTCAACAACACCAACATTTGGTTCAATTGTTGCGAAAGGGTAATTAGCAGCCTCAACCCTTGAATTTGTAATAGCGTTAAATAACGTCGACTTGCCAACATTTGGCAATCCAATAATTCCTGCAGTTAAACTCATATATTTAGTTTATCACAATGCAAACAGCATTAAAAACAAAGGCACAGACACTACACCCAAAATATTTGAGATAACCGCCATACTAGCGCCAAGGCTTGTATCATAGCCAAAGGCCGATGGAATAACAATTGTATTTAAGCCTAAAGGCATTGCACAAATAAAGATTAAAAGCGTAGTTACAACAGGATCTAAACCAAACAATTTTGCTCCATATAACAAAATAAAAGGTAAAACTATACATCTAATTAAAGTAAGCAAATATACACGCTTATTTGTAAGCAAAGATTTAACATCATAACCACCAATCACAATACCTGTTAGAAGCATAGCCATAGGTGAGAAACAATTAGCTAAACTATTTAAAGCATTATTCACAAAGGATGGAAGAGTTATACCACTCAAGCCAATAGCCATGCCAATTATCATTGAAACCACAATTGGATTAACAAGTCTTTTAAAAGAAAACTTTTCTTTACCAGCCGTTAACCAAATATAACCAATCGCAAAAGCTACAATATTTAGTGGCAAAGAAAATATCAAATATTTGTACAACATCTCATCACCATATAACGATAGAACTAAAGAATTGCCCATAAACGAGAAATTGACTACCGTCAAAGAATAAACAAAGATGCCCTTTTCTTCCTTAGTAGGCTTAAAAAAAGGCGCCAAAATATAAGCTATCACAATTTGCAAAAGCACAAAAAATAAGCCATATAAAAGTAAATTAGCATTACTTGTCAAACTATCAATATTACAATTACTAGAAAAAGACTTTATAAGTAAAGCAGGAATTAAAACAAGATTCTCAAGTTTTGAAATAACCGCTTCGCTACCCTCTGGAAGAAGCTTCTTCTTTTTAAGAAAATAACCAATTAAAATACACAAAAACAGAAACAACATCTGATTTAAAGTCGAAATAAACATGTTACCTCCAAATACCCCTTATAGGCATAAAAATTCTAACCTACTAGCCTATAATCGTCAACGCTAGCAATATCACTTATACTAAATGCAATTAAAGAATTATGTGATTTTATATGGCAAAATAACAAAAAATTGCATAATTTACAAAAATTTGTGACAAATAATTGCATAATTTACAATTTTTTGTGATTTTTTTGTTACATAACGACGTTAGACTTAAATTACTTTCAGTAATACATCCATTATTTTTTAATGTATATGCATCATTACTTTTAAACCACTTTGAAGTGAAGCGTTTAATTATAGTTCAGCATATAGTCATGCTAATTTTATTTAAAAACCTCCCAATATCCACTTTTATTTGAACCCACTCTTTTTAATAAAGCTTTCTTTTTCAATGAATTTATAACTCTATCAATCGTTCTACTTGAAAGGCTTGATTTTGTTACAATTTCGCTTTTTAGAGCATTTTGGCGAAATAAATGGCGAAATAAAAATTACAATATCTTCAAATTTTTATGCATTATCAACAATAAATAACTATATTAGTTTTCTCATTAAATTTGGCTAAATATCCCTTTTTAAGGCGTTTTATTAATATTAGAAATAGACTCAACACAAAAAACTCTTCTGATATCTTGTAATTTATTTCGCCAACAATTGGCGAAATAAATGGCGAAATAAAAATCATTGCTACTTCTTCATTATTTAACGCTTGTTTCACGATGACTTTTGCTGAATGTCAATTTAAGTACTCAATAACAATTAAAAAGGATATATCAGTTTTTTAAACAAAACATATCCTTGATAAATTAAATATTAGTGGTTTTTTACCTTAACCCACAATTCAGAAATAGTAGCTAACTGTTTCTCGTTATTATGGAAAACCTCATCATTGGCATTTTTATCACGAGGAATATAAGCCTCATTACCATCAAAATCACCATCAGGTAAAGTTAAATCATTTAATACTTCCTTATTAACCGAAGCATAACCTACATATAAACT
This sequence comes from Oscillospiraceae bacterium, assembly GCA_963654705.1. Lineage (GTDB taxonomy): Bacteria > Bacillota_I > Bacilli_A > Erysipelotrichales > Erysipelotrichaceae > Colivicinus. The sequence continues at coordinate 13,411 of CAVKAO010000015.1, forward strand.
ATTTTCAAAAGCCGCATCGTAATCAGTAATATAGTTTATAAATTTATAAGCATTATCTACATTTTTAGCACCCTTTTGAATAACCATGGCATCTACAAAGTAGTTAGTTCCCTCTTCAGGTGCATAGAAACGCATATTCTCATTTTCCGAAAGAATATAAGCTGCATCCCCTGAATACATAAAGCCCATAGCCTTTTCACCATACGCTAAACCATCAATACACTCATCTGTAGCATATGCAGGCGACATATTTTTAGCGACATCCACAAGCCAATCATATGCCTCATTAATTTCGTTTTCGTCATTGGTATTCATTGAATAGCCTAATGATTTAAACGCAACCATAAAGATATCGCGAATTGAATCATACATATAAATTTGACCCTTATATTTAGGATTTTTAAGTACAGCCCACCCCTCATTAATAACATCTTCTTCATCAACTATCTCAGGATCATAAACAATACCGCCATTACCCCAGAAATAAGGAACAGAATAGTCATTATTTGGATCATAATCCATATTCTTAACACCATCATATAAGTAATCCAAACAAGTTAATTTAGACTTGTCTAGTTCTTGAAGATAACCTTCACTAATTAGTCTTTCAATCATGTAATCGCTTGGAATAATAATGTCATAACTACTAGTATTGGCTAATAACTTTGTATACATAGCCTCATTTGAATCAAATAAAGTAATCTTTACCTTAACGCCATATTCATATTCAAATTGTTCTACTACTTCATCAGAAATATACTCACCAGGCATGAAAATATTAAGTTCGCCATTGTCATAATTAGAAGATAAACAGCCACTTAACAAAACTAGACAACATAATACACTAAGCAACTTTTTCATTTTTTCTTCTCCTTGCTTTTATAACAGGCACAACATTAACAAACAACAACACCAAAGTAATAGCCAACACAATTAAAGTACTTAAGGCATTAATGCTTGGATTAATACGCTTACTAGTTGAATATACATATGTTGAAATATTATTTATTCCAGGACCCGTAGTAAAGTAAGATATTACAAAGTCATCAAAGCTCATCATAAAAGCTACTAGAGCACCCGAGAAAACACCTTCCTTAATCTGAGGCAAGATAACCTTAGTTAAAGCTTGTAAAGGTGTACAACCCAAGTCTAGTGCAGCTTCAGCAATATTATCGTCAAGTTGTCTAAGTTTTGGTGTAACCGAAAGCATTACATACGGAATACAAAACGCAATATGTGCTAAAAGTAAAGTACCAAAGCCTGTTGGAATTGATAAACTAGAAAAAAACAACATAAAGCCAATAGCCGTAACAATATCCGGATTAAGCATTGGCAAATTATTAACTTGTGTTACAACCTCTCTAATAATCTTATTAGACTTACTTAAGCCAATTGAAGCCAAAGTACCTACAATTGTTGATATAACAGTGGCAATAACTGCAATAACAACCGAATAATAGATTGATTCCATCATACTTCTAGACTTAAACATCTTCTCATACCATCTTAAAGAAAAACCAGTAAGATTAGTCAAAGATCTAGAATCGTTAAAAGAGAATACAATTACATAAACAATAGGTAAATAAAAGAACAAAATAATCAAAGCTAAATATAATTTCTTAAAATCAAATTTCTTCTTCATTATCTAGCCTCCTTGTCATAATCAAGCTTTCTTGTAAAATACATACTGATTAAAATAATTACCGTCATAATCAAGCTTACAGCTGCACCGAAGTTCCAGTCACCTGTTGTAATAAAGTAATTTTCAATTAAATTACCAACAAGTACATAAGAACCACCGCCAAGTAGTTTAGGAATAAAGAAACTACTTACCGCAGGCAAAAATACAAGTGTAATACCCGAAATAATGCCTGGCACACTTAAAGGCAAAGTAACCTTTAAGAAAGCCTTCTTATCATCACATCCTAAATCCTTAGCTGCTACAAGCAAAGATTTATCCATCTTTGATAAAGAGGTATAAATTTGCAAAATCATAAAAGGCAAGAAATTATATACCATACCAATATAGATTTTCACTTCTGCACTAAAGTCTGTATTAAGCAAGATGCCTCTCCAAGCATAAGTTCTAACAAGCATATTAATAAGTTGAGGTAAAGTTACCATCAAAACCATTAAAGCTTGGCTATCGCCCTTTAAACTAGCGATAAAATAAGCTGCAGGATAACCAACCAAAATACAAATTAAAGTTGTAACTAAAGCAATCTTGATACTTCTTAATAAAACATTTAGAAATATTGGATCAGAAAAGAAACGCACAAAGTTTTCAAAAGTAAACTTTACATTAAGTACACTATTACCATCTACTGTAAAAGCGTAAAACAACATTATAAGCATCGGCAAAACAATGATTATGCCTGCCCAAACCATATAAGGATAAATTAGTCTTCTAAAGCTTTTCATTAGCCAATACTCTTTTCCATTACATGAATTGCATCAGGTTCAAAGTCAATAGAAACAATAGCACCCTCTTTTTGAACACTGGTAGTATGAATCTTATAAGTTCTACCCTCAGTAACGAAAGTTACATTATAATCGCCCGCAACGATCTCATTTGGATCAAAATCAAAACGAACATCATCTATTTCAACCTTCTCCTCAGAATCCAAATACCAAGCATAGGCATCAGCCCAGGTTTGAAGGTCATAAGAGATAGCCATAGACTCCTTAATTTCATCAACTGATTTATAAACATCAAAAGCCTGAATACCGATATTATCCTCTTTGTCCTTGTTGACTCTTGGAACTACTACCGAAACATTGATTGTAATGCTTGTACCTGCATCGGTCTTAAAAGTTACAGGATAAGTACCAGCTTCCTTAACAATCAAACTATCAACACTGCCAATTGAAATATCCTCGCTAGTTTCAGGGTTCCAAGCCTGAGCATTAGCTCTTTGAATTAGCTCCGCATCATTTAAGCTATCAACATCCTCAATATCCATGATGAAATCAGTAGCATGCATATTCTCGTTAGCTTCCTTATTTTCAACATCCTTGTCATCAAAAACATGAAGTTTAATTGTCTTAGCCGCACCACGCTTTGTTTCAACCATAACCTCATAATGAACGCCCTTAAATAAGACAGACATTACTTGGCCATTCATCTTGCCCTCGTTTTTCTTTTTAATTTCAATATCTTCGGGACGAATAATGACATCAACTGGCTCATTTGGTTTAAAGTCATAGTCAACACACTTAAAATCTTCATTATCAAAGTTTACTAAATAATCCTTTTTCATAATGCCATCAACGATATTAGACTCACCAATAAACTTGGCAACATATCTATTTTTAGGCTCATTATAGATTTCTGTAGGTGTACCAATTTGCTCAATAACCCCATCCTTTAAAACCACAATCTTATCAGACATTGTAAGAGCCTCTTCTTGATCATGAGTAACAAAAATGAAAGTAATACCAACTTCTTGTTGAATACGTTTAAGTTCTTGTTGCATCTCTTTTCTAAGCTTTGCATCCAAAGCACTTAATGGTTCATCTAGAAGTAAAACGTCTGGTTCATTAACAAGAGCTCTTGCAATCGCAACTCTTTGTTGTTGACCACCACTTAATAAAGTAACATCCTTATTTTGAAACCCATCTAAGCCAACTAAACCAATCATTCTATTTACCTTTGGCTCAATTAAATCCTTTGGCATCTTTTTAATCTTTAAACCAAAGGCAACATTTTCATAAACATTTAAATGTGGAAATAAAGCATACTTTTGAAAGACAGTATTAATGGGTCTTAAATAAGCAGGAGTCTTTGAAATCTCTTGCCCATTAAACATCACACTACCCTCATCGCAATCCAAAAAGCCACCTAAAATTCTAAGAAGTGTTGTCTTACCACAACCTGAAGGACCAAGTAAAGTCACAAATTCATTCTTGTTGATATCTAAATTGATACCCTTTAAAACCACTTGTCCATCAAACTCTTTTACGATGTTTCTAAATTCAATTAATTTTTCCATTGTTCCCCCTAATTACAAAAAAGACAGGTGCATATGCCTGTCTTAATCATATTCAAGTCCTTTCTTATACAGAAATCGCTTCTTATTGACCATTTCATAAGGCATATAGCAACTTTACAAAACTGAGCTTTTAACTCAATCAATAAGGGATAATACCCTTCCATGTCCTTCAAACATGGCTCTTACTTCTTCAGCAAGTCTTCGGCATTTGACCCGACCGTCCGTGTAGTCTTGGCTATAAAAGCGGTCAATTTCTGTACAAAGTACAATTAGAATTATAAATTATTTTTTTAAGAAAACAATAATAAATTTTAATTTTTTACATCACTCTGAAATAAAAACTTAAACACAACTTTCTTACAAAATTATCAAACTTAATCTTTAAGCATTATCAAGCTTTTTTCATCATTATTTTTAAAGCTTCTTGAACTACGATGATAAGAAATGCGCATATATAAAAAATGGCCCTTCTATAGAATCGTGTTTATTTCAAACAAAACTTTTGACAAATGACAGTTTAAATTTTAAATAATATTGCGTGTAATACAATAGAAAGGGAGGACCATATGGCTACAATCTCTTTACGAGTTAATGATGATGAATCAAAATTAATTCATGATTACGTTTCGGTTAATAAATTAAACATGAGTCAATTTATTTGTGATGCAGTATTAGATAAAATAGAAAGCGACTTTGATCTTGATGAGACACGAATTTTAGATGCGTTAAATAAATCAGAACAAGAAAATAAATACGATCATACAGAAGTTTGGAAGATACTTGGTGTTTAAATGTATAAAGTAGAATTTACAGAATCAGCAGTCAAACAACCAAAAAAGCTAATCATAATTTCTCAATTATCATTAGCGTTATTTTTTTAAATGCATAAAAATACAAAGCCACCCAATTTGGGTGGTTTTTTCATATGTATCGCTCGGTATATCAAGAATCCAATCGCACTTTATACAATTCGATCCTTTATTTCAATATATTTAATTAAAAATCATTATTCTACAATAGCTTGTAGTCCTGCTATTTCACTCTCAATCGTTTCTCTTAAACAATCTAGTTGTATATCTCTTGCCGATTGATAGATTTTCAATTCTTCTGTGTAATCATCATCTTCTTTTTCAAGTAAAGCTTGTGTTGCTTTCCCAGTATTGGTGAAGACATAACCCTTATCATTACCCCACCATTTATTTCCATTTAAAGATGCATCCGCATGATTATCAATACTCTTTGCTGCATCATAAGAGAATAAATAATAGTTATATTCACATAATGCATTTAATTGATATGCAAGATCTAATGCACCTGTTCCATCATCATTTGTTAATTCGCCATTTTCTAACGCACTAATGATTCCATCTAATATTATTAAATTGTTGATATAACCCTCATGTTTAATGACTATATTACTAGAAAATTCAATTCCAACTAAAGCATCCTGTACTTGTTTAAATACATCTAAAGCCTTTTGAGAATACGCTTTTCCTTCTTCACGAATAGCTTCTCTTTCTTCATCTGTCTTTGCACCAACAAATCTTTCTGTAATTTCTTCACCTTCTTTTTTTAACTCTTCAGCATATGTTTCAAAAGCTTCTACAGCTTGTTCCCATTGCTTGTTATCAACTAGAGCTTCAGACGCATAACTTTCTAAATAAGTATCTTTTAAATCGGCAACTGTTCTTGTAAAATCCAATTGAATAACAGGAAGTTGATCAATAACGATTGCTAAAGCACCATAAACGCCTATATTACCCTTCATTGTCTTTTCATCATAAGTAGAAGTATCATCACTTTCTGTATGATAATGCAATTGTGTCCAAGAATAAGTTCCTTCTTCTAATTCTGTATCAACACATGTATCTGTTGTATTTAAGAAATAAGGAACACCCGCACCACGATAAGTAACACCATCTTCCATTGTAGAAGTATCATAAGTATCTGCTAATACACCATTTTTAAAATCCTTTACTGCTTCATCTAATGTACCATTTTCCACCATTTCCTTAACAAAAGATGAATATTCAGGTACACAAGTTATCGCAAATGTATCACTTCCATCATCGAATGCGCATAATTCAAAATTAAACATCGCCAATGTTTTACTTGCCCATTCAGGATGTGTGTTATAAATACATTCATATGCGCCTCTAGTCCAGTCAAATTCTGTTCCACTTGCGCCCCATTCTTCAGCCCCATGTGCAACAACAACAATATCATTTTCAGGTACATAGCCACTATCAATCATGGCCTTAGCCATAGACATTGCAGCTGAAATTGCCGAACAATCATCTTGGAAACCAGTAAAATACATATCATAATGACCCGCAAAAATAATTTGTTGATCATGACTTTTACCAGGAATATAACCTACAACGTTATAACTTGTTCCACCATCTATTTCCATTTCACTATCAACTGTTAAAGTACAAATTGTATTACCCTTATCCAATTCCTCTTTTAATTGTTTATATTCATTAGCAGTAATAATAACAGTTGGCATTACATCCTCACAACATACATCTTGGATTTGATGATTATCATCGCTATATCTTCCATAACCATCTAAATCATATGTCACTAAAGCAATCGCACCATGTTGTTGCGCTTCATAAATATAGCCATCAATCCAAGACTCATTATATTGGTCAACACCACATAAAACGATCTTACCATTTACATCTATTCCTTCATAGTCTTCTTTAAAACCTGTACCAACATCAACGATTTCAGCTGTAATCCCATCTTTATCAGTTCCACTAACCATATAAGAAACAGGCTCTAAAGAAAGATCTGAATCCTTCAATGTTAAAGAAGCCCCATTAAATTGCCATTTATCTACCGTAATAGGCTCCATTTCAACATTCTGTAAGCCAATTTTTTCCATTTCCTTGGCAATAAATTCAGCAGCCCTATTTTCTGCATCTGATCCACTTGTACGAAATCCCAATGCATTGTCATGCATAGAAGTATCTGTAGATAATGTTTCTGTCAATTGATATGCATAATCCATATCAATCGCCTCAATATACTTTTTCACATCTTCTTGATAAAAAGAAGCTGAAGCTTGTTTACTTTGATTAGAACACCCAACAGTTGCCATCAATAAAACAATACATAGACCTTGCGTAATTAACTTTTTCATTCATGCCCTCCTAATTTGCGCAAAAAAAGACAGATACTTATATACCTGTCCTAAAATCCATCTATGTTTGCACTTTCTTTAACAGAAAAGCCTACTTATTGACCATTTTATAAGGTATACAAGATACATCTTTACAAAACTGAGCTTTTAACTCAATCAATAAGGGATAATACCCTTCCATGTCCTTCAAACATGGCTCTTACTTCTTCAGCAAGTCTTCGGCATTTGACCCGACCGTCCGTGTAGTCTTGGCTATAAAAGCGGTCAATTTCTGTACAAAGTACAAAAAGAATTATGCATTATTTTTCAAGATATTACAATAACAAATTTGCAAAATATTTTAACATGCGATAAAGCACATTCCCTTACGCGGCTACGAAATCAATTTTTTAATGTTTACAGCCGCGTAAAATCTAAATATAATTAAGTTAATAAAAATTAAACACGGCTATAAAACGATATTTTTCCTATTTGTAGCCACCTTATGGAGAAGAATATGATTGGTAGAAAAGAAGAAATCGCAAAATTAAACGAACTATACGACAGTGATAAAGCACAACTATTAGCTGTATATGGAAGAAGAAGAGTTGGAAAAACTTATTTAATAGATGAAACCTTTGAAAATCGTTTTACCTTTAGACATACTGGATTATCACCATTTGATGATGAGTGCAATAATCTATTAGAAAATCAACTAAATCATTTTTATCGTTCCTTAATCTTCTACGGTTACAAAGATATAAATCCACCTAAAGATTGGTATGAGGCCTTCTTTTTATTACAAGAATTTCTTGAAAAAAAGGGTAAAAAAAGATTATTGATATTTTTAGATGAATTACCATGGCTAGATACACCGCGTTCTAATTTCATAAGTGCCTTTGAAGGATTTTGGAACAATTATGGTTGCCATAAAAAGAATCTAATGGTAATTGTATGTGGTAGTGCTACATCTTGGATACAAAATAAATTAATCAATAATCATGGTGGCCTTTATAATCGTTTAACCTATGAAATGAAGCTATCTCCCTTTAATTTAAAAGAATGCGAAAATTTCTATATAAGTAAAAATGTTCCTTTTACAAGATATGATATTGTACAAAGTTATATGGCACTTGGTGGCATTCCCTACTATATGTCATACATTGAAAAAAACTTAAGTTTCGCCCAAAATATTGATAAATTATTTTTCGAAAAAGACGCTAAATTAAAGTTCGAGTATGATCGATTATTTTCATCAATGTTTACAAATCCTGATACGATTAAAACAATAGTGGAATATCTATCAACAAGAAATATGGGCTATACAAGAAAAGAAATAATAGCTAAACTTGATATAAGCAATGGTGGAACTTTAACATCTAGTCTTAATTCTCTAATCGCTAGCGACTTTATTGTTAAATATGTGCCGTTTGGCCTAAATAAAAGGGAAGCATACTATAAACTTGTAGACCCCTTCTGTCTTTTCTACTTACGTTTTCTTACAAAACAAAAAAAGACGAGTCATAATTATTTCGAGCAAAACATCACCTCCCAATCAATTAGCATATGGAGAGGCCTAGCATATGAAAATGTATGTTTCAATCATATTGAAGAAATCAAAAAAGCATTAGGCATCAGCGGTGTAATCTCTACTCAAAGTGCCTATAGTTTAAATGATGGTGAAAATAAAACGCAGATAGATCTTTTAATAGAAAGAAATGATAATGTTGTGGATATGTGTGAAATAAAATTTTATACTGGCAAATTTGCAGTTGACAAAAACTACTATCAAACGCTTCTTGAAAGACAAACAATTCTAGCAAGTAAACTTTCAAAAAAACAAGTAGTTCACAATGTATTGATTACTGGAATGGATGTAGTAAAAAATCAATATATTTCCATCTTTAACAACATAATAACCTTTAACGATCTTTTCAATTAAATACTTTAAGCGGCTATAAAAGCGTTTTTTACATATTATAGCCGCGTAAATTAAAAGCACATAAAAACTTTTAAGCATATAAAAAGGGTTTAAGCAAAGCCTAAACCCATTAAAACAAACCTATTAAAACTTATTACTTAGCACTTGTATTAGTTACTTTATAAACGCAAGCTTGTTTAGATTCTGACCAAACCCAACCTTTACCATTAGCTTGTTCGCAAGTAACTACGCTACTAGATGAGCTAGAAGAATCAGTAGTCTTACTATCATTAACTACCTTATAGATTATAACTGGAGAAAAACCAGTCATACTAAATGTAAGAGTACCATCTCCATTTGTACATTTATTAGCTTCTTGGGTTTTTTCTCCAATATGAACAGCATAATATGTAGCATTTGATTCAATACCCTTATAGCTAATAGTAATGCTAACTGTCTTACCTTCTACAATTCTCGCAGCTTGTGTATTTGGTCTAACATCTAATACTAAAAGAGCCTTTAAACCATCAACACCACTTACTAGCTTCTTATATTGCGCATCATTTCCACTTTCAACATTTGAATATACAGCTTGAACTTTTTCATCTCCTGTTACATTTACAGCTTCGCTAACTAGTAATGCAGGTGAACTATTATAATTTTCAGCATCTGTGCCATTTACTAAATAAACAGTTGTTCCACCTACACTAATGGTACCAGAAGTAGTAACACCATTGTTTGTCGATGAACCAACATATCCATTATTTTCAGCCATAACTGGTACAAATATAGCGGCCATCATAAGCATAGACATAAGTAATGAAATAATTTTCTTTTTCATAATAAAGTCCTCCCTCTTTATGAAAACATTATACTTCTTATTTTTAAAAATTGAGCATTAAAAAACTTAGAAATTAATCTAAGTTTTTTAACTTATTTTTAAAAATAAATTACTTAGCGCTTGTATTAGTTACTTTATAAACGCAAGCTTGTTTAGATTCTGACCAAACCCAACCTTTACCGTTTTCATCTTCACAAGTAACAACCTTAGTTGTAGATGTGCTCTCAGTAGTCTTAGCAGGTGTAGTGTCTTTTACTAGATAGAATGGAGAGCAACTCTTGATATTCTTGATAGTTACATATCCATTTTCAACATCGCATTGTAAAACTTCAATTTCAGTTGCTGACTTTTCATGTACACAATAGTACTTTTCACCAGCTTTTGCGCTAGTAACCTTAAGCTTTAGATTGAAGCCTTCGTCTGTTTCGCTACCATTTTCTCGAGTAAGCTCAAACATATCTACAATGGCATAACTGCTAGGCAATTCGCTAGCTTTTGAAGCTACAGCTTCTTTTGCATGTGCTTCAGTCTTATCAGTTGTCCCAAACTTAACATTATCTGGTAATACTGATACAACAGTTGCGCCACTATTAGAAATTGAAGCTACATAGTCATTTTCCGCCATAACTGGAGTCATAGATACAAACACCAATGCAAGTGCTAAGAATAAAGAAATAAATCTGTTTTTCATTTTTTGTCCTCCTTTCTTTTTGTTTTTTTATTATCACTACCATCATTATAGTAGTAATAACCATTTTTATAATATCTGCTATAGTAACCATTTCCACCAGATCTTGTATCAATTCTATTTAAGACGATACCTAAAAGTGGAGTAGAAGTTCTTTCTAATAGCTGTACGGAATTATTAATAAGACGTCTTGGTGTATCATTACTTCTTACTACTAATACTGTGCCATCTACCTTAGTTGCGATGTTTAAACCATCCGCAACACTAGCTAGGGGCGGTGTATCAATAATTACTATATCAAAAACGTCCCCTACCTTATTTAGCATTTTATCAAAAAGTTCTTGTTCTAACAACATCGTAGGATTAACAATCACACCAGCTGAAGGAATCATATAACAATTTTTTAGATTAGTCTTATAAATTACATCATCAAGACTAGCCTTACCAGCCAAATAATGTGCACAACCCACAGCACTACCATCAGCATAAGAAATACCTAGCTTACTACGCATTTCTGAATTTCTAAGATCACAATCTATAAGTAAAGTGCTAACGCCAACTTCACCAAGCATCTTCCAAAGTTGAGTAGATATAAAAGACTTACCTTCATTTGGAACCGAAGAAGTAATCATAATCTTCTTAATATTCTCACCACAAAAGCCTAAATTAATACGAAATTGATTTAATGCTTCTTGTACATCGAAAGAAAGTTCTGGTAAATTTCTAATTTCAAGACTCTTCATGATTATTCATCCCCCTTCTTTCTTTTCTTAGAAGATAATCTACCCTCAGGAATAGAACCAAGAGGCATTGTACCAAAATACTTTTCAACATCCTCTGCTGTAACTACTGTATCATTTGCCACAAACTTAACAATCAAGATGCCACACATTATTACCATACCAATCAAAACGCCAAGCAAAGTATTCTTAGTATATGATGGTGCAGCCTTTTTGCTAGGAGCCACTGCACTCTCTACAATATTAGGACTCTCTGTCTCCATTACCTCAGGTAAATAAACAGTGGCTTGCTTAGCCAACTCATTAGCTATATCAGCAGAAGTTTGAGCGTTGGTTGTTGTAACATTAATAGCCAAGATTCTAGTACCAGAAGTATTAGTAATACTAATAGTCTTTTCAAGTTGCTTATAATCCATATCAAGATTAAGATTCTTTATAACATCCTGCAACACAGGTCTAGCCACTAAAAGCTCTTGATAATCTGATGTAAGTTGAGAACCAACTTGCAAATCCGATAAATTAATTACTGAATTATTAGATGCTGAAACAACATAAATCTTACTGGTAGCTAAATATGTTGGCTTAACAAAAAATTTAGTATAGCCAAGTGCAATTAAGCCACCAACTACCATACAAATTATGATCTTCCATATGTTATCTAGCAATAAATAAAAGACTTCTACTAAATCAATAGTCTCTTCATTGCTATCAACTACACGCCTTACCTTGTTTTCTTCCACGTCCCTACTCCTTTATATCGTAAAACATTTCCACTATTGCCTCATTTAAACTTATTTCGCTTTGGTAATAAGCATAATGTTCATCTACTATCTTCAAATCGCCCCTTATAGTCACAATATCCTTTTGCGTATAATTCTCAAACTTTGTAAACAGCTTAGATAAGTCGCCCTCAGACATATCTGTTATGACATAAGATGATAATTTATTATACACCTCAAGCGCAAAATTAGCATCCTTACCCTTAACACAATCCAAAAGACCACTCATAAACTCCAATTGTCTTTTCATTCTAGCGCCATTGGTTTGATCATCCACATCTTTTCTATCCCTTACAAAAGCCTCAGCTTGATCATCAGTTAAAGTAATGGTTCCCATTTCAATAGTTGAATCAACCTTAGAAAAATCACTAGTTACATTAACCGTTACACCACCTACTGCATTATTTAAAACCTTAATACCATCCATATTTAAGGCAAAATAACCATCAATGCTTTCATATTCCAACATCCTACTAACAGCATTAACTGTATTCTCACAACTTATTTCTGTGCCATCTCCATAACTATGGGCCAAACATATTTGTTGAGTAACACTACCCACAACATCACCTGTTACACCTAAAACATCTACTTCAACCATCGCATCACGATTTATTTGTAAAAGTTGCCAAGTACGCTTACTATCATCAAAAGTAAGTACCATTTGCACATCCCCTTGACCACCACCTACATAATAATCAACACCAGTTGCCTCACCCTTACTATCAACACCAATAAATAAGTAAGAATGGATATTCTTTTTATGCTTATAAGTCTTACCATCCACTACCTTTTCCTTGGTATCTAATATATCGTTATTAGTATCATTACTAACTGCACCATCTTTATGTTCAAAATAATATGCAAGCAAAAAAGCGCAAGTAATAACAACTACCACTAACACAATAATACTTATCATCTTCTTCTTATCTTTTTTAGTAATTTCTCTTTTTTTATAGTCCATAGTTTTCATCATACATATAGCGATAACTTGTAAGTTCCATCAAATGTATAAAGTCATCACCAAGCTTCTTCCTTATAATTTCTCTAGCTTCCATTAAATTAGGGACCCTAGTTGTCATATTATGACAATCACTCCCCAAAAGAGGATGATTAGTCATTTGTATAAGCTCAAAAGCCAACTTTCTTGTTTTCCAATCAATAAAACTACCTGCATTAACCTGCAAGGCAATATCTAACTTTAACAATCTTTCAATACTCTTTTTATTTTCTTTAGAAAAACAAAAACGCTCAGGATGAACAAGCACAACCCTAATATTTTTATCAAGAATTAAAGACTCTACCTCTTCAATAATTTGTTCATTCCAAACCATAAAAGGCATCTCCAGCATCAAAGTATTAGTATTATGAATACATAAATCGTTAATGCCCTCACACACACTTATGCCCCTAAAATAAGCTGTCTCACTAGCTGGTAAAATAATTGGCAAAGTCGATTTGCCATACACCTCAACAAGCTTTTTATAGGCTGCATTACGCCTTTTTAAAAAAGTCTCAATATCATTTTGATCTTTATAAAAATGACTAGTAGCACAAACCACACTAATGCCCATCTTAGCCATTTTATCAAGTATCTGTATTGACATTTCAACAGACTTACTGCCATCATCAATTCCTGGCAATATGTGCGCATGCATATCTACAACCTTCAAGCTAGCCTCCTAAACTAGTTTTCACTATCTTGACTAGATTCAGCCGTACTTGAAGCACTATCGCTATTACTAGAAGGAAGATAGAAGACTTTCTCATCACCCTTAGAAAACATATAAGCACCCCTTGCATAAGTGGTAACATAATTTGTATCCTCTAACTTATTTTTAGTCGAAACCAAAGCCGCATTCTCATCCTCTAAAAGAGAAAGTTCACTCTCCACAAGCTGTGATTGTTTCTTCAATGTATACATGGTATGAAATTGCTTACCAACATTAATAAAGATATAGATAGCTACACAAATAAGCCCAATCGAAATTAACTTATTGATTGTTCTTCTATTTAGTCTTCTCTTTTTTCTTACAATTTTTTCACTCATATAAAAAATTATACATCACTCTCTATTTTCTCTTCAATTACCTCATACATTCCCAAAGCATCCTGCTTAGAAGCATTTTCTCTAACTTCTAGCACCCTAACCTTAAAAGTACGATGGCCAAAAACAATTGTAATTATATCAAGTGGCTTAATCTCACTAGAAGCTTTCGCAACTCTATCGTTAATTAAAAGACGACCATTTAAAGCCAATTCCTTTGCCACTGTACGCTTTTTTAAGATTCTTGCAACCTTCAAATATTTATCAATTCTCATGTTTTATAAGTTTATCCAAATTATCCACAAGTTTCAATATTTTCTCAATATTCTCCCTTTGATTAGACACATAAAGCTCAAGCTTACTATTCTTATAAGAAATACGAATATCCCTACTTAAATTATTACAATATTCAAAAAGTTTAACCCCATCAATATTATCGGAATAGTCTTTGCTTAAAACGATTGTAAACTGTTTATTCTTATTGGTAATCTTATCAATACAATTCAAGCTATATAAAAGCTCAAGCTTCTTTTTCTCAAATAAGGCCTCAACCTGCTTTGGCAACTTACCATACTCATCCTCAACCTTAAGATAAAACTCTAATAAATCCTTCTTATTATCAATTAAATCCAGCTTATGATACAAAGAAAGCTTCTCATAATCATTATTAGAAAACCCTTCTGGAATATATGACTCAAGTTGAATATTAAGATTATTTTTAGGTGCCTCTTCCCTAACTTCCTCACCCTTTTTCCTTTTAATAGCCTTATTAAGCATAGCCAAATATAAATCTAAGCCCACATTATCAATAAAACCTGATTGCTTAGGACCAAGTAAATCACCAGCCCCTCGAATTGTCAAATCCCTCATCGCAATTTTATAACCACTACCTAAAGCCGCAAACTCCTTAATAGCCTCAAGTCTTTTACTAGCCACCTCACTTAATTGCCTTTTTTCAGGAATCAATAAATAAGCATAGGCCACCCTATCACTTCTACCAACTCTACCCTTTATTTGATAAAGTTGGGCCAAACCAAAGTTTTGGGCATTATCCACAATTATCGTATTCGCATTAGGAATATCCAAACCTGTTTCCACAATTGTTGTACAAACAAGAACATTAATCTCATTATTATAAAATCTTAACATGACATCCTCAATTTGCTCAGCCGACATCTGTCCATGGGCAATATCCACCTTGGCATAAGGGATATCCTTACTAAGTCTATCCGCCACTCTATTTATCTCATCAACATTATTATAAAGATAGAAAACCTGGCCATCTCTTTCCAGTTCCCTCATAATAACCTCTTTAACTAGATTCTCGCTTTTATTAACCACATACGTTAAAACTGGATATCTATTTAAAGGTGGCGTATCTAATGTCGATAAGCCTCTTATACCAATCAAAGACATTTGTAAAGTACGTGGAATTGGTGTAGCTGATAAAGACAAGACATCAATGGACTGTTTAAGTTGTCTAATAGTTTCCTTATGATTTACGCCAAATCTTTGTTCCTCATCAATAATAAGTAAACCCAGCTCCTTAAAAACAACATCCTTGCTCAATATACGATGGGTACCAATCAAAATATCCACCTTACCATTTTTCACATCCTCAATAATCTCTTTTTGTTTCTTCTCATCCACAAAACGATTTAAAAGCTCAACCCTAACTGGAAAATTATCTAATCGACTTTTAAAAGTATTGTAATGTTGCAAAGACAAGATGGTAGTAGGACAAAGATAAGCTACTTGTCTACCATTATCCACTTCCTTAAAAGCACCACGCAAAGCCACCTCCGTCTTACCAAAACCAACATCTCCACAAAGCAGTCTATCCATAGGCTTTTTCTTTTCCATGTCAACTTTTACTTCTTCAATAGCCTTAGCTTGATCACTAGTTAAATCAAAAGTAAAAGTATCCTCAAACTCCTTTTGCATAGGTGAATCACTATTACATGCATAACCAATATCATTTTCCCTGCTTGCATAAGTCTCTAATAACTTACCAGCCAATTCCTCAACACTTTCTTCAACTCTTTGTTTAGTCTCAATCCAATCCTTACTGCCAAGCTTATGCAGTTTTGGTATATAGCCATCTTTAGAAACATATTTTCTAACTAACGAAAATTGTGATAAAGGCACTAATAATTGCGCATTGCCCTTATATACAATCTTTAAATAATCCAAAGAAATACCATTTACTTCCTTTGTTTCAATAGCCACATATTGGCCAATGCCATATTGATCATGAACTACATAATCACCAGGATTTAACTCTTCATAAGAATTTAAAGTACGCGCCTCTGCATACTTGCTAGCAAAACGCCCCTTATGCTTCTTTTGCTTAAATAATTCACTACTGCTATAAACAGCTAAATCTAAATCCTTTATCTCAAAGCCACCAAAAAAATAGCCACAAGACAAATTTAAACCAACATGTAAAGTATCGCTATAAATTGAATATTTAAGCTTAAATTTATTTAAACTATTAATAGCCTCTTCAAATTCCTTATTATCTAAAACAATAAGCTTATACTTTAAAGGACTCTTATCAATTAAACCAAGTAAGTAATCTAGATTACCATAAGGCAAATCAACCTCACTTATTTTACTAATAGCTTCCTTAAAAGGTCTTCCATCAATAATAGTTTCTTTAACTAATAAAGAATTAAAATCCCCAAAAACCGAAAACTTTAAAGGCTGTTTTTTCTCCTCAAACATTTCCCTAATATAAGCATAAGTCTCATCCTTCAATAGCTTTAAATGCTCATCAATCTTATCCCTATCACTTAAATAAATACTGCCATCTATATAATCCTTTAAATGCTTATTTTTAAAATAAGACATATAAAAATAAGAAGATTGTCTAAATACATCCTTATCAATATATTCTAGATTAAGCTCCATTTCTCCTGATAAAATCTCTAAATGATCTTTTAAATACGCTTTATCATCATCAGAAAAGAAAACATCTTTCGCAAAACAAATATCAACAACATCAACATTTTCAATAGTACTTTGACTATTGACATCAAAAAAACGAATCGAATCAATCACATCATCAAAAAACTCAATTCTAATTGGATTATTATAATTAACCGAAAAAACATCTACAATATAGCCTCTAGAAGCATAAGTCATTGGTGTCTCAACATGAGCCACTCTATCATAGCCAAGAACCTTTAGTCTATCAATAAAAGCTTCCCTATCTAAAGTATCATCCTTTTTTAAATGAATAATACTATCACTTAGCACTTCCTTATTTGGCAAATGTCTAATATAACCATAAGGTGAAGTAATAATTACCTTTAGCTTATCGCTGTTAATAATCTTATATAAGGCAAAAAGACGATCCGCTCTATTTTCAAAAGAAGTCGCAATCTCCTCACTTCTTAAAGACTCCTCAGGTAAGTAAGTAACTAGTTCTTCCTCATCTAAATAAGAACTTAAAATATCTTTTAAACGATAAGCCATATAGTTATTTTCTTTTACAACAATTAAAGGCTTAGCACTTTTTTTTACATGTAAAGCAATCTTTAAAGCCTCTTCAATTAAACTGTTATAAGAGAAAAAGTGTGAATTATCTTCACACGCTTTATTTACTTCATCTAATAGTTCTAAATACTTCATATTAGTTAAATTTACTCATAACTAAAGAAAAATCATGATCAAGGGCATAAATTAGGGCATCTGATGCCTTATCTAAACTCTGATTATAAACATCCAAATCCTGCTTTTTAGTCTTGCCCAAAACATAATCAACAACCGGAATCAAAGGATCTTTGCCAATGCCTACACGCACCCTATTTATTTGTTCACTCCCACATAAATCAATGATATTACGCATACCATTTTGGCCACCACATGAACCCTTTTCTCTAAGTCTTATCTTACCTACAGGCAAGTCTAAATCATCATGAACAACAATCAAATCCTTATTTTCAATATTAAAGTAATCCATAAAAGGCTTAACACACTCACCTGATAAATTCATAAAAGTAAGAGGCTTTAAAAAATAAACTTTCTCACCCTTGTAATTAAAACAAGTATATTGGCCATTAAACTTTTGCTTATCTAGACTAACATTTAGTTTACTTAAAACTCTATCAACTACCATAAAACCAGTATTATGCCTTGTATCTTCATATTTTTTACCTGGATTACCAAGTCCAACAATCAACTTCATTATTTATCTTCTTCACTATCTTCCTTAGTTTCAACTGTATCTTCCTTAACATCATCAACAGTCTCACTATCTAAATTATCTTCTTTTATTTCTTCCTTATCAGCATACTTATCATAGATATCTAAATCCTTAGTGAAACTATTGCCAATTAAAGTAGTAGTAAAGTCTTTGATTAAAAGTTCATCACTTTCTTCAACAATTTCACCCGCATAAGATAAAAGACATGCAGCAACCTTCTTGTAAATGCCAACCAAATTCTTATCATAAGAATATTCTGTATAATCACCACTTAATAACTTCTTTAAGAAAACAAGGCCATCAGTTCCCTTTTCAAGTAAAATTTCATAAGCTGACATAAAACATTGATATTCCACAAGACAACTTAAATCACTTTGATGCTCATTCACTTTTTCATATAGCTTATCCATTACATCAATCAAAGACAATGTACGGCATCTAGAAAGAATTAGGATATACCAAATAAATACTTCACTATTTAAAGTAGCCTTCTCTTTAGAAAAAACGTCATTTACATAAAAGATATCTTTAACAAAATCCTCTTCTAATAATCCATCAACATTATTGTTAAGTCTAATATCCTCATATAACTTAATAAGCTTTGATTTAGCCTTTAAACAAGTATCTTGTTCACCATCAATATAAGTAACAAGTTCATCATATGACCCATCCGTATTCTTTAATACCTTAGTATATAGTTCAATATAAGTCTTATCCTTACGATATTGTTTCATACGCTTAAAATTATTAGCCGTCATAAAAATCGTAATCACAACCAATATAATCAAAAATAATGCGTTCATAATTACCCCCTTAACCTAATTATTATATAAATAATGCATCATAATTCGCATTTATTTGCCTTAAAAACACTTCTTCATCAACACCAATAGTCTCCATAATCTTTTTAGCCGTATAAAGGACATTGCTAGGCTCATTACGCTTACCACGATTTGGCACAGGCGTTAAATATGGTGAATCCGTTTCAATTAATAGTTTATCAATTGGAATACTTTTAACTACTTCTAATGGTTCCTTAGCATTTTTAAAAGTAATAGGACCTCCAATCGAAATATAATAGCCAAGCTTAACAAACTCTTTAGCTAATTCACTAGAACCACTATAACAATGCAAAACGCCCCTGCAACGATATTTCTTTAAGATATCATAAGTATCGGCTAAAGCCTCTCTAGCATGGACAATAATGGGCTTATTTAAATCATTAGCCAATTTAATTTGCTTAATAAAAAGTTCTTTTTGTTTTTCCTTAGTGTCCTTATACCAATGATAATCCAAACCTATTTCACCAACCGCATCACACTCTTTCATAAGTCTTACATACTCATCAAAAGTTTTATCATCCATATCAGTATACTCAGGATAAACGCCAATGGCCTTTTTAAATGTAATGCCCTCTTTTTTAATATTTAAACTACGCTTATAGTCATCTAAAGAAACACATACTAACATCGCCTTAGTAACCTTATTTATAAGCATCCTATCCAAGACTTCATCTAAGTCTTCTAAATAACTTTCATCATTAATGTGACAATGACTATCTAAATAATTCATAATATTCTATTTTCCCAAACAAAAATTCTTAAACATGTGATCTATCAAATCCTCTTGATATTCTTTGCCTTCAATCTCACACAAGAAATGAAAGCTTTCTTCTAAAGACAACATAATCATATCTAAGTCAACATCAAAATCAATACTCTTTAAACCATTTAAAGCTTGACGCATCAAAGATATTTGTCTTTCATTATTTAATACATCTTCATTAACTAAAGAAACATCCTCTTTATATTCTTCATTTAAGTAATCAACAAGCTCACTTATATCATTATTTAAACAAGAAATATTAATGCCATCATGTCTAACTAAATCTTTTTTATTGTAGATAATAACTCTTTTTTTAGTACTAGTAAGACTTAACAATTCCTCATCATTTTCATCAATATTACTGCCATCAAGAACCATCAAAACTAAATCAGCTTCCTTTAATGCCTCCTTAGACTTTTCAATACCAATTTGCTCAATCTTATCATCGCTATCCCTAATACCAGCCGTATCAATCAGATTTAAAGTTATATGATCTAAAATAACCTCGCCCTCTACTAAATCCCTAGTAGTTCCGGCAATATCAGTCACAATAGCCTTATCTTTTTTAAGCAAAGCATTAAGCAAAGAAGACTTACCAACATTAGGCTTACCAATAATAACAGTCTTGATACCATCCTTCACCACTCTAAAACGGCTTGCCTTATCAATCATCTCTTCCATTAACTTTATCCAAGATAAAACAGAAGGCTTAACCTTTTGATTAGTCATAATCTCAATATCCTCATATTCGGGATAATCAATATTTACTTCAATAGAAGCAATAACATCCTTCATTTGTTCCATTAAAGGATCAATCAAACGCTCAATTGAACCATTAACACCCTTAATAGCGCTTTTAGCCTGCAAATAATTTCTAGCCTTAATCAAATCATTAATAGATTCAGCTTGACTTAAGTCAATACGGCCATTTAAATAAGCGCGCTTAGAAAACTCACCAGGCTCAGCCAATCGACACCCCTTACTTAATAAAAGATTTAAGATGGCTCTGGTTACATATACACCACCATGACAATTTATTTCCGCCATATCCTCTCTTGTGAAAGACTTAGGTCCCACAAAGAAAGAAATAAGCACTTCATCAAGCATTTCACCATCATCAAAAATATGACCATACTTTATCTTATTAGCCTCAATCTTCTTAATATCACTGATTTCCTTAATAATCGAAAAAGTATCCTCACCCGAAATTCTAACAATTGAAATAGCACCCTCTTTTAAACTAGTGCTAATCGCACAAATAGTATCATTTAGCATATCAACATTATAACAATTTTATATGGCTATTATAAAAAATACGATATTTGAAAACCATGCATGTATATCTATAAAAGCCTTTAAATAAAGCTTTACAATAAAATATTATTATCTATAGCTGTTAATAAAACTAGAGTAGCTTTATGGAATTCTTATAAAATTCAATAAGGCCATCATCTCTCATTTTCCCCAGTTCCTTAGACAAAGCACTTCTTTCTACATTCAAAAAATCAGCTAAGCCTTGACGATCAAAGGGAATATTAAAAGTTTTACTTCCACTTTTAATTGACATAAAAGAAAAATATGCCAACAAACGATCTCTAATCTTCTTAAAACTAGTAAAAAATATTCTATTTGATAAAACTAGATTCTTATTTGCACATACCTTAAGTAAATTATTTAATATTTTATCTCTCCATGTTTCATCTTTATATAAAGGATTAAATAAAACATCAATATCCAAAAATAAGATAGTGCTATCACTTAAACATAATACATCCACCATCATCTTTTGCTTACTCAAGGCATATGTTTCGCCAAAAACATCACCACTTGATAAATGACTCAAGATCGTCTTATTGCCAAGGAAATCAATATTTTCAATAATTAAATCTCCATCTAAAACAATACCAATCACACTTATAAAATCATTTTGTTTAAAAACATAAGAGTTAGCCTTATATGTTTTCTTCTTTAAACAATCAAGATTATTTAAAGCAGCATATTCTTTTTCATCTAAATCATTAAATAAATAAGTATCAAGCATAATGTTGTTATAACCACATAATAAAATACGAAATAATTATAAACTATAGAAAACAAATGGAGGAAATTATGATTAGACAAATTATACATATCGATGAAGAAAAGTGTAATGGTTGTGGAGCGTGTGCAATTGCTTGCCATGAAGGTGCCATTGAAATGGTGAATGGTAAAGCTAAGCTAATGCGTGATGACTATTGCGATGGCATGGGCGATTGCTTACCAAATTGTCCGACAGGAGCTATCACCTTTACTAATAGAGAAGCTTTGCCATATGATGAAATTGCTGTAGAAAGACACAAACAAGAAAAACAAATGCTTGGTCACCAAGCTGGCCACACATGCCCTGGACATGCCATGCATACATTTAATAGAGAAGAAATTAAACAAGAAGAAAACAAAGTATCATCTACTTCACAATTAGCTCAATGGCCTTGTCAAATTAAACTTGTGCCTGTAAATGCCCCTTACTTCAATAATGCTAAACTACTTATTGCGGCCGATTGCACCGCTTATGCCTATGCAAGAGTACATGAAGAATTTATGAAAGGAAAAATTACTATTATCGGTTGTCCTAAACTTGATGATGTTGACTATAGCGAAAAATTAACTGAAATCATCACAAACAACGATATTAAAAGCGTAACTATCTTAAGAATGGAAGTACCATGTTGTGGTGGACTAGAACATGCCGCTAAAACAGCTCTTCAAAATAGTAAGAAATTCATTCCATGGCAAGTAGTAACTTTCTCAATTGATGGAAAAATAATTGAGGAATAATATTTAAATCATCACAAAGATAATTCTTAGTGATGATTTTTTATTTATTAAATTCTTAGTTTATTTCTTCCAAATAAACAAAGACTTCCTAATCAAGCTTTTAATATGTTAGATATTAATAATCAAATAAACATTGAATAGTATATCGGCATATAAACAATATTATTTTCTATTTCAACATCTTTTGAATTAGAAAAAACATAGCCATACTTTGCGTTATAGTTCTTATCTTTTAGGAAAGTATCGATGGCACTGTGTACCTTATAATCTTTTCCGGACTTAATTTCAATTGGACAAGCACATAAATTATCATAATCATCTACCAAGAAATCTACTTCCCCTTTTGTTTTATTATCATAATAGAAAAGCTTATGCTTATGAGCGGCTAATTCTTGAGCAACCACATTCTCATAAACAGTACCCAGATTTATACTATTTTCATTTTGCAATATGGCATTAATATTATTTTTATAAAGAATGTTTGTAAGTATACCAACATCATTTAAATATAACTTTAATAGATTTTTACTAGATGTCTCAATTAAAGGAAAACAAGGATTAGATACCGCTCTTACTTCCAAAGCAATACCTGAACTAATTAGATATTCAAATTCATCTTCATAATCAGAAAACCTTTGTCCTTTTTTGTTTTCAATATCTTTAATAATAATTCGCTTCTTTTTATTCTCTAAATTAGAAGGAATCATATCATAGATTCTTCTAATTTTAAGCTTTCTATCATTATCATATTTAGACGCATCAATGGCGTAATAACTATGAATATCTTCTTGAATAGTTCTTAACATCCAAACATTTTTATTTTCCAAATACGAATTAATCGCATCTGGCATGCCACCTACAATTAAATACTTCTTAAATAAGTCCATAATCTTATTGTGCAAAGGAACAGATAAAGATTCGCGTTTTTTAAAACAATCATTCATTTTCAAAATCACATCCTCGCCAACACCATTTGCATATAACCACTCTTGAAAATCAAGTGGAAACATTCTTAAAGTTTGGATACTACCAATAGGAATAGAATTTGTTTGACTTAATGCAACCCCAAGTAAAGATCCACTCGCAATATATGTATAGCGATCGTCTTTTTTTAAAAATTTTAATAAAGTTAAAAAACGGGGATAAGTTTGAATTTCATCAATAAAGATTAAAGTATTATCTTTATCCTTCATCTTTTCACCATATAAAGAACTCACCTGTAAATAAAAGTCCTCAACAGTACCTACATTTTCAAACAAGTGATTTGTAATAGAATCTTGTGCAAAGTTTATTTCAATATAGTTTTCAAACAGTCTGTTTCCCACCTCATTAATGATATAAGTTTTACCAACTTGTCTTGCTCCATCTATTAATAAAATTTTATTGGAATCAGACTTTAAATAGTTTTCTATATCTTTTGCAATCTTTCTTTTCAACATAATACTTAATTCCTTTATTACATTTTACACTTATTCCTAATTTTTATGCTTCAAAATATACACTTATTCCTACTTTTAATCGTAGATAAAGAACACTTATTCTAAATATTTTTCAATATTTAATTTTTTTAATAGCTTTTTTTCGAATTTGCCAACCGAAAATAGGCCTTATATTTAGAAATTGCCAACCGTAAATACACTATTTATTTCGAATTTGCCAAGCAAAAGTTAAATATATCTTTATTCAGCATAAATCCCAAAGACAATTAATAAGCTAAAAACGCTTATTAATTAACAGATTTAGATAACTAATTGCGAGTTTCTTGCATATAAATACTTATAT
Source organism: Oscillospiraceae bacterium (assembly GCA_963654705.1). GTDB lineage: Bacteria > Bacillota_I > Bacilli_A > Erysipelotrichales > Erysipelotrichaceae > Colivicinus. The sequence goes on from CAVKAO010000015.1 coordinate 37,963, forward strand.
TTGTTGACTGATGTTCTTATAATAATTAAAATAAAGAAGAAAAGAGGATTAACACATATGCTTTTGGAATTTAAGCTTCAAAATTACAAGTCATTTGCTCAAGAAACCACTTTTTCCATGAGGGCGGCAAAAAAGCAAACTGGACTTGACTATAGTCTTTTAAAAGAAAAGGCTGGAAGTGTTATCTATAATGGTCTTTGTTCAGCTGTTATATATGGCCCTAACGCATCTGGAAAAACAAATATCCTTGGTGCAATGGAAACTCTTAAGGCAATCATTTTAAGAGGTAATATTAAAAATAGTGATATGAGCAATTCCCCAAATTATGCTTCTTCTTCATTAGAACTTATTCCAAATTGCGAGAAAGATTTAGGACCAACTAAACTTTCTATTGTTTTTATAGAGAAACAACTACTAATTTCATATTCATTAGAAATGGAACTAGACAAATTTCTAGAAAAAGATTTTTCTCGTAAGATAATTAAAGAAGAATTAAATATAAATGGAAAACTCGTATTTTTAAGAGGTAAAGAATTAGAAATAGCTCTTCCATCTTTAATAAGGCCGTATGTTAATAAAAGTATCAATAGAATAAGCCCAAAAACAAAAGAAATCGCCATTAGTAGCTTATCAGACAACGAACTTTTTTTAACAAATGGATTTAAAACGATATTTGCTCAAGATTTAGTAAATCTTATTATTGACTGGTTTACTAATAAATTTATAGTGGTCTATAGAGCTGATGCCATAAAGTATATGCGCAAACTAATAGACCCAAAAAATAATACCGTTTATGTTGAAACAACACTTACGCAAGCAGCAAAAGAATTTGGCATAAACTCCAACGCCTTAGGATATAGAGCAAATGAAGAAGGTAATGATGTAACGCTTTGTTCAATATTAAACGACAATAAAATAGTTATTCCTGCTGAGGCTTTTGAATCATATGGAACAATACGCTTTATCAATGAGTTTCCTCTTGTGATTAATGCCTTAATAAATGGTGGAACACTGGTTATGGATGAATTTGATGCATCTATACATCCAATGGCTTTGATGAATATCATTTCTATTTTTCATAATGATGAAATAAATATAAACCATGCACAATTAATATTTAATACCCATAATCCAATATTCTTGGATGCATCATTATTTAGAAGAGATGAAATTAAATTTGTTGAAAGAGATAATAAAACAAATTGCAGTCATCATTATGCCCTTTCTGATTTCAAAACAGCAAACGGAATTAGAAAAGGAGAAGATTATATGAATAATTACTTTGTTAATAGATATGGCGCAATTAGCGATATAGATTTCTCAAAAATACTAAAAAAAGTTATTGAAGAAAACAAGGTAAGCTAAATGTTAGAAACTAGAAAATACACTTTAACAGTTGAGGGAGAAACCGAAAAATGGTATTTTGATTGGCTCAAGGATCAAATTAACAATTGCAAAAATAGAACCTTTAACGCATCGTTTGATATAAAAGTATCACAAAGCCCAAGAAGCTTCTATAAAGGCGCCAATGCAAGAACCAGCCCCGTTGTCTTTCATATTTGTGATATTGAAAGTATTTGTTCAAGTCATATAGAAAAGTTTCATGCAGTTCTTAAAGAAATGAAAGAGGCAAATACTTATAAAAACATAAAATACAATCTTGGTTATAGCAATTTCACCTTTGAGTTATGGATTATACTCCATAAAATGGATTGTTTTGGCTGTTTAAACACTAGAAAGCAATACCTAAACTTTCTTAGACAGTGCTTTGAAGAGAAGTTTGAAGATTTAGCTCACTATAAACAAGAAAAGACTTTTAAGCATTGCCTTTCTAAGCTTAGTCTAATAGATGTTTTTCAAGCAGTAAGAAGAGCGAAAAAGTTGGCGTTTGTAAACACCAACAACGCAAATAAGCTCATCAAATATAGCGGATACTCTTATTATCGCGAAAATCCTTCATTATCTGTTTATGAAATTGTCGAAAAAATATTATTAGAATGTGGAGTAGCATAATCTAATGCTACTCTTTTTGCTGACAGTCTTTTTTAGTTAGAAATCAATTAATAATTGTATGCAATCGATGTCAATATATTAAAATAGCGGCATATATAATACCGCTACTAACTATTATTCCTTTGTTATATCTATCTTAAACACTTCATTAAACATCATATCAAGCCTATCTTTATTAGTTAGATATAAATAGCCTACAATCGCCTCTAATCCACTAGCACATTGATATGATCTTAAATCGCCATTTTTGGGAATATGCGTAATATGATTTCTACCCCTTTTATATGCATCTAGTTCATCTTCATTAAAGAAATTAATACTATTTAAGTATTCAAATACTTTCATTTGACCCTTTGCACAATTATAAGAATTGCAAAGCTTCTGTAAATTCTTACTAGATTGATACTTATTAGTAATAAAATATTCTCTAACTTTTAAAGTGTAATAAGCATCCCCAATAAAACTTAATGAATTAGAACTAACTTGTTTAATATCCATTAAAGAATGCCCTTTTCAATTAAACTTGCACGTAAACTATCAGCAGTATCAAAGTCCTTTATCGCCTTAGCAGCTTCCCACTTTTTATATAAGTCTTTATCTTCTAAAGACATGTTTAAATTAGGAAGTAAAATGCCAAGAACATTCATACATCTTTCAAGTGTATTAACTTCTTTCTTTAGTGCCTTATAATCAATCTCTTTTACACGCACTTTTTGATTGATTTGCTTAACGATTTCAAAGATAACCGCATATGCATTAGGAGTATTTAAATCATCTTCCATAGCCTCCATAAAACGCTTATATAAATCTTCATCTAAGCTATCTTCTACCACATCATTAACTTCTAATTTAACCTTAGCATTCTTATATGCTTGAACAATCTTATTTAGTTCTACCTTGCTACTTTCAATAATTTCATCAGAAACATTAACATCATCTCTATATTGAGTAGCCAACAAAAACCATCTAAGAACCATAGGATCAACCTTACTTAAGATATCCTTCGCAGTAATAAAATTACCAAGTGACTTAGACATCTTAACTCCATTAATATCAATCATACCTGAATGCATCCAATAGTTAGCAAGCTCAGAGTTATTAACAGCCATTGATTGAGCTCTCTCATTTTCATGATGAGGGAACTTTAAATCCTTACCACCACCATGAATATCAATTAAAGAACCAAGTTCCTTATTAATCATAACCACACACTCAGTATGCCAACCAGGTCTACCCAAAGAATAACGTGTTTGCCACTTTATACCCTGATCTGTCTTCTTCCATAAGGCAAAATCCAAAGGAGACTCCTTTAAATCGTTTTCCTCAATTCTAGCACCAACTTGTAAATCATCAATGTTTTGATTAGAAAGACTACCATAACTTTTTACAGAACCAGTTCTAAAATAAACATCACCATCCTTTTGATAAGCACTGCCATTATCAACCATCTTATCAATAAAACCAATGATTTCATCCATTGTTTCAGTAACCCTTGGTGTCTTATATAAATCAGCCGCATTAAGCTTATGCCTAATATCGTTATAAGCCTCAATCATCTTATCTGTAAGTTCTTTCTCACTTACCTTTAATTCATTACTTCTTTTAATAATCTTGTCATCAACATCTGTATAATTTGAAACATACTTTACTTTATAACCAAGCTCTTCAAAAGTTCTACGAAGTGTATCAAAGACAACTACCGGTCTAACATTACCAATATGTACATTATCATATACTGTTGGACCACATACATACATTTTAACTTCACCTTCTACAATAGGCTTAAAATCCTCTTTTTTTAATGTCTTAGTATTATACAATTTCATCATTAATTACCCCTTTAAATAAAAGCTATACACACAATCTTTAATAGCTACATAATTTTTCATATCATTAGACTTAATAAAATCATCACCTGATAATTTGCCATCCTTAATCATCGTGATAAGAACCTCATCACTAACGCGCTCACTCTTGCCCCTTATTTTCCAAATCCTGTTCATTGTTATCTCCAGTATCTGTATCCTTTTTGATACGACAATATTCATATGAAACCGTAGCCTTGCCCAATTCCTCTTTTGATATACGCTGTCCAGAAGAAATACCATTAACACTACGAATTATTTTACTATTATCTTCACACTCTTGGCCTATTTCTACACCAATAATATTTTTAACACCAATTGAATTTAAATAAGCTGTAAGCTCATCAACACTCATATTAGTATAATCAAAATCAACATCAACATAAACATTACGATCTTGATTAGCCTTTAAATAAGTAAAAGGGACAATCAAAGGCTCACTACTTAAATAATTCACATCATCACCCAAAGTGGTAATACTAACCTCATATGTACCACCATCCGTTAAACTATCACTAGTAAAAGTAACGGTTTGATTAGAACTGACACGATATGTACTAGAACTATTTTCATCATCAATATTTAAAGTAATCTCATAGCCTGTCGCATTAGCTACCTTATCAAAACTAATTGAAATGGAATTATTATTAACCTCATCACACGAAATTTTAACACCACCCACTTGTGCAAGTGTAACAAGACTGCTTTGGGTATTCTCAAATTGTAAATGATCATTTTTACCAACACCCATAATACTATTTCCATCATAGACAATTAAGTATTCATCTGCTGCACTAATCGCAATAATATTTTCCCAGGTATCAACTACATTAGACATACTCTTATCATCGCAATCAATATAAACATGGCCATCACTACTTAAGGCGGCAACAAATTCATCACCACACGCCACATCCACAATATCACGCCACTTATAAATATTTAAGAAATTCTTTTTAGCCGCCACATAATCAACTGTCTTTTCACTTGTTAAAACAACCAAATTATCATTACTAACATCAATATCACTTATATTACTATAGTTCTTAATTTGACTTTGACCCAAAAACTCGCCAGTACTATAAAGCTTTCCATCTTTATCCAATAATACGGTACCATTTTTAAAAGCAAACACAGATGCAATATCATCATAAGAATCCACATCGCATTGGCCAACGCTATTATCACCTGTAGCATATACTTTTCCTCTTGTATCAACAGCCACGATATGATTATCACCACTGGCAATATCAACAATATTTTTCCACTTAGAAATATCATCTACATAACCATTACTTAAACCAAAACTAGTAACACTACCATCATTGTGCAAAACAACAGTATAGTTGCTACCTTCTACCACCTTAATAGCACTCTTAGTTGGCAAGTTAGATAATTGACCATAAGAATTATCACCAGTACCCTTAACATTACCATCATCGTCAATATAAACAACTGTAGTATCTGAAACAGCTAAACGATCAATATTTCTTAAAACAACTTCCTCTGGATTAATATCAAGTTTACTATCATTTTGATTAAGCAAATATAAAACACCAAAACACAAGCCAATTAAAACCAAACAAATCCAAATTAAATTCTTCTTAACAAAAGCTAAAGTCTTATTCTCCTCTTTAAGAAAATATTTTAAATTAAGTTCCTCTGTCTTAGAAAAATCCACCTCATGTAAAGTGACTTCCATATCATTAACAAACAGTTCATCCACATGAATCTTATATAAAGACGCTAGCTTTTTAAGTCCAGCATATTTTAAAACATCACGACCATTTTCAATAGCCATATACTCAAGCACATCTATACCTAATATATTAGCTAAATGTTCTTGTGAATAGTTATAATGTTTTCTAAGCTTTAATAGCTTAACAGCTAAATTATTCATTACCAACATTATATTAATTCAAAAACTTTTTCTCAAGATTTTTAAAAAAGTACTTGTCAGACCCTTCAGCTTGTGTTACTATAATTAAGCAATGCCCGAATAGCTCAGTCGGTAGAGCGTCCGGCTGTTAACCGGCAGGTCACAGGTTCGAGTCCTGTTTCGGGCGCCATTGCGGTAGATTGGTGAAGCGGCTTAACACACCGCCCTTTCACGGCGGCATTCACGGGTTCGAATCCCGTATCTATCACCATTGTTTATGATCCCCTAGCTCAGCTGGTAGAGCATCTGACTCTTAATCAGAGGGTCTAGGGTTCGAATCCCTAGGGGATCACCAATTGTAAACGTAGCACCGTAAGGTGTTTTTTTAATATTTATAATATAACGTTACTTTCTATATAAAAGCTAGGCCACATAGACCAAGCTCTTTAAAATTGTTTAGCACATTATGTTTAATACATCATTCATTTTGTAATCTACCGACAACAATTCCTGGGGCAATCCCTACATCGCTTGCAAACGCTATTATACTTGATGCATCAAAATTCTTTTGATCCTCAAAATGTTTAAAAAGTTCTGCAGAAATAAGATTATCTCTTGACCAATTATCCGCATCCTTTTCATCCTGTTGCACTATTCCTTTAGGATGACCAATATGTCCAAGTTCTTGCTGATATGCTTTTCAAAAACCAAACTATATGGATGTATCAAATCCATTGCGTATTGGCCTTTGCGATTATTAATTAATGGATGACATCTGCCATTGTGAAATTTAATGTTCTCTTATAATTACCATCAAGTTTTTTTAAGTAAATCGTCTAAATGTTTCTTTTTTTACTAGATTTAGACGATTTACTGCTATAATTTAAGTATGCAAAAGGCAGATATTATTGGCAGAGCCAAACAAATTGAACAATTAGAAGAATGCATGGAAGAAAATTCAGCGGGAATATAAGAATCGCTAGAAAAATGCAAAAGATATTTAGTCTTGCAACAAAAGATTCCAACAAGTTCAGCTATTGAATAGTAATACCCTCCAGCGAACGAATCTTTGGATATATCGTATTCCTTCAGAACTTCGTCCGCATACTCATCTGCAAAGTAATATGTATCAATTATTCCATTTTCGACCAACTTTTGACAGTCTTCTCTAACCTTGCTTTTATTATCAACATTATTTACAACAACATGCCGCTCCATAAAATTGCAATTACAATTTTGAATCATATTTTTCAGATGCGGTGTCTCCAACATTAATTTATAGTCTTTTTCCCAACATTTCGTTTCAAATGTTACGTTCATACAAATTTCTCCTTAATTAAATGAACTACCCCGGGTCTTGACCCGGGGTATCTGACACAAGCGATGCAAATGTTACTTGAACAAATGTATCTGCCTGTAATCCTTGCAATCTTTACCTTGATTTTTCACGTATTCTTTAATTACTGCCTTGTTTGTATTTTTTACCTACTGTTGCAACGAAGTGATATACAAAATTGCTTACATTGTGGCTTGATGCCACATAGACACTTCTTCTTTTTGCATCGCTCTTTCCTTGTTGTACTTATTGTACACTCAGGAAAGACCATATACACTAAGCAAGTGGAAACCCCGAGAAGCTTTTCTGCCACTAGCAGCCCACTCAGTTGTTTTATCTCAAAATTTTATAATCAATGCAATTTCAATGCTTTTGTATCAAAATCAATATTAGCCAAAGCTATATCACTCTTATAAATATTTTCTTATTCTCTCTTTATAATCTTTAAATCCAGTTCTGTATCTTTTGTCAGTAATAGCTTTCAGCCTATACACCATAAGCATATATATGTATAACGGAAATACTTGATACTTAGGACTTTTTAGATAATTTCTGGCGTAATAAATTGCGCTTTGATGCATACAGCCTTTAGAAAAAGGTCCTCCACCTTCAGTAGACTTCCCAATTGCGTGTGTCACTTGACTACTTGGACAATAATAAATATGTATTCCATTCACATTGGCTCGCCTACTCAATATCATTTCTTCATAATACAAAAACGTATGTTCATCAAGTTGCTTTAAAACATCTAGCGATTTTTTATCTATACAATAACATGAACCGGCATTAAAATAATTTTCAATAGGTTCTTTGGAATCCATATATATATAATTTTCACAAAGCCTTTTAAAAGTATTTTTAAAAATATTTTTTAATATCGTATGTCTAAAATAGATCTGTTTTATGGATGTATCAAAAGAATAAGGTATATAAGGTACATTTCCTTCTAAATCGTAAATTTTAGGATAACAAATTCCAGTGTGGTTACTATAAAATTTTATCAACTCATCAATACTATTTTCTCTATAATAGACATCACTATTTGAAACTATTACAAAATCGCAATTATCTTCACGGGCCTTTCTAATACCTATATTATTTCCTCGTGCAAATCCTAAATTGGCCTTGGATTCAAGTAGTTCTATATCATTATTGTCAGCTTGCAACCTTTTAAAATCATCCGATGGTTTATTTTTCGATCCGTTGTCAACAACATAAAGTCTCAACACATCTAAAGTTGGTCTATATTCATATATTGTACTAATACATTCAACAGTTTCATTCCAATTTTCATAATTCAATATAACTATTCCAATCATTATTCTTTCCTACCTTTATTTGTCCACTTCAGTTATTCGACTTCCTTTAAATCTAAATACTGTTAATCGATATACTCTTCAATTCCATCTATATTATGCTAGCTATAATCTATTCTTGATAACTTTCACAAAGTCCTACATATTTATATTAGCTTTTCCAATCATCACAATTCTTAACAATCAATAGTTAATTTCCCTAGTTTTTTATAGTAATTTACTTTCCCAGAATTCTAAAAATTTCTTTTCTATACAAACAATAGATAGCGACACTATAAATCAATATACTTAATCCCAATATCAAAAAAACGTTTACATTCAAATAATTAAGAAGTAATGTCCCGCATCCCATTATTAATGTCGCTATTAAGATTTTATTGATTTGAAGTCTAAAATTAAGCTTCAAAAATTTAGACGAAATAAACTTCATTAAAGTAAAATTTGCAACTTCGCTAATTAATGTTGCAAAAGCAGCTCCATTTATTCCAAACTTTGGTATTAGAATTAAATTGCAAGTTATATTTATAACGCAACTAGCAAATACAATTTTCATATATATCGACTGTTTTCCAATCATTGTTAATGTATAGCCATATAATTCCCTAAAATAAAAAATTAGGCAATAAAGCAATAATAGTTTAATCGCAACACCACCACCATAATAATCATTTCCAAACAATAAAATTATAAGTTTTTCATTTAATATTACTCCACCTACAACAACCGGGAATATAATCAAGCATAGTGGTTGCCACAATTTTTTTGTTAAATTATTTAATTCTTCTAAATTATTTTCAGTATATAAATGTATCATTTCCGGAAATGCCGGAGAAACAATATATCCAACTATCATAATAATTAGATTGATGATTTTATAAATAGCACTATAAACACCAACTACATGGTTATCTGTAATCATTGTTAAAAATATAATATCAATATTACAATTTATAGCAGCAAAGATTCCCGAAAACAAAAAAGGTAAACCTTTTTTTATATTACCCATCAAATTCTTTAATGTAAATTTGAATTTAATCTTAATTCTTTTAAATATAGTAAACCAAGTAAATATATATGATATCAATTGCGAAAATGATACTATTATTGGCAATGCATTTGTTTCTTTATAATTCATCACGACAACAATTGACAATAAAACAATTGATACAAGGCTATAGGAAGCGATTTGTAAGGCAACATAATGGGTTTCCTGTCTAGCTTGAAAAAACCACGCAATATCTAAGGCACTAATCAAGATAGTACTCCCCACAATTAGGACCATAGTTGCATTCACTGGAAATATAACTGTGTAGCATATTAATGCTAGACTAGATAAAACTCCGAGAAATATTTCGCTCGAAACAACTTCACAAAAAAGCTCCTCGCTATTATCAAGTTGTTTTGAAAGTTCATAAACCGCATAGCCCTGAATACCCATATTTGCAAACATAATAAAATATGACACAACAGATACTGCGTAATTATATATGCCGAAAGCATCGCTGCCATAATATCTTGCTGCAATAGTGTTAAAAGCAAATAAGATTACCTTTGAGAAGATATTAGCCATTGAATATGAAAATATATTTCTACCAATTTTTTTATTCATTACTTATTTATTCCGTTTTCAATAATATTAGTCGCATTCAGCAAAGAATATTTGCACAATGTCAATTCTCTTAATTTCATAGATTTTATTTCCAGTTCATCAATCTTCAAGCAAGCATTTAACAGCTTATCCGAAAAATCATTTATATCATCCACTTTGCAACCATATGCATATTCAAATTTTTCTGTGAGTGCTCTAAAGCTTGGTATATCTGTTCCAACAAAAAAACAACCGCTAAGGCATGCCTCCAATGCTGCAATACCAAAACTTTCCCTTCTTGAAGGGAATGCAGCAATTTTACTTTCTTGATAGAGTTCATTTAATAAATTTTTATCTGTCACTTCTCCTTTAAAAATTATCTTATCCTTAACCCCATCAAATTTTTTATATATTTCATTTATGAATTCATCAAAGTCCAATTCAATATCAATTGTTTCCCTTGGTCCAACCAAGACCAAACGCCATCCTGGTATCTTGTGATGGATTCTGGCAAACCCCTCGACAAGTACTTCTGTTGCCTTTTGTGTACTCCCTATTCTTCCAACGGTTATGATTTGATTTTTACGTTGATTGAAGATTTTATAATTTTGATAATATTCTGGATAATATGGATTGGGCACAAAATCTATTTTCTCATTCCAACTCTCACTCAAACTTTCTGTGTTTTCTTCTATCTCTGTACTTTTAAAATCACTAATTCTTAATAATATCGAACAAGCTATATTCTTTAGATTTACACCACCCTCTTTACGGATGGCGCTATCAAATTTTAGATATATTTTTCCTTTTCTATTGAAAATTTTATATATCAAGGCCCTTAAGCAACTTTGCCCCTTTATATGATATATATTTAATACATCTATTTTTTTTGCATTTTTCATTAGAAAAATCAAACTATCTATATCAAATTTACCAGTAATCCTTTTTACTTCAATTATTTTAAGCCCTTTAACTAAATCATTCACATATGGATATTCTCCATTTAAATATGTCGCAATTGAAGCATCATAATTTTTATATCTATACATGCCATACGGTATTAACCCAACATCTTTTAATAAATGTACGTTTTCTGAGTTAAATAATGTTATAAATGTTTTTTTCTTCAAAGTATTTATCTCCCTAGTATATGGCTCATAATAAAGTTATGTAATATATATTTCCTAGTATTACCCTATTTAACACATGCATAGTCTCTTCACACCTATATAGCGGCGTTTGTATTTGAAATAAAATTATCCCAATAGCAGTAGTAATGCAACTAACAATCATTATGCTCTTTAAGCATAAATCAATATCTGCTTTTTTGTACTTTTTTGACTATACAAAAAGTCTTAAATGCCATCACTAATCTAAAAGCCTTTAAAACAGCACCGCTTTCAACAGCTATTCCAATAAGTTCTGCCAAAAGAAAAAAGATAAAAACAGACATTATAAATAACGGCAAATATTTTTGCTGTTTGTTCAATTCCACTTTGCGTTTTAATCAAGAAAAAACATTATAGGAATTAAAACATCTATCAAACATACAAGCGATTCACTTATATATATTCCTAGAAATGCAACTATTGATATGATTAATAACAACATACCATTACTTTTGTTTAATATTTCTTAGCAAGCTACCCCTAGACCCAAACACGTATTCGATATTTATTATATTAACCAAAGAAAATACTTCATATATAATTACAGAACAAATTACTGAAATCAAAAAAGATACAAGCGCATTCAAAAATGGGGTGTTGAAAAAACTAATAAAAAAATATTCATGCAACATATAAATCGGCAATGTGACTTTCCCTAAATAAGATAAAACATCACATGCATGACAATTTTTTAAGATATTTGTAATTCGTTTTACAATTTCAACCACAAACAGAACCCCTAATACTGCAACAATTACATGGTTATAAAAATACATTATTGCTTTAACCAGGTTTACATTCGTAATAAATGAATTTTCACATATAAAAGTCACATATTCATCATATTGCTTATATGTAAAAAATATCATTGATATTGGATAAAATAAGATTGACCAATTTGAAAGATTCACAAATATTTTTTTCTTATCTAAGTCAAACTTTGATACATACTTTCCCATCAAATAAAAGACAAAGAACAACACTACATTTTTAATAATTAAATTTGCGTCTCTGAAGTATAAATGCGCTAAAACAAATAACATATAACAAGCAATCTCTATAACGGCAGGGTACTTTGTTTTTGAACACACCCATGTCACAAAATGATAAATGAACAAATTTATCAAAAACCAGTATGCAGGCCTAACTAGAAGGATTTCTTTGATGCTATAGGAATCATAAATTATGCAATATATCAATGTCCAAAAAACATAAGGGCATAATAATGTTTTAACTTTTCTCATCATCCAGGCATTGCTATAATTTTCCTTCTTTCCAATTAAATATCCACTTATATATATAAACAGAGGCATATGAAAGGAATAGCAAATCTTAAAAATCAAATTTTGATTATAAGTTGTATTGTCATAGACCTCACATATTACATGTCCTAAAACCACACATAAAATGGCAATACCTTTTTCTATATCTATACTTCTATTCCTTTTTCTTTCTAATTCAGTCATTGCTTTTCTCTACGCCTAAGTCATTAATTCTATCTATTAGAACTTTGTTATCTAACTCTACTTGCTTTTCCCATATTTTCTTTTTGTACTTAACAAGCATAAGTTCTTTATTGTATACTTTTTCGTCCATCATCTGTTCTAATCCATTAGCAATAGACTCAACAGAATATGGATCTACATATATTGCTGCACTTCCCATAACTTCTGGAATTGATGATTTTCGTGATGCAACTACTGGTTTTTCGAAAAACATTGCTTCTGCAACTGGCAATCCATATCCTTCGCTCTTTGAAGTAAATAGAAGAAAGCGACATCTTGCATACATGCTAGCAAGTTCATCATTATTCATATAACCGTAAAACTCAACCAGCTTATTTAAAATTGTCTTATCAACTATATTCTTGTTAACGATAGTCTCTTTTTGTCTCTCATTAAGGCCTGTTGCCTTTAGATGAATTTCTTTATTTCCAGAATTCTTAACATATATTTCAAAAGCCTTTAAAGCTCTAATAAAATTTTTCTCTGACCTTCCACCACTTACAAACAATATATAATTTTCCGCTTCACATTTAATTTCATCATGAAAGCTGATACTTTGCGTGTAATATGAAATGCTTTTAGTATTTCCTAGTTTAAGCAATTCTTGCATAGAATAATTAGACACTGTATATATTTCATCTGAAATATTAAGCAGTTGCTTAACAATTCGATCCTTTTTAATAGAATTGATGAATCTGCCTATTCCTAAAATAATATAGTTATTCTTTATTCCTTCATTAAGCACACCATTATATTTATCAATAATATCCTCGTTATGTCTTCTATCATGGATTGTCATCTTAATCTTTACGCTTTGATATTTATTTCTAAGATTAATTATTTCATTAAGATATTGTTTTGAATCTTGTGCTTGCGGATTAAAGTAAATTGATCCGTCTATAAAATTAATTTTAGATAAATCATTTTCAACAATTATATGCTTTTCATTTATCTTAAATTTATCTACAAGGTATTCTTTAACCTTAATATCACCACAGATTGCAATAACGTCTTTATATTTATTTAATAACAAACTCAAAATATTTTGAGCATAGTTATTTCCACCATTAAATTTGCCTGCATTTTTTGCAACCATAAAAGAATATCTTAAATCAATATAGATCATATTAGTTTTTCCTTTGTGTTTTTTAATAAATTTAATAGCAGCGTTGCCGATTTATCCCATCCATACTTATTTAATGTCACTTGTCTATCATCAACACTTTGTTCTAATAGTGTTTTTAAATCAACATCATAATCGCATGGTTCAATATAATGTACCGACTTACCCAAAACTTCTGGCATAGAAGTTGTATTAGAAGAAATTACATCCGCACCCAGTGCAAGTGCTTCTAAAGGAGGGATGCCAAACCCTTCATATAAAGAAGGAAATAGAAAAGCTTTACAATTCTTCATTAATGAACACGCATCATCATCTGAAACAAAACCCAAAAGTTTTATGTTACTTGGAAGATTATCTAAATCTTCTTCATATATCTTTCCACCCATGGCAAAAATATAATCGGGGTTTCTTCTAGCTTCTTCAATAATCCATTTACCATTTTTATTTTTAGAAAGAGTGGCTAATGAAAAGAAAAATTCTTTTTCTTTTAAAAAAGGATATTTCTCTTTCCAATCTGGATTTTCCTTATATTTCAAGACATGTTGCCAGCCATTAGGAATAACAACTATCTTACCCCTTGTTATAGGATAATACTCTTCTAAAACTCCCTTTGAAAAATTACTAACTGTAATAATTGTTTTCTCATGCTTAGTCACATAATCATATTGTAAACAATGCCATAATCTAGAAATTCTATTTCTTAAACTCTTATAATTTTCCGGAAACACTTTATACATAATATCGTGTATTACAGTAATTCCAGGTTTACAACCAAATGGTGCAACATTACAAAAATTAATACAGGTATATTCTTTATGTGAATTAAGGTACTTTTTTAAATCAAATAATTCCCATCTTATGCCTGAATTATTGCCATATTTTACAATCTTTATATTTTTTAAAGAAAGAGTATTCTGGACTGAAGAAGGAACAAGTAAAATCACTTCAATAGAATCATCTAATATCTTATCTAAGGCAATTGTTATTTCGCTTGCATATCTAACAATACCTTGCATTCGATCAGATAAAAACTTTCCATTGATAATATATCTATTCACTGCTAAACTCTCTTTTTTTATTAATCTTCTTATTACTTTACAAATAATTCTTTAATACTCTTTTTAAACTGCTCATACAAGAAATTGTTAATAACCCTATCTCTTGCAGCCTTACCATACTTTTCTCTTAAATCTTTATCTTCACTAAGTTTTTTAATTACACCCGCAAAAGCTCTTTCATCCCTATTAGGACACTCAATACCTGTAACCTTATCAAGACTTACATAATTAACACCAGATCCTGGTATTGTAAAAGTAACAGCTGGTTTACCAAAATACATTCCCTCAGCTAATGCAATGCCAAATGCCTCATTTTTAGTAATTGAAGGGAAACAGAATATATCACAAGCCTTATAGTAGGCTACCATATCTTCTTCTTTTACTCTACCTA
Organism: Oscillospiraceae bacterium; assembly: GCA_963654705.1. GTDB lineage: Bacteria > Bacillota_I > Bacilli_A > Erysipelotrichales > Erysipelotrichaceae > Colivicinus. Next base: position 53,206 of record CAVKAO010000015.1, read on the forward strand.
AAAATACTACCTTACTATCATCTTTTGCCTCTTGCTTTAAAGAATCAGTTAAAGGACCCTTACCACCAATTAAAACTATAAAAGAATCATCAAGATACTTACTAGCCTTAACTAGATACTCCATGCCCTTATAAGGAACATGTCTACCTATACCAAAACAAATTGTCTTACCCTTATACTTTTCTCTTATTTCCTTAATCTTCTTATCGGTATAATCATTTTCAACAAATCTTTCAGGACGAATACAACATGGAATAACGATACACTTATCCCTATATTTACTTAAAAACTTACTACCATCTATATAATTAGGACTAGTCGCAACAATCTTATCGGCTCTTTTGCATAATCTCTCACTTTGGCCATTAAACAGTTTTCCAAGAACCTTTTGTTTAACAATGTCTAAATGCCACCAAAGAATAAACTTTGTTTCCTTAGGAAGCATCTTAAGTAAAAAAGAAGAAACATAAGGATTAGGATAATGTAAAACTACAATATCTGGCTTAAAATCATTAATAACTTTCTTTAATTCACTTGGATAAGTTAATGATAAAGATTGTGAAGCAATTTTACTAAAGCATCCACATCTAATAACCTCAACCCCATTTACGCTATCATGTACAGTCTCTTTTCTATGACACACATAATCGCCATCTTTGGCATCTTCGTTAAAACAAATTATCTTTTGTTCAATGTCCTTATAGTCTAATAAGGCATCAGAAATATCTCTTGAAACTTGTTCTATGCCACCAATATGGGGATATTGATAATTAGGTATTTGTAAAATTCTTTTCATCTTTACCTTGCACCTTCTTTTTTAAGTACGGCCAAAAACGTCTTAAAAAGACATCTTATATCTAACCATAAAGAAGTATTCTTCACATAATAATATTCAAGCTCTAATCTATCTTCATAGTTAATATGGCTTCTACCATTTACTGCCCACCATGAAGTTAAACCGGGCTTAACTTGTTCATATAGCTTAATACCGCCATGAGCCTCTAACTCTCCTGGAACTAAGGGTCTAGGTCCCACCAAAGACATATCACCCTTTAAGATATTAATAAATTGTGGAAGTTCATCCAAAGAAGTTTTTCTTAATACCTTACCAACTTTAGTAATACGAGGATCATCTTCAATCTTTTGAAACTGTTCCCACTCTTTTTTATACTTTTCATCTAATAATAAAGTAGCTAACCTATTATCCGCATCCTCATACATCGATCTAAACTTATATAGTTCAAACCTTTTACCATCTTTTCCAACTCTAACATGCTTATAAAATAGTTTACCCCTATCACCAGTACACAAGTTGGCAAACTTTACAACAATCATACTAATTAAAAGAAATATAATTCCTATTAAAGAAACAAGGATATCCATAAATCTTTTAAAACTTAAATAAAGAACCTGTTTACCACTAAAAGTATAAAGTCCAGCTCCAATCGTATGATAAGTACCCATGTTAGAAACATAAGTATTATCAGGATAAAAATCAAAGATAGACCTAATTGAAATATGCACACCAATATTATTGTTTATTAAATCTTTTAATACATTCTTATCAATTAAAGAAGGATCGCAAGAAAAAAATACCTCATTGACATTATTGCCCATCACAAAGTCATAAATACTCTTAGAGTCTTCCTTATCAATACTAAAACTCTTAATAATATTAATAGTCGATAAATGATCGCCATCCTTTACATTCTTAATAACAGTATCTAAATCATTACTAGTAGAAACTACAACAATATTATTTTGTTTATAATTAAAAGACTTAAGCTTACCACTCTTTAAAGCCCATCTATAGGTACTTTTGATAATACTAGAAACGAGTATATAACTAAGATAAGAAGTAATTAGTATCTCTCTAGAAAAGTAATGGCTAACTTTACAAATATAAAGTAAAACAATGGTAAATAAAGCCGAAACAATAGCTAAAGTACTAGAAGCCTTTACTTCATTAAAGAAATCTCTATTTAGGACACCTGAATAAACAGAAGTAATGATTCCCATTAAAAAATAAATAACGATACCTAGAATAAAAACATAGGCATAAATTCTTGTACCATTAAACTCGAAATTAATGAAATCAAAACTATTAAACTTATTATAGTAAGAAATAATATAACAAACTATCCACGATAGTATATCAATTACTATAAAATCTAAATGCTTTAACCAACTATATTTACTCTCAAAGCGCATAATTATTATTGATATTCAAACATAATTCAAAAAGAGTATAAAAAGTCAGGCTCACTAAAAAGTGAACCACTTTTAATCTAACTGCTTCCCCACTTATCATCTCAAAAATCAAGGCTGAACCATGTTGAATATTTACCAAACCATTTTAACATCAATAAAAGAAAATACCTAATACACTACAAAATCCTACTTGGTGTACTCATCTTACCAGTCCAACCCATATAGGTTCCCCAAGACAAGGCATCCTTTGCATTTTCAAAAGGCCCACTAGAATCTTCACCATGAATAGCTTTTAAGAAATCCACATAACCAAAAGGACCACCCACATCATCCATTAAAGGTAAGCCATCAGCCTTGATACAAACAGGAACACACTTACTAACAACTTTCTCAATAGCCTTATTTAGTTCCTTATTATCATTATTTGAATCATATATATCAACACAAGTTATATTAACATGCCAACCGTCACCATAGTCATAGTTATAAACCAAAGTATCAGATAAAGGGATAACTGTAGGATTTATATCAGTCATACCTTCTGCCTTTTCAATAATCTTTTCTACCCTATCAAAACAATCATCACTAACCTTATTACCAATAACGCTACTTACAAGAAGTCTTTCTAATAAATAATTTATGCCAACTTCAAAAATTCTAGATGCTTCCTCCATACTAACATCCTCTAATCTTTTTTCAATAATATCCCTTTGTCCATTACTAAAATCAATAAAACTAGGAATAATATTTAAAGTAGGATTATGCTTTTTAAAATCGCTTACTAATTTATGACAAAACTTATAGTTTTCACTTTTTCCCAAGAATTTATAAGGCCCCTTATATTTACTTTTAAGCCAACTTGTAAAAGATTTGCCTTCAACATAATCATCATCCCAAAACCTATCCATATTATCTTCAAGAGGAAAGTTAAAATAAATGCCACATAGATCACTCCAATAAATAAACTTATTAAAAGTTAATCTATCAAGCACTTCCTTTTTATAAGTAAAATCATGTAAATGACTATTTTGCCAACCAAAAGCCTTTTGAATCGCATAATGTAAATTATGAAGTAACATACTATCAGGAATTAAAATATCCCTAGTAATACCACCACTAATAGACTTACCATACTTTCTTAAAACTTCTTTTTCCTTATCAGAAAAATAATTAACTAGTTCCATATGAAGTCTTAATACTTTAGCACCTTCATTAATATAAACAATCTTATTATCCATAAATTCCTCCATTAAGGCGCCCTTTGGCCGCCTTCACAAATACGTCACCAAAATGTTCTTTCACCAATCGTGCTTCCTTGTTTAATATAATAAAGAAGGAGGAGTTGATACACTACAGAGCACGATAAGGTGAGTAGGCAATTTGGTTGTCTAACTAAATATCCTGAATAAATATAAGTAGCCGTCATCTATACAAGCACAAATAAGTAGGACTTAGAGCCTGAACACTTAGCATTGATTTAATCAATTTGACTAAAATATAGCTAGATGACAGTCAATGTCACTCCTCCTTTATGAAGGAGGTTTTATTTTGTGAAAGTAATTCGACCAATTTGTTGTGGCATGGATGTTCATAAAATATCATCGTAGCCACAATAGCCAAAACAAACGATTCAGGAATTGCCGAATATTTTCAAAGACAGTTCAATTCTCAAAATTATAGCCTTTACGAATTAAAAGCTTGGTTAAAAGAACATGAATGTTTTGAAGTAGCTATGGAATCAACCGGCAAGTATTGGATTCCAATTTTTAATGTACTTGAGGATGAAATTAAAGTATATATAGCTCATCCTAAATACACAAAAGCTATCAAAGATAAGAAAACTGATAAGAAAGATTCTAAATGGATTGCAGATTTATTTAGACATGACCTTGTCAAGTTTTCATTTATTCCACCTAAAGAGATCAGACAATTAAGAGAACTCTCTAGATATAGAATCAAACTAGTAGGAATGCGATCTTCTGAGTCGTTAAGATACCAAAATTCATTAACTGTATCTAATATTGGCTTAGCTTCTGTATTAAGTGACTCAACTGGTAAATCAGCAAGAAATGTAATGGCCTTAGCTTTAAATAGCGAAACAATTACAGAAAAAGAGATTAAGGCTTTACTTAAAACTAAAGCTAAAAAGAAAGCACAAGAAGTATTAAAGTCACTAGAGGGACGTCAAGTTGAAAATGATCAAAGGCTCAAAATGAGTATAGCTTCTGGTCATATGAATGAACTTGACAAACACATCCAAGAAATAGAAATAGAAATGGCTAAACGTTGCATTCCTTATTCAAGTTATATTGAATGTATGATTCAAATACCAGGCATTTCTTATATGGCTTCAATGGCAATTATCGCTGAAATAGGAACAGACATGGAACAATTTGAATCCGATAAACAGTTAGCTTGTTGGGCAGGACTAGCACCAGCTAATAATGAATCAGCAAATAAGAAAAAATCGGTTAAAATTTCTAAAGCTGGTTCTTATATAAAACCACTACTAGTTCAATGTGCTCTTTCAGCTATCAAATCTAATAGTGAACCATACTACAAGATTAAATACGAACGTATTAAGAAACGTAGAGACCACAAGAAAGCCATAATCGCTATAGCTCGCATGATGTTAGTAGCAATATATCATATTCTATTAACAGGTGAGACTTTTAATCCTTCTGACTTAGAAGAAATTCACAATCCTAAAACTTCAAAGAACAAAACTCTTACAGTAGAGTCAGCCTTAACTTTCCTTAAGGAGCAAGGCTTAGATATATCTTCAATTAATCTAGTCGCACAATAGATTAAAGATATATGAATAAAATTTACAAGTTGAGATACTCAACTATTTTTCTCGTTACAAATATAATGTTTTATTTTCACACTT
>CAVKAO010000016.1:0-55923 GCA_963654705.1 Oscillospiraceae bacterium
AATAAAATTCCATACAACAATTTATACAAAAGAAAAGATTCAAAATATGGCTTAACTAAGCGATATTATGAATCTTTTTGATTATTTAACTGTTAAAGATGGGATTATATATCAACATTCAATCTAAAAACATTATAATTTAACTATGAATAAAAAATTAGAAACAAAGTATCAATCTTTGAAAAAAGATTTAAAAGAATTGGAAAAAGATACAAGCGAAACCATTAATTCACAACTTTCTGAGTTAGCCAAAAAAGAAAAGTTATCTGAAATGCCTTCTTTAAAGGAAACATTAAAGCAAGAACAAGATTATCTAATTGAGGCTTCACTTTTATTTTATGATGTGGCCAATAAATGTAGTGAGAATGCTGATACGATAAAAACGCAACTCAAGGAATTTGAAAAATATGAAAAACAAGTTGATAAGAATAAAATGCTTAAAAACAAACCTAATGCTCTTGTTGACTATAAGGAAAATAAGAGTGAACATTTTGCTAAAGGTAATACTTTTTATAAATTATTTTGGGTCTTTTTTATCGGCAGTTTTGCCGGCGTAATAATTGAATCCATTTATTGTATTATTCAATATGGACACTATGAATCCAGAGTTGGCTTATTATACGGTCCCTTTAATTTAGTGTATGGTATAGGCGCCTTAGTATTGAGTAGCTTTTTATATAAATATCGTAATCGTAGTAAGTTTTATTCTTTCATCGGTGGCTTTATAGTTGGCAGTGTTGTGGAATATCTTTGTTCCTTTTTTCAAGAGCTATTATTTAATTCTACTTCTTGGGATTACTCTAATATTCCCTTTAATATAAATGGTAGAATATGCCTTATTTATTCAATCTTTTGGGGTATCCTGGGTATCTTTTGGATAAAAGATATTTATCCTAAACTATCAGAATTAATCTTAAAGATTCCTAATAAAATCGGTAAGAAGTTAACGATCATCCTATTAATCTTTATGATTTTAAATACCTTAATTACCGGTATTGTGGTAAATAGATGGAAAAATAGAACTGAAGGAATAGTAAGTAGTAATGTTATAGATGATACTATTGATAAACTTTATCCAAATGAAAGGATGCAAAAAATATTTGCGAATTTAAGCTTTAAATAAAGACATGTTGCCATGTCTTTATTTAATTGCTCTTTCAACTGATATTACACTATCAATCTTTCTAAGATTTGCCATTATAGTATTTAAATGTTCAATATCACTAACATTTAAAGTAAGTGATGCGGTAGCTGTTAATTCTTCTTGATTAACATTAATATTTACCGAAAGCATATTAGCCTTAAATTGTGATATGCATGTTGCTAAGTCCGTTAATAAGTATGGTCTATCTTTAGAATAAATCTTAATATTAGCTTCAAATTTATAGTCCGGCTTACAAGGGTCCCATTCCACATCTATTAAACGAGCTTTTTCCTTTAAAATATTTGGACAATCACATCTATGTACTTTAATACCTTGACCCTTAGTTACATATCCTGTAATCATATCCCCATATACTGGTGTACAACATGGAGCCAAATTAATCTTCATACCCGTTATGCCTTTTACAACAACGCCGGTTCTTGAGACTGATTGATTACTCTTAATCTTTGATTGATTCTTTTTAACGATCTCTTGTAAGTCTTCTTCAGCTATTTCCTTTTTACCAATCTTGGTTAGCTTTTCAATGATAGAACTTGGCGTAACTGATTTAATCGCAATCAAATACATGAAATCGTTATAGCCAGGTGCACGATAATAAGCATAAAGCTTTTCCAATTTATCTTTGTCAAAGTATTCAGCTACATCAACACCCCTTTTAACCATTTCGGCCTTAAGCATATCTTCGCCTTGTTTAACATATTGTTCTTTTTCTTCTTGTTCCTTCTTTTGGAAGTAAGCACGAATCTTGTTTTTAGCAGTGTTAGTCTTACAAATCTTTAGCCAGTCTTCGCTTGGACTTGAAGATTTATTAGTTCTAAGTTCGACAACATCACCAGTCTTAAGTTCAGTATTAAGTGGCACTAAAACACCATTTACTAAGGCTCCAACTGTTGTATGGCCTACTTCAGTATGCACTCTATATGCAAAGTCTATAGGTGTAGAACCAAGTGGCAAGTCAATAACCCTTCCCTTTGGGGTCATACAATAAACATTAGCATTAAATACATCACCAATTACCGTATCCATGTATTGGGCATCATTAATATTATTGCCATCATCATTAAAGGCATTTAACCAATCAAGTTCCTTAACAATTTCCTTTTGTTCCTTATGAGAATCATAGTTACCTTCTTTATAGGCCCAATGAGCCGCAACACCTTTTTCGGCAATCTCATCCATTTCTTCAGTTCTAATCTGAATTTCATAGATACGACCATCAATGCCTACAACTGTTGTATGTAAAGAACGATACATGTTCATTTTTGGCATGGCAATATAATCCTTTAATCGGCCTGGTATTGGTCTATAAGTAGCATGTATATAGCCTAGTATTTCATAACAATTAAGTTCTGTTTGAGTAACAATACGAATTGCCAATAAATCAAGTATTTCATCAAAGCGTTTATTTTTTCTAACCATCTTCTTGTATATGGAATAAAGATGCTTAGATCTACCAAAGATTCTAAAAGGAATCTTTTCCTTTTCTAGCATATCTGAGATATCTTTAATCATTTGGGCAATTTGACTATCTCTTTCAGCCTTTTTGTTATCAACTAAATGGGCTATTTCATGATACTTTTCATTATCAATATAGAAGAAAGATAAGTCTTCAAGCTCATTTTTAATTTCGGCTAGACCAAGTCTATGAGCAATTGGTGCATATACTTCAAGTGTCTCTTTAGCAATACGCTGTTGCTTCTCGGGTGGCATAAATTGCAATGTACGCATATTATGCAATCTATCACAAAGTTTTACCAAGATGACACGAACATCCTTGGCCATGGCCATCAATATCTTACGATGGTTAGCAGCTTGATATTCTTTTTCATCCTTGAATTTTAGATTACCAATTTTAGTTACCGCTTCAACAATGTGATATATTTCTTCCCCAAATTCTTTAGTGAATTCTTCTGCACTAATGCCACAATCTTCCATTACATCATGTAATAAGCCAGCACAAATAGTGCTAGGGCCAACCTTTAGTTTAGCTAACTCGTAGGCAACGGCTAAAAGGTGAACAAAATATGGTTCACCACTTTTTCTAAATTGCTTGCTATGTTTTTCAAAAGCATAATCATAAGCATGATTAATCATAGCTAAAGAATCCTTATTACTGATATAAGAATTTATTTGCTCATAGAATATTTCTTTAGTTAATACAGGCGTTTTCATAATATTAAAAATCGAAGATTTCTCTTCGATTTACCATTAATAATGCATTAAAGAGAATACATCGTAATTCTTTATTTTTTCTCTTCCTTTTAAATCATCTAATTCAATAAGGAAACAACAGCCAACAACTTCACCACCTAGTTGTTCAACAAGTTTGATAGCAGCATCAACAGTGCCACCAGTTGCAAGTAAGTCATCACAAATAACTACTTTTTGACCTGGTTTGATAGCGTCTTTGTGCATTTCAATCTTATTTTTGCCATATTCAAGTTCATATTCACAACTAATAGTTTCTCTAGGTAATTTATTAGGCTTTCTTACTGGTGCAAAACCAATACCTAAGTTACAAGCCACAGGGCAACCGAAAATAAAGCCTCTTGATTCTGGGCCAACTAACATTTCAGCGCCTTTTTCTTTAGCATATTCAGTTAATTTATCACAAACATATTTGAATGCTTCACCATCTGCCATAAGTGGTGTAACATCTCTAAACATAATACCTTCGCTAGGATAATTAGGAATAGTAGCGATATAGTCTTTTAAATTCATATTGAGCCTCCAAAACAACAAAATTATTTTACTACAGCGTGTCTTCAATTAAAAGTGAAATAGCTTTCTTATGGTAATTATCAGGCTGTATCTTGCATATTAAGTCAGAGAAATTATCTTCTATATTATTAAATGAAATAGCACTAAGATTACTATTCACAATATATTTAGGATACATGCTTTTTATCATGAATTTGCTTTGATATTTAAAGTCTTTAATATGTATAAGTGGTTCTTTAAAATCAATGCCAAATGGTTTTAAACTATCTATTGTTTCAAGCATTTGCTTATTAATATCCTCTTGTTTTACATCAATAGCGTCTTTTACAATTTCTTTTCTATCTATTTCATTCTCTTTTATACACTTTACAAATTCGCTAAAGTTGTCTTTTTCAATCACAATTCCACAAGCTTGATTATGACCACCGAATGTCTTATATAAATCCTTATACTTATTTAAATAGTCAAATAAATCAACATCCTCTAAGCTTCTGCCCGATCCTTTATATAGTCCATCACTAATCGCAAAGACAATACATGCTTTCTTATATTTAAAGGCTAGTTTGTTAGCTAAAAGGCCACATAAGCCTTCTTTAAAGGCAGATGAAGAAACAATGATTAATTGTTCGCTTTCATCAACCATGCTAATGGCTTGATAGCTTTCTTGATTAGTTTCATTTTTTCTTTCTTCATTTATCTTATTTATACTATTTAAATAATGAAGACAAGTATCTTTATCACCACATAAATATTTAACTAAAGTATTAGGGTTATAGCCCATGCGAGAAATAGAATTTATTTTTGGTATAACATTAAAAGATAAATTTTCATAAGTAATTGGATTATCATCATTTAAAAGTTTTATTTGATAGATATCATCATTTAATAAAATCTCATACATCTTTTTAATAAGATAACGATTATAATCTAGTACCCCCACCATATCAGATAAGGTGGTAAGTCCTCCATAACAAAGTGATAAGGTATCATCATAAAAATACGTGCTTAATAAATATGATAAACCACCTGCTGATAGATTATTATAGCCTTTCTTTAATAAATTAGGGTGAATATAGCCATAACATAAAGGTTCTTGTTGGTAGTTATGATGATCAACAATTAATACCTTTATATTATTATCGTAAGCAAGTTTTAAACTATCATTAGCTTTTATACCATTGTCAACCGTTAAAATAACGCCCACATTATTCTTTATCGCCTTATTTACGATATCATCATTTAGTCCATAGCCTTCTTTGCTGCGAGATGGGATATAAAACATATGTTTAATGTTTAAGTATTCTAAAAGTCTTTTTAAAATAGCCGTTCCACAAATGCCATCACAATCATAATCCCCAACAATTAAAAAAGTATTATCCTTTAAATTAAGTAGTTTTTCTTTAAAAGATAATAGACTTTCTTCCTCTTTTGAACCATTTTCAAATTTACTAATATCCAGTGAACTTTCATCAATGTGGTTAATTTTTAATATCTCATTATAAAAGTCACCAGAATGAAAATTATATTTCATTATAATAATCCTACTACTACACCTATGATTGTAAGGATTAGTGTAAGCAAGTAAAAGTTTGTTACTACTTTTGTTTCCTTATGGCCTTTTAAAACAAAGGCATAGTGAATTGGGGTATAGGCAAATACTCTTTTATGAAACAGTTTAACGCATGTAAGTTGAAGACATACACAAAACATTTCAATAAGGAATGTTCCACCAATCAATAATAAGATTATTTCACTATTGCTAGTTAGGGCAATGGCTGAGAATAGGCCGCCTAAGGCTAAAGAGCCACTATCTCCCATAAAGATTTTAGCTGGATACTTATTGTAGTGCAAATATGCCAATAGTCCACCAATAATACATGATACAAGGATAAATGTATTATATTGTTGTTTAAAGAATAGAATTACTATAAAACCAAGTAAACTAATGGTTGATACCCCAGCACATAAGCCATCCATACCATCGGTAAAGTTAACAGCGTTAGCTTCGCCAAGATACATTAAGATAATAAGTGGTAAATAGATGTACCATGCTAGATGGATATTATCTTTTACAAATGGAATGTAAATATCAAATGATAAATTCTTTCTAAAGATAAAGAAAATGATTATCGCAAAGAAAAATTCCATAATTAATTTCACTTTAGGTGATAAGCCTTCATTATTTTTTCTTATGATGATTAATAGATCATCTAAAAAGCCTACTAGGCAAAATAAGAAGAATGATAATAAGACCATTAAAGAATTTTGATCCTTAATACCCTTAAAGTTAATTATCAAATATACAATAATAGGCACAATCACAAAAAGTAAGCCGCCCATAATCGGAGTCTTAGCTTTTGTTTTATATTCTTCTAAAGCATATTCGCTAACTTCTTGATTAATATTATGCAGTTTAAGCATTCTAATATACTTAGGCATAATAATAAAAACTACTACAAATGATAGGACAAGTCCTAATAACGCAATCAAATAAAAATCCATACTTTTATATTTTACTCATTTCTAATTATTCTTCAATATCTTCATCATATTCATCATATTCTTCGCCATCTTCTTGATTATCACTGTTATTTAAATTAACATTTGAACTAATTTGTTCAAAGTTTACAATCACATTACAAGAAGAGTCGACAGTACTACCAGCTGAAATAGATTGGGAAACTGCCACACCATAGCCGTTTAAAGTAATCGGAATATCCGATAGCGTCCAATACTGGCTTACTTCTTTCCTTGTCCAACCTGAAAAGTCAGGCAAAGTAATATTTGTTTTATCAGTTAATAAGAATACTTTTGATTTTGAATATATTATGTCGCCACTACTAGGATATTGAGCCAAGACATGATCGCCATTACCTATTTTAATTACTTGCAAACTATATTCATTTGTTAAAGTATCATAGGCATCACTATATTCTTTATTTAAAACATTTGGCATTGTTTCCTTAATAATTGGATCACTTGTATCTCCTTCTTTAGCACTATAACCAACTTCGGTTAAAACAGCTACTTTTCGAATTAAATCCTGAATAGCACTTGAATTAGCGTGGTTATTATAGTCATATGGAGATACATAAGCAAAATAAATCATATATTTTGGATTATCGGCTGGAAAAGCTAACATAACTGATGAGATAGAATCATTTGATCCATATTCACCATTTAAAGCAATTTCGGAAGTACCGGTTTTAGCCATGATTTGAACTTCGTCGACACCATAGAATTGAGCCGTACCACCAGGATCAGATACAACCCTTTCAAGAATAGATTGTAGTTTTTTGGCGCTTGCTTCACTTATTGGCGTGGAAACAACTGTTTTTTGTCCTTGATAAACAATCTCATCATTATCAGAGTCAACTATTTTATCAATATAGTATGGTTTTAGCATTTCGCCATTGCCAAAAATTGCTGTATAGCCTTGAAGTAGCTGCAACATTGTAACTGAACTTCCTTGTCCATAAGTTAAAGCTAGCTTTTCACTTGGATACTTATAGTTTTTAATACCTATATTTTCAGGTATTCCATCAGTATCTACAGCCTTAAAGAAACCAAACTTATCTAAATATTCACTATAAGCTTCAACGCCTACATAGTCGGTTAATAGTGTACTTGTGGCAACGTTACTTGAATAAATTAGTCCATAATCAAGTGGAATTGATCCCCATGATTTACCACCAGCATTTGAGATACAACCATATGAGGCACCATCATACACTCTATATGGCGTATTACCATTAGAATAGTAACAATATGAGCTAGAATCAAATGTCGCATCTCCATCATATACACCCATTTCAATGGCGGCTGCATAAATAAAGGATTTCATAACAGAACCTGGCTCATATGGTAATTGTGAGCCTAAATTATTGTAATCTTCAATATTTAAGATGTTTGGATCAAAAGATGGAGTTTGACCCCATGCCTTTATTTTGCCAGTACTTATTTCAACTACTGCACCCCAAGCTTTGGATGCATTATTTTTTTCTGTTACATCATCGAAACAAGTTTCTAGAGCTTGTTGGATACTAGAGTCAATCGTTGTATAAACATCATAGCCATTTGTAGCCAAGGTTGTTTCCTCATACATGCCTGTTAAAACATAACCGTTTTTATCTTGTTGGTAAATATGTTTTCCATCACTGCCACTTAATTCTTCGTTTAAATAACTCTCTAAACCCATTTTACCAACCAATTTACCAGTATCGTCACTTTGAGCAAAGCCAATTAGATATGGTGCAAAAGAGCTTCCTTGCGAATATATTCTTTTATTTGATTCTTTAAAACCAATGCCATATATTTCTGGTGTATTTAATATTTGATCTTTTTGTTCCTCAGAGATATTACGTCCAATTAAGCCAATTTCGGTTTGATATAAATTAGGATTACTTGTTAAGTAATAATAGATGTCCGCTTGATCGCCACCTAATATATTTGCCAAAACTTGGGAAGTATACAAAGGATCTATAACATAGGCAATCTTTTTACCATTAGTACGACTTGAATCTAGATAACAAATAATATCGTATGTTTTTTGGTCTTGTGCAACTATTTGACCATTGGCATCATAAATATTGCCTCTTTTTGCATGTAAAGTCTCTGAAACTAAAGATACTGATTGTATATATGAAGTAAGAGAGGTTCCCGATCTTAAATGTAATTTACCTACGCACACGATAAAAACGTTAATTACGCATGCTAAGATCGCAACTAACGCTATTGCATAGAAAAGACGAAGCATTGCATTGCTTCGTTTCATTAATTAACTCCTTTGATACTAATGATGTTTTCTTGATTTTGATCAAGGCCTGCATCAGAGGCAACAGTATATATCCTCTCTTTATTTTCTAGACTGCTTATTTCAATTGTAATCTTCTCATTGTCTGATTTTAAGGAAGCAATTTGATTGTTCATATTTTGAATTTCCATTGTTAAATTAGTATTGTATGTACCAACAAAAAGGCTTGTTGCGGTAGCTAAAACAATAGCCACAGTGAAAAACAATACTGCAAATTTTTCTAATTTATTTGTTTTTCTTTTTTTTCTTCTAATTTTCGCCATATACAATACCCCTTAATTTTGCACTCTTGCTTCTTGGATTGGCCTCTAGCTCTTTTTCACTAGCGATAATTGCTTTGTGGTTTAGTAGCGTGTAATCAGCCTTTTTTATTTCACTTGGCAGTTTAGCGATTCGTTTATCATCTTCAACTGTACTTAATTCTTTAAATTTTCTTTTTACCAAACGATCTTCTAAAGAATGGAAAGTAATAATCACCACTCTTCCATTTGGCTTAAGCATATTTTCAAAACTATTTAGAAATTCAGATAATGAATCAAGCTCATGATTAACTTCAATACGAATAGCTTGAAAAGTTTGCTTTGCTGGATGGCCTTTTTTGTTTAATACTTTGTAAGGAAGCGATTTTTTAATTACTTCCACAAGCTCAAAGGTTGTTTCAATTGGTTTTATCTCTCTTTGTTTAATAATGTTAGAAACAATAGACTTATAAAACTTTTCCTCACCATAGTCTCTTATCACTCTTGTTAGTTCTTCTTTAGAATATTCATTAACAACTTTATAGGCTGTTAAATCATTTTCTCTATTCATGCGCATATCAAGTGGCGCATCATAACGATAAGAAAAACCCCTATCTGTTTCATCAAATTGTGGAGAAGAAACACCAAGATCTAATATGATTCCATCTACTTTATCAACATACTTGCTCATATTCTTGAAGTTATCGTGAATAAAGCTTACTTGTTTAAAGTCTTTCAGATTTTCTTTAGATTCTTTTATCGCATCTAAATCTAAATCAAAACATATTAGTTGACCATCTTTTAATTTTTCTAAGATCTTTTTACTATGGCCACCCCTGCCCAAGGTGCCATCTATATAGATGCCATTTTCTTTTACATCTAATAAATTAACTGCTTCATCTAGAAGCACACTGACATGTTTACTCATTTTCTAATAAATCACTAATGTTTTCAGCTACCTCTTCAAAGCTTTCATTAGCTTCTTCAAAGTAGTTTTCCCAAGTTTGCTTATCCCAAATTTCAATGTGATCGTTAGCTCCAACGATAACACATTCCTTCTTTATCCCAACAGGAGCAGCTAAATTGTTAGGAATTAGGATACGACCTTGGTTGTCTAGTTGACAATCACAAGCATTACTAGTTAGTACTCTTGTATACTGTCTAACTGCTTTTTTAGTGGTAGGAAGTTTATTGATTTGTTCAAATATCTTATTCCATTGTTCAAGAGAATAGATAGTCAAACAGCCATCAAGACCTCTAGTAAGGATAAATGAAGCATGTAATTCATCACGAAACCTACTTGGAATGATGATTCTGCCTTTGGCATCTAAGTTGTGTGAATATTCGCCTATAAACATTTTGAGCCACCACTTCTCCCCACTTTACTCCACTTCTTACCACTATTATGTAATATTTAAAGATATCGTGTCAATAAATTGAATGAAAAAAGCATAAAAAAACACTACATTTTTTGTAGTGTTATATAGCTATTCTTCTTGATTATCTTCTTGACTTATCTCTTCTGTATTCTCTTGTTCTATAGCAGGTGTCTCTTCTATTTCTTTATCATCACTTGTAATATTACTGCCATCTTTTACAACCGCATTATCTGTAAGCATGTCACTTAATTTTCCATTGCTTGGTAAACTAGAATCAAACAAGTCGATTTGTTTCTTAGAATAGTCAATGACATCCTTTTTATAATAATTCTTTAAAATAGTATCTTTTTCGCTTGTGATTGATTTAGATATCATCAGCAAATGTTTACTTAGTTCTATTACATCCGATATATTACTAGATCCATAAAAATTGATATCTACCGTCTTTAAATGAATAATATAAACATCGTCTTTTTTATATAGTTTATAAGTATATTGGCATTGGTTTTCATCTTTTAAGTAAGTGCCCGTTTTTTCATATATTAGATATTGTTCATCAAAGAAACCGTCATCTTTTAATAATTCATCTGGATAATATTTCTCATTAATTATATCTGCGATATTTAAATTCATCACTACTGTTGAATTATTATATCTAATAGTTACACTTTCCGAATCAATTTCTTCTTCTCCCATATCTGAAGGCAAATAGTAACTATAGTAGCGCATAGTATTGTTTGGATAGTATTCCTTAATACTATCAATATTATTAAAGACATTGTCAAGTTGGTTTGTTAAAGAGTTACTGTCACTTGCAACACAGCCACTAAAAATAAACAGTAAGCAAACTATAAGAAGGCTTTTTTTCATCTTCCTTATTGTAACAACATTCCGTGGCTTTTAAAACTAAAGTAGGAACTTTTTGAAACAATAAGGTGGTCAAGCAAGACTAGTCCCACTTGTTTACAGCCTCTTTCCATCAAGCTTGTAAGTTTAATATCTTCACTAGACGGGTTAACATCATCACTTGGATGATTGTGAGCTACCACAATCATTTTAGTTTTACAAAGTAGCGCCGTTCTTAATATTTCATCTATTCCCACAAGTGATTTATTATAGGTTCCTCTATACATGATTTGCGATTTAATTATCTTTCCATTGCCGCCTATAAAAATTGCATAAAACTGTTCTTGATTACAAAATCCTATCTTAAATCGTATGTGATCAACAAGAGAAGATAACATTAGTGTTTTATTATTTTCACTAACACTTTCAACACTTGTTAATCTTTTAGATATTTCTAGAATGGCTAATATTTCCATAGCCTTAGCCTTCTTTATTCCTTTTATAGTAACTAGTTCGTCATAACTTAAACTAAGTAGATTTTTAAAACCACCAGCAACTTCTATAAGTTCACTAGCTAAATCAAAAACATTTTTATCTTTGTAGGCTGATTTTAATACAAGGGATAATAATTCAACATTATTTAAACTTTCTATTCCATAATTTAAGGCCTTTTCTCGAGGCATTTGTTTTTCTTCCATCTTTTAATCATAAGCAAGCATAAGAAAGCGCAAAAAGCTCCAGATGAATCAATTAAAACATCTTTTACCTGTCCAGATCTGCCTTCAACAAACAATTGATGAAATTCATCAAAACTAGCACACAACACACAAAATATTAAAACAATAAAGGGAATGTTTTTATATTTGAAATATTCTTTAAAGCAATTATAGCTAATCACAAATAAAAGAAAGTATTCGCTAAAATGAGCTGTTTTTCTAATTAGAAAACTAAAGGTGCTGACAAATTTTTCAACATCACTGACTTTAAGAAAGTTAGCTATAAGCGTTAAAAGCCTTCCTGATGTATTTGATGAAATAGTACCGTTTTGTGCACTAAAATAAAATATCAACACAAGCCAGCCTACAAGTAATAAAGTTTTAATAATTTTTTTAAGCATATTTAAATCATAACATTAATTAAGATATTCAAAAATATCGCTGTCTTTATTTAAAATGCTTTTAACATTTTGATAACCATTATTTCCTACTACCACACTTAATTGGCCAACCACTTGGGCTTTATATAAATAACTTATAGTATCTTTAGGCACAGCTAGGCATATCGATTGCAAGATGGTCTTATTATCATAGTCTTTAATTTCTTGATGATCGATATCATATAGGCCAATAATTCTTACATTATTGATCAATAAATCACTTAATACTTTATTATTTTTATCAATTGTCAAATATAAATCAACATACATGCCCTTAGTTAAGTAGGCTTGATTAACATTAATACTAGTAGCATTTAAATCAAAGTTTACTTCATCTTCCAATAGCTGATTATTAAGCTTATCTTTAATGTTTTCATATTCTTCCAAAGCATCTACATAAAAGAAAGAGCCCTTAGGAATCATCGTATTAATTTTGACATATTTATCAATTATTTCTTCCTTATTTAAAATAACATTTTCATTTAAATAGCTTTTGGGAACCTTTACTTTCTCTATTTCATTTTCGCTTATACAAGTCCTATTATTTAAACTATACTTTGCAACATAAACACTAGTTAATTCTAGTTTATTATGACAATACATAAAAACTAATGTTCCTATAAGCAATAGTAAAACGATGATGATAATTATTAAAATAGGTGCTTTTTGGTTTTTCTTTCTTTGCATCTTTTCTCCTTTCACATCTTTATTACTAAAAATTAATAAAATTCCTACACCTATTAAAAAAAGACTTCCCTAAAGGAAGTCGATTTACTTAATTAATTTTTACCAAGAAGCTTAAACATCTTCTTCTTATATACTTCAACACCTGGTTGATTAAATGGATTAATTCCAAGTAAGTAACAAGACATACCACATGCCTTAAAGAAGAAATAAATCATATAACCAAAAGCCTTAGCACTATTATCTTCTAGATGAATCACAATATTTGGAACATTACCTTCTTCAGTGTGGGCACTTAATGTACCTTCCATAGCCTTTTCATTTACCCAAGAGATATTTTTGCCAGCTAGGTAGTTCATGTTATCTAAATTTTCTTCATCATTTGGGAAATTGATATCCTCAGGCATCTTATCGATTAAGAATAGTGTTTCATATAAAACTTTTTGACCTTCTTGAATAAATTGTCCAAGTGAATGCAAGTCAGTTGAGAAACATGCTGAAGTAGGTAGTAAGCCTTTACCATCTTTACCTTCTGATTCACCAAATAATTGTTTCCACCATTCAGCTACCATTGTAAGTTGAAGATTATATGTTACAAACATTTCTGCTTTATAACCTTGATTATCTAAAATTCTTCTAGCTACTGCATACTTATAAGCATCATTTTCTTCAATTGATTCTTTGCTATAAGCTTCATAAGCTTGCTTAGCACCTTCCATTAAAGCCTTAATATCAACACCGCTTAAGGCTAAAGGAAGTAAACCAACGGCAGTGAATACTGAGAATCTACCACCAATATCATCTGGTACAACAAATTCTTCATAGCCTTCTTTATCAGCCAATTCCTTTAATGTGCCCTTATGTTTATCAGTTGTAGCTAAAATTCTTTCTTTAGCGCCTTCTTTGCCATATTTATTTTCAATATATTGTTTAAAAATTCTAAACGAAATAGAAGTTTCAGTTGTTGTACCTGACTTTGAAATAACGTTTAAAACAACATCCTTGCCTTCAATATGCTTTAATACTTGTGAAATATAAGTATTAGAGAAAGTATTACCAACAAAGATAACTTCAGGACCATTTTCTGGATATAATCCTCTTACCATTTCCATAGCAGCTCTAGCACCTAAATATGATCCACCGATACCGCAAACTAATAGAACATCAAACTTGCCCTTTAGTTTTTCTGATACTTTTAAAATTCTTTCAAATTCTTCTTTATCATAATTGTTAGGCCACTCCACCCAACCTACAAAGTCATTACCCTTGCCTGTTTTTTCATGAAGCCATTTATGCGCTTCACTTACTTTAGCTTGATAATCATTAAGATCTTCATTTAATTTTGCATAAGATAAGTCTAATTTAAGCATTTTCTTTTACCCATTCCTTCATTTTATCCGCCAATGAAGCAAAGCCTATTTTATTGTCAGGCATTCCTTCAAAATGAACTTTTTTTGCATACTTACGCGTATTTTGTTCAAGAGCCTTAAACGATAAACGCAATTGTTTATGTTTCTTGTCAACATCTATTACCTTAAGCATGCAATAATCACCAATTTTTACAAAGTGTGAGACATTTCTAACAAAACCATTTGATAATTCCGATATATGAATAAGACCACATACCCCATCATCAAAACTAACAAAAGCTCCATAAGGTTTTATGCCTGTAATCTTGCCATAAACAGTCATTCCAACTTTGTACTGGTTAATCAAATCCATAAAATTAGTATACTACAATTTTAGGATTATCATTTTCATATTATTTTTTATCCGGTGTATAATAACAGTCGGTGATAAATATGGAAAAAGAAGAAAAAGAAAAATTAATTATAAAAACTATTGAAAAGATTCAACCTTATCTTCAAGCTGATGGAGGCGATGTTGAATTTGTTAGACTTGAAGATGATATTGTCTATGTTAAGGTTCATGGCGCATGTATTGGTTGTGGCGCTTTAGAGATGACGCTAAAAGATGGTGTTGCAGCTTTGATCATGGATGAAGTACCAGATATTAAAGATGTTAGATTAGATGAATCTCAACTTATGGAAAATAGCGATAGCTTCCTATACTAACAAATAAAGCTTGAAAGTTAGATAATTGTTTTATTTATATAACTTCAAGCTTTTTTTATTTGTCTTAAAATAGCTTAGATTATTGAAATATAGTGCTAATGAAAGTCAGATATTCGATAAATGCTTATTAGATACTTTATTTATTACAAAGTAGCAATTTTAGGTAGCTTGTGTAAGGCTCTTAATAAATTTACTTTATCAAGAATTGATGCATCATTATCTACCATAGTGGCGTACCATGTAGGATTAACTAGTTTGTCATCTTTAACAAGCATCTCTTTCTTACTAGCAAATTGAAAATGAAAATGGCTAAGCAATTCTTTATTTCCTTTTTCAGGCATTGGTTCCATAAGCAATAGGTATTTAAAACAGTTATTATTATCACTTCCAAACAAATAGCTTTCCTTTCCTTCTAGCCCTTTATGCACGATACTTTCTAAACGATAGTTATTAAATATGCTGCAATCATCTTTTAAAAACCACTTAATGCTTAATACATCATTATTTGCTGTAATATCTAGTTTATCTATTTGTTTGTCATTTTCCGCATTTTTAGTATAGCAAGCGCTATTCCAAAAAGCTTTTACACCATTTTTAAACATCGGCATAGCATAAGCTAATTCTTCCACTTTATCCCATGTATTAACAATATTAACATCTTCACTTTCAATATAGTTTTCAAAGTTTTCCCAAGTTCCACACCATTTAATTAATGTCATTTTTAATCCTCCAATCTTACAATATGGTCACACCACAATGCTAAAAATTCTTCATCATGACTGACCACAATAATTGTTTTATTGTTTTCTTTTGCCTTATTTAATAGTTTTCCAACAGCTTGCATATGCAGATAATCTAAACCACTTGTAGGCTCATCTAAATAAAGTATGTCTTTATCACAGCACATAGCACAAGCTATCATAAGCCTTTGTTTTTGTCCTCCTGATAAACTTATCGGATGTCTTTCTTGTAAATCGTATAAATTTAAAGACTTAAGTATCTCTTCATAGTTTTCTAAGTCTTTATTATTTAACAAAATTTCTTCTTTTACACTATCGGAAAATAATTGATAATTAACATCCTGCATAACAAGAAAACTATGTTTAAGCAGTTCTTTTTGATTTAAGCTTTTGCCCTTATATTTAATATGACCATCTAATGATTTAATTAGTCCACACATTGTCTTAATTAAAGTAGTCTTGCCAACACCATTATGGCCAACAATACCAAGTATTTCATTTTCTTTAACTTTAAAAGAAATAGCGCTTTTAATAAGCTTGTTCTTATACCCAATGTTTAAGTTATCTACTTCTAGAAGAATATCTTCATTTATTTCTTTTTCTTTTTCCTTTAGTAAGTTTATATAGTTCAAAATAGAATTGGTTCTAAGACCATAATCAGCTCTTTGTTTATTTGTTAAGGAATTAAACACTGTACTGCTCCATTCTTTTACTTTTGAATGATTTAAAAGAATGTATCGATCAGCTATATCTTTTAGCCAATATAAACGATGTTCGCTTATGATGATGGTGGTGCCCTTTTCTTTCATCTTTTTAATAAGAACACTCAATTCTTTTATAGAGGCATTATCTAGATTACTAGTTGGTTCATCCAATACCAAAATCTTGGGGTTTAAGATACAAGCGCACACAAAAGCTAGCTTTTGTTTTTCACCACCAGACATTTTATAGATTTCTCTATCTAATAGATGTTCAATATTAAATTCTTTAGCAATACTAGCTATCCTATCTTTAATTTCGTTTGTAGGCATTCCTATATTTTCGCAAGGAAAGGCCAATTCTTCGCTACTGTTAGCATTAAAATATTGGGTCTTAGGGTTTTGAAATACACTACCAACAATCTTTGAAAAATCACTTACCGTACTATTTATATAACAAAGTCCATCTACACTATATTCGCCATCAATATCGCCATGATAATAATCAGGGATAAGACCATTTATAAATCTAAGCAATGTAGATTTGCCACAGCCACTAAGTCCACAAAGCACTACACATTCTCCCTGTTTAATATTTAAGCTAACATTATCAAGAGCGTTATCATTAGTTTGATTATATTTAAAGCTTATTTGATTAAATTCAATAATATCTTTCATAATTAAAAATATCTATATTTAAAAAACAACATAAATGGTATTAAGCACAATAATGAAAAGGCATAATCTAGTGCACCTGGTTTTAATTCCATCGCAAAGCTTCTTACACCATCAATTGTTAAGCCTTTTGTAAGAGCGGCAATAGTTAAATCGTTTGCTACTACGCTACTGTTTGTTAACAAAGGAATAACGATATATTCAAGCGTTTTAAAAGGATGTAATAACATTTCTTTATAATCGGTGCATATCCCTCTTAAAGACATTGCATCTCTTATAGAATGATAGTCTTCTTTTACAGTTGGAAAAAACCTAATCATCACTACAAGTGGAATAGTTATCTTATCGCTCACTTTCATCTTTTTTAAAGCACATAGCATTTCGCTTGTTTTAGTTGTACTAATAATATAAGTTCCCATCGCAATACAAGGTAACATCATCTTAAAACCAATAGCTAAAGTTGCGATAATGGCTAAAAAGCCGCTTTTCATATAATCTACGCCATATAAATCAATAAACAACAATATAAAGTAAAGGATTGAAAATTTGATGCCTGTTTTATATTTTCCAGCTAAGAAAAATAAGCTTAGAAACAAAACCATTACCATAGCTTCATAGATAGTTGTTAAATGAAAAAACAATAATAAATTACTAAGTAACAATAAAAATAATTTGCTACGAGGATCTAGAATCATTGAACAATTCCTGCTTTAACAAAGTGTTTCTTTACAAGTTTCATACCAAATAGGCCACCAATTATTCCGCAAACCAATATTGAAATAATGCAAATAAAGAAGGATGTAGTGTTTATATAGCCAAATACATTTGCGATATATTCGACACTTTTTCCTCTTGCCTCAAGGTTTGCAACGTAGGCATCTTTCATAAACCATAATGGTAAAATTGGTCCTGTTAGACCATAACTGAACAATACATAACTTAATAGTAAATAGGTCTTGTTTTTGTATTTGCCAATAGAGGCCACTAAATCAGCGATTACGCCAAAAATAATGTTAGCTGCAAACGATAATACAAAGTGTCCTGAGACAAAAAAGAAGATGCCCATAACACAACCCATAATGGTAATTCCCCCAAATTTACCTACTTTAGCCACAAATAGCATATACACAGCTCCTGATATCAAAGCTGCTAAGGCTGGCAAAAAGACGTTTGACAAACCAGGTAATAGTGAGCTTAATAATGTTGCAACAAAGACAAGCATGAAGTAGATAGCGGTATATACACCAGTATTTACTAAATCAGATACATTTAATTTATTTTCTTTCATAAAACCCCTCCAGTTAGCGTAAGCTAACAAATATACAAAATAAAAACTATTCAAAGATATTTTCACAAACACCTTCACACATCATAAGTAAGATGCTTTTATAGTCATCAGGATATTTAAAATACAAAGATGATGAACTAATTAAAGTAGATATAGCCTTAATTCCAAGTTCTTCTAAAACCTTAAGTTTTCCACATGAATTAAAAATAGATTGATAGATTTGTTTTTCTCTTATAACTTGACGATCTAATTTTTCTTGACTAACTTTTTTAATAATTTCTTTAGAATCATTTATCCAAAAGTTATATAATCCACTATCCTCAAGCTTTTTAATGCCTAATATAATGCCATCAGCTAGCTTTTCATAATTTTTCTTCTCACTTTTACAAATCGACAAGAAAGCTTCACCATAAATATCATTATGTGTTTTGACCATAACTTCATAAAAGAAATCTTCTTTTGAATTGTAGAAATGATAAAAGGCACCTTTGGATATACCAACTGCACTTGTTAAATCTTCAACTCTAATCTTTGAATAAGAACTGTCTTTTAAGTAAGCTAAAGCTTGTTTGATTAATTCACTCTCTATTCTTTCTTTTTCCTTTTCACTAAAAGCTATCATACATATGTGACTATTTTTTTATATCAGTCACTAGTTAGCATACACTAACTAATATTTAAAGTCAATAAAAAAACTTAGATTTCTCTAAGTCTTTATTCAATTCCTTTTTCTTCTAGTTTCTCATCAACTATGCCTTTTATTACATAATAGATGACTGCTACAACCGGTACACCAAGTAGCATTCCAAAGAAGCCAAAGTAAGCGCCTCCTACAAGGATTGCGAACATAATCCATAAAGAACTAAGTCCAACCGAATCACCAAGTATTGCTGGTCCTATTACGTTACCATCAAGTTGTTGAAGTATGATGATCATAATCACAAAGATCAAACAATCAACAGGTTTTACAATTAGAAGTAATAAGGCACATGGCACTGCACCAATAATAGGTCCAAAGAAAGGAATGATATTTGTAATACCAACTATTACTGCAACAAGGGCTGCATATTCGCTATTTATAAACAACATCGCAATAAAGCATAATACACCAATAATTAATGAATCATATATCTTGCCAGAGAAGAAACTCGTAAATTTCTCCAAGGCTAGATACATAACCTTTCGGCCTTTTTCATATTGTTTAGTATTGAATATAGCAAGCGAGAATCTTTTTATATTTATCGCAATCTTTTGTTTATCAATTAAGATATATAGACACACTATGAAGCCAATCACAAAGTTTCCTAAGCTACTTAAGGCTGTCCAAGTAGATGAGATTACATTTGGAGCAATCGTTTTAGCACCATTCCACAATGCTTGAACTGCTTGATTAGAGTAGTTATATATTTCATTAACAATTTCATTAGATAAATGAACACTCTTTTGTACTTCTCTAATCCAATTTCCGGAGTTGCTTGCAAAATTACTTACTACTACCGATAAAGAAGTAATACTTGTAATTAATTTTGGAATCAATAAATAGACAACCAAGGCTACTGTGATAACCAATATTAATACTGCTGTTAAAGCGCCAATAAATCTTCTTGTCTTGAAGGCCATCTTTTTTGGCAAATGATTTTCAATGAATGTTGCTACATTATTAGTGATTATCGCAAATAAGATGCCCCATATAAATGGCGATAAGATTGATAATAGTTTTGTTAGAAAGGTTTTTACATCATTTAAATTAAGTAATAGGATGATTGCTAAGGCAACCAGAATACCCGATATTGTAAGTACGGATATAGCTTTTTTTGTATCTTCTTCTTTTAAAAATTTGTTCATATTTAAATTATAAACCTAATATTCTTTATAAACATGTAGTTTATAATATTCTTATTAAACATGGGAGAAAGTTTATGAGTTCAAAAGTATATTTTACAGATTTTAGATGTCCTGTAGGTACTAGTCAAATTGATAAAATCAAAAGGCTATGTAAGGTTGCGGGTATTAATCAAATTGATTTTGAAGGAAAGTTTGTCGCAATTAAAATGCACTTTGGTGAATTAGGTAATCTAGCCTTTTTAAGACCAAATTATGCAAAAGCTATTGCTGATATCGTAAAGGAATTAGGTGGAAAACCTTTTTTAACTGATTGTAATACATTATATCCAGGTAGTAGAAAAAATGCCTTAGACCACTTAGATTGTGCTAATATCAATGGTTTTAATCCTATCTCTACCGGTTGCCAAGTAATTATCGCTGATGGTCTTAGAGGAACAGATGAAACAATTGTGCCAATAGATGGCGAATATATTAAAGAAGCTAAAATTGGCAAAGCTATCATGGACGCTGATATCTTTATTTCCTTGAACCACTTCAAAGGTCATGAGTCAACAGGCTTTGGTGGCGCTATCAAAAATATTGGTATGGGATGTGGTAGTAGAGCTGGTAAGATGGAACAACATAATGAAGGAAAACCAGTTGTTGATGAAAGTTTATGTAGAGGTTGTAGATTCTGCAGCAAGGAATGTGGATCTGATGCCATAACTTATGAAAATAAGAAAGCTCACATCAATTATGATTTGTGTAAGGGATGTGGTAGATGTATTGGTGCTTGTGGTTTTGATGCAATTTCTAATCCTAATTGGGATTCTAATGAGAAATTAGATAGAAAGATGGCTGAATATGCTTATGCCGTATGTAAGGATAGACCGCACTTCCATATTTCACTTGTAATGGATGTTTCACCAAATTGTGATTGTCATGGTGAAAATGATGCCGCTATTATTCCTGATGTTGGTATATTTGCAAGTTTTGATCCAGTTGCTTTAGATAAAGCTTGTGTTGATGCATGTCTTAAGGCTACACCAATTGAAAATAGCCAACTAGGTGATAACTTAAAAGACTTACATCATAAACATAAACATGATCATATCAAAGACACTCATCCTGGTATAAATTGGGAAGCTACACTTGAACAAGCTGAAAAGATTGGCCTTGGTACAAGTGATTATGAACTTCAAATTATTAAATGATTAAGGCAATAAGCCGATAGTTTAAGCTATCGGCTTATTATTACTTGTTTTCACTAGTTTCAATGGTAAATGTAACTGATGATGAAGTTCCTTCTATCTTTCCTAAGAAAGAATCATATTGTTCATCCAATGTCTTTAGATTTTTAATATTAGTAATAATATTACGCATATTAGATCCGCTATATTTATTTAAATCATCCCTATTATCATCTACCGCTTCATTTATCTTATCAGAAAATTCGTTAATAGCGTCTTTTAAATCCGGCATATTATCGTTTAAAGATCCAATTGCTGATTTAAATGAAGAACTTGCAAAAGCTAGAGCTGATGCACCATTTATTACGCTATTTTTAGTTTCATCAGAATCAACAACTTTACAAGCGGTGGTCAATTTATTTGATGTATCTATCAGCAAGTTATAGCCTTCTATAAATTCTTCGCTATTTAAGTTAGTTTTTAAACTTTCAATATTTGCTTTTAACGTATTTAAAGTATCCAAATCAATCTTAGAAAAATCGCTATTTTTAATATTACTTATTGCTATTTTGGTTTGATTATCATCAGCTAAATCTTTTAAATCATCTAAGTTAATATGACCAACTTCTTCTTTTAAAGAAATGAGACTATTACAATAACTTATCATCACATCAAGTAAAGAATTGGTTGTCTCTATTGAAACCACAACGCCATTCAAGCTTTCACTTGTTATTACAGCACTAAGCCTGCTAGCTAATGTATTTAGACTTGAAGTAAGGGTTCCAATTTGACTGATATTTGTATTAAAACTACTTGCCGCATCATCTAATTGATTAGCTGAATCTTTAAGCTTAGTTACACCATCAATAAGCTTATTCCCTTCATCTTTTAATTTGGATGTGGCGTCTTTTATTTCATCAATCTGATTATTTAGCTTGTTTAAATCATTTATGGCGCTACTTAAATCGTTAATATCTTCATTTTCAATTTCTTTAAATAAACCATTAGAAACAATTGTAGAAGTATAGTCTAAGGTAAAATCTTCCACGTCAGCTTCTAAACTTGCACTATCACTTAGCTTTATATCATCAAAAGTATCAATAGTATATAATTTTAAGCTTTCCTTCAAACCGGGTTCGCCATATAGCGTGACAATCTTGTTGTCCGCTAAGTTAATTAATTTACCGTTTTCTAAAGTAATATTAGAAAACTTGTCTTTATCCAGCATTAACATGGTTAAGCACATAAAAGGAACTTTAACATTATTTGTAAGACTAGTATTATTCTTATACTCAAAAACCATTTTCACATGGCCTGTTTTATGGGCTAAGTCACTTGGATTAATTTTATTGCCATCTAAATAATAAGTAATGTTTACACTTACTGGTAAATCCTTATTAGTGGTTCCCTTATAGGTTATATCACTACCGTGATTTTCAAATACTACTTGGTTATCTTTGATTTTGTAGTTTTCATCACCACTTTTATTAACGATATTATCTAGAGCTAGTATATCGCTTAACAAGCCATCCTCCTTCGCTTTTAAAGTAACCTCTACTTCTGTTTTTAAGACATTGCCACTTTGATCAGCACTTACATAAACATTTTCAACTTTATCTGTCTCAATATCTGACTTCTTGTATGTATAAGTTACATCATCACTTGTTATATGTTCTTCATTAATCCCTGTTATATTTGTCTTTATTTCTTCTTTACAAGCAGTTAAACCTATAAGTAACAAAGAAATAAATAGTATATTCAATAATTTATTCAACATTTTTAAGAGCCTCATCCTTTCTAACTTTATCAATTCTTCTAAATTCAAATAATGCAACAATGGCATATATTAAAATATTAGAGATAAACATCTTAATGCCTATATCACCATTTACAATAAGCGGTAACCAGCCAGCCATTTCTATAAAGAATACTTGTTCAAATAGTTTTACTAATGGTCCATAACAAAATGGTATTGATATTAAAGCCCCAAATATTACGACAATGGTGGTAGATAAGATATATAATCTTCCTATTTCCATATTTGAATAGCCTAGAATTTTAGACATTGAAATCGCTAGGCTGTTTCTTTCAATAATCATTTTTGAAAGAATAAATAAAACCAAGACATAGACGATTATTGCAAAATAGGTATACATGGAAATCATTTCACCCATCGAACTTAATAGTTGCGTTGATAAAGCCGATGTACTTTCTGCTGTTATTACCTGACTTATATATTCATTATCAATATCTTCAATTGGCGTACTTGAAAGATAGCCTACGTACGTGCCTTTTCCTAAATCAAAGATATCATTTAAAGTATCAATATTTAAATAAAATTCTAAAGATGCATTATTATCAGTGATACCGGTTACTTTAAAAGTATAGGTATCATCCTCATAAGCTTCATAAGTAGTAAAATATGAGCCTACTGTTAAATCATATTTATAAGCTAGAGCTTTCGATACATAACAATCATTAGCTTTTAAATTATATTTAAAATATTCGCTATCACTTACAATACCAAAGCAATTAACATCATCTTCTTTATAGATATCGCCTTTTTTAATCTTTAAAGAATAGAAAGAAAATTTTTCGGCTGATTCATTATCGGTTTGTATCTTGTTTGAAAAATCAATCAGATTAATAGAAGCTTCTAACTTATGACTAGATTGTGCAAGTGATAATGGCATATTTAAGATAGTTTCATATGGGGCGATAATCCCATTGTTTGCGATATCAATATAGTTGTTTAATAAATTCGGAAATGCTAAGCCAAAGAAGAACAATAAATTCGCAAATAATATTCCTATTATTAGGGTGATATAGGCATTCTTATTTTGCATAATGATACGCATCCTATATCGTATAAAGAACGGCATTTTATGGCTTAGTTTTATAGCTCTTTTATTTTTATGTTTGCTTAAATCTCTTCTAAAAAACTTCAAAGGTTTAAGTTTAAGTGTTTTATGTAATACCACATAATTGATTGCACTCATTAAGACTATTGGAACAATACTTACGTATAAAAATGTTTTAACTTGAAAAGTTGATACATATTTTGCTAAAGAATAGTTTGCAAAATAGACACCTTCCATAAAGTCTTCTACAACGGTATATCCTAAGATATTGCCCACTATTGCACCTAATATGGAAACGATAAAAGGCATCAACATATAATGCATGATAAGTTCATTATTGGTATAGCCACTAGCTTTTAAAGTTCCAATCACGGTTGATTCTTTTTGAATAGTATTAATTATAGTAATAGAAGAAATATAGGCAATAAGTATCAACATTAAGTATAAAAAGATATACATAGATGCGCCATCACTTTCAGCATCTTCAGCTACAAAGGTAATAGCCTTATTATCATATGAAGGAATAAATTCTTTTATTTCCGTATTCTCAATCAAGATGTCTTTTAAATCATCGTTTTTATTTCTTAAAGTTTCTTCATCATATTCATTGTTGTATTTGTATACATAACGATAAGTAACATCGTTACCATTCAATCTTTTAAAGCCTGTTTCAGTTAAAATCGCAACACCAAACGATATCGAATTCATCATCATTTCATTATTGTTGGAAAATAAAGAACTATAATCTACTAAAGATATAGTGCCAACAACTTTATATGTTATATCGCCATAACTAATATCATCACCAATGCTGATTTTATTATTTTCAGCATATAGTCTTTCCAAGGCTATTTCATTCTCATTTTCTGGGAGTCTACCATCAAATACTTCTTGTAGATCAATTTGTGTTCTAATTTTATAAAATCGCAAAGTGGTATTATCATCAATCACTTCATCGATATAAAATTGTTCATATACCTTCAAATCATTTTCCTCAAGCAATTTAATTTGACTGTTATTAAGTTTCTTTTTAACCGTAAATAAACCAGATTCTTGTTTAAGCTTGATAATATTTTCGTCCATGGTTTTCATAACCGAATTATTAGCTACTTCAAAGCCAGATACAGCACTTATCATTAATACCTGCAATAAGAAAATTACTAAGTACTTAGCGAAGTCTTTTTTTAAAGCTCTTTTATATCTTTTGTTTAATGGATTTTTCATCACCACTTTAAATCCTTTGCATTCACTTTATTTTCATTTAAATAGTTCGAAGTGATTCTACCATCTTTAAGTTTAACAACCCTATCAGCCATATATTTAATCGCATCATTATGGGTAACCATTAAAATAGTTGACCCATATTTTTGATTAACTGTCTCAATTAGTTTTAGTATTTCCTTTGAAGTATTGTAATCGAGTGCACCAGTTGGCTCATCGCATAATAAAATATCTGGATTTTTTATTATGGCTCTACCAATTGAAGTGCGTTGTTGTTGGCCACCAGATAATTGAGATGGCAACTTATCTTGGTGATCTTTTAATCCTAAGGTTTCAATCAATTCATCTAAATCTAGTGGCTTTTTTGATAAGTATTTTCCTACTTCAATATTTTCTCTAACTGTTAAATCAGGAATAAGATTATACATTTGAAAAACATAGCCTAAATGATTTCTTCTAAACCTCGTTAGTTTTTTATCATTTAATGAATTCATTACTTCGTTATTAACGATAATATCGCCACTATCGGCATTATCTATTCCACCAATGATATTTAGAAGTGTTGATTTACCTGAGCCTGATGGACCAAGCAATACACAAAACTCACTCTTTTCAACTTCTAAAGATAAGTCATGCAATACTTCTACTCTATTTTCTTTATCACCAAAGCCCTTATTTAATTCCTTGATACTTAAAAACATTGCGCCCCTCCTAGTTAGCTACCGCTAACTACATGTTGTAATATAAGTTAGCATATGCTAACTACATTGTATCCAAAAATTTAAATAAGTCAAATAAAAAAACGGAACCAATGATTCCGTCTTCGATTTAAATTATTTGCTTTATTTATTAAGCTTTAAGCTTCTTGCAAGTAATGTAGTATTCAAGTGTTACACAACAAGATAAGATAGTTTCGCAAAGTTGTAACCAGCTTGTTTCACCTTTAGTCAAAGAAATAATTACAAATGGTAAACTAATTACTTGTAAAACAATTAGAACTAAAGCTACAGTGATATGAGCTTTTCCTTCATTTTCGCCTTTAACTTCTTTTAAGCCTTTTACACCAAGGTAAACATTTAAAATAATGTCAATCACACATCCTACACAAGTAGCAGCTAAAATCATCTTACCGTTTTCAACTGCACTTAAATCAGCTTTATTCATTGCTACAATCGCAAAGATAATAAAAGCTACATCTAATGCTGCAAGAAAGAAAAAGAAGTAACTTAAATCTTTAACTATTCTTTTTTCCTTTTCCATAATTTTCCTCCCTTTGTATCAATTTTAGCACCAAAGTAAAAAAGACTGTAATTTTTTTTACTTACAGCCTTCTTTTTTAATTATTTACCTAAAACCTTCTTGCATCTATCGCATAGACATTCAGGATCTGTTGAATCAGTAATATTCCAACATCTAGGACAAACTACACCACTTACCTTTTCTACCTTAACTTGGCAACTTTCATATTTTGTAAGTTCATCATTTGTATAATTAACCTTGGATACAATTAGCCATTGATTTACTTTATCACCAAAGTTCTTTTCAAGTAATGCTTTATCTTCATCAGATACATGTAAGTATACATGGGCTTCCAAAGACTTACCAATAGTCTTATTTTGTCTAGCTTCTTCTAGCGCCTTTAATACATCATCTCTAAGTTCGTGAAGTCTAGCAAATTCACTCTTAATATCATCCGCATCATCGTATGTTTCGCTTTCTGGGAAGTGAGTGTAATGAACACTAGTTTCATTTGGTTTAAAGAATGAATATACTTCATCAGTTGTGAAAACTAGCACTGGTGACCATAATTTAACTAAATCATCAATCGCCTTAACAAGCACTGTTTGAACTTGTTTTCTTCTTAAGCCTTCATCACAATACAGGATATCCTTAGCATAGTCACAATAGTAACTAGATAATTCATTAGTCATAAAGTTAGTCATTGTATTTGTAGCTAAAACAAAGTCAAAGTTTGCATAAGCTTCCTTAGTCTTATTTACCATGTCATTTAGACTAATTAAGATATATTTATCAATTGGCTCTAGATTGTTATATTCAACTGGACTACCATCAAAGTCGCTTGTTACGCCAAGTAAGAATCTAAAGGTATTTCTAATCTTACGATATTGGTCAGATACTTGTTTTAAGTTAGAATCACCAATACGCATATCAGCCTTAAAGTCTTCACTTGCAGCCCAAAGCCTTAAGATATCGGCACCATATTTGTTGATGATATCAAGAGGATTTACAACATTGCCCACTGACTTATGCATTGCCTCACCCTTTGAGTCACATACATAACCATGTGATAATACAGACTTATAAGGTGCAGTACCATTTACGGCAACAGAGACAATTAATGAAGAATTAAACCAACCTCTATATTGGTCAGATCCTTCAAAATACATATCACAAGGATAATCATAGCCTCTGGCGATTAATTCATTCCAAGATGAGCCTGAGTCAAACCATACATCCATGATATCTTTTTCTTTTGTAAAGATACCATTAGGTGATTTAGGATTGGTATATCCTTCTGGTAATAAATCTTTAGCTTCTTTTTCAAACCAAATATTAGAACCATATTGTTCAAATAGATCAGCAATATGATCAAATACTTCTTTTTCAATAATTGGCGTCTTATCTTCAGTATAGATAATTGGAATTGGAACACCCCATAGTCTTTGACGAGAAATACACCAATCTTTTCTAGCAGCAATCATATTAGTAAGTCTTACTTCACCAAACGAGTTTAGCCACTTAACTTGTTTAATTGCATCAAGTAGCTGTGGTTTAATCTTTTCGATAGAAGCAAACCATTGAACAGTTGATCTAAAGATTACTGGTTTTTTAAGTCTATCATCATGAGGATAAGAGTGGGTGATTTTTTCTTTACCAAGTAGTGCACCACAAGCTGCAAGCTTTTTAATAACCGCAACATTAGCACCATCAGCTTCCTCACCTACTACAAACTTACCAGCTAAGTCTTCACCTGCTTCAATTGTTAAACAGCCCTTATCATCAACAGGTGAGAATGGTTCAATACCATATTTCTTACCAACTAAAAAGTCATCAGTACCAAGACCTGGCGCAGTATGTACACAACCTGTACCATCTTCGCCAGATACATGGTTTCCTAAAATTACAAGTGATGGTCTTTCAGGATAGAAAGGATGTTTTACGGTAATATATTCAAGTTGTTTACCCTTAAATGTCTTTAAGATGCCTTGATTTGTTAAACCAAACTTGCCAAGAAGTTCATCAACTTTAGTAGCTAAGAAAATTAGCTTGCCAACTTCTGTTTGTACAACCGCATAGTCAAATGCTTCATTTAAACAGACAGCTAAATTAGATGGAATAGTCCAAGGAGTAGTTGTCCAAATAACAAATCTTTCATCACCTTCAAGTACTCCCTTACCATCCAATACATCAAAAGCCACATAGATAGAAGTATCTTTTTTATCAAAGTAAACAATTTCACTATCAGCGATAGCCGTTTCTTGCCATGGTGACCAATAAATTGGTTTTAGACCTTGGAAAATCATGCCATCTAATGCCATCTTAGCAAATGATCTTACTTGTCTTGCTTCAAACTCTTTATTTAAAGTGATATAAGGATGGTCATAATCAGCTACTTCACCAAGTCTTTTTTCAGTAGCCATTTGGCCTTCAATTTGTTTATGAGCATACTCTTCACATTTTTCTCTAAATTCCTTAGGAGTAACCTCTTTACGATTTACACCTAATTTTTGAATAGCGTTTTCAATTGGCAAACCATGCGTATCCCAGCCAGGGAAAAATGGTGTATAGTAGCCAGCCATAGCTTTAGATCTAACAATAATATCTTTAATAGTACGATTCATTGCTGTACCAGCATGTAAATTGCCGTTAGCGTATGGTGGACCATCATGTAATATAAATGGTTTGTTGCCTTTATTCTTTTCTAGAATCTTATGATAATGATCATCTTTTTCCCACTTTTCTAAAATTGTAGGTTCTTTTTGTGCCAAATTACCACGCATTTCAAAATCGGTCTTTGGCATGTGTAACGTGTCTTTATAATCCATATTTCCTCTCCAATAAAAAATAAAAAGGTGATACAAAGGGCGAAAAATCGCGGTACCACCTTCTTTTCTAACTTAAACTCTTAACGCGAGTAACGGTAATTTCTACATATCGAAATTACAGCTTCTAAGTGATATCTTAAATAATTCCTATATCGGATTTCACCTCTTCCGACTCTCTTTGATATTTCTTATTTAAGCATGTCTTAGTCTTTGCTTTATTGAGCAGAATTTAAATTAATATCTCCTGCTACTTGTAAATTCTTTGGTGAACATAAAATTACATTATCACCAATCTTTTTAATTGAACCATCAACACCATATACAACACCACTTAAGAAATCAATAATTCTTTGGCGATATTCAAGAGGCATTCTATGCAAGTTAATACAACAAGCTCTCTTATTTTTGATATGACGGCCAATTTCTTCAGCCTCATCAAAATTACGTGGTTCAAATAAAACAATATTTGTATTAGAGTTTATTTTACTAGCGCCTTCATCTTTAGGTTTTTCATAAGTACTAAGTACACTAGCTTCTTCATCAGTAAGTTCTAATTCATCTTCTTCAGTTTCTGTAGAGATGAAATCCTTAATCATATTACCTAATCCCATAAAGTTTCTCCTTACTTAAATATGATAACATAAACATTTATTTAGCGCTTAAAATATAGCACAAGTAAAAGGGTAACCAGGCCTAAGCCTGCAACATATGCAAGCCCAATCAACATCGAAGCTTTAAGAGCTCCTAAAATCGCCCATTTTCTTTCTTCTTTGTTAAGACTATTATCTTCCCAAGGTCTTTTTTCTTCATTAGACATTTCTAACCCAGGATTTTTAAATGTAAATAGATTAGGTCTTTCAATACTAGACATATCTACTATTGAATGGCCATCATCGTATTCATCTTTAATGTTATTTTTCATCTACACCTTTTACATCATCATATAAATGGCAAACAACAAAGTGTCCTTTTTCAATTTCTTTTTGGCAAGGAGCCTCTGTTTTACAAATTTCCATGCACTTCTTACAACGAGTATGGAACTTACAACCCTTAGGTGGATTTGCAGGAGAAGGAATACTACCTTCAAGAACAATTCTATTCATCTTACTATTAGGATCTGGAACCGGAATAGCTGAGAATAGTGCTTGAGTATATGGATGTAAAGGATTTTTAAAGATATCCTTTGTATCTCCATATTCAACAAGATTGCCAAGATACATAACACCTACTGAATCACTTATATGTTCAACAACTGATAAGTCGTGTGAAATAAATAAGTAAGTAAGATTTCTTTTTTCTTGTAAGTCTTTTAATAAGTTAATAATTTGTGCTTGAATAGATACATCAAGAGCACTAACTGGTTCATCACAAACAATAAATTCAGGATTTAATGCAAGAGCTCTTGCAATACAAATTCTTTGTCTTTGACCACCAGAGAATTCATGTGGATATCTATCTTTTTGGAAAGATTGAAGACCACAGTCATCCATGATTTTATCAATATAAGCATCATATTCTGAAGACGGAACAATGCCATGTTCTCTTACTGCTTCACCAATGATTTCGCCTACTGGCATTCTTGGTTGTAAAGAAGAGAATGGATCTTGGAAGATGATTTGCATCTTAGTACGCAAATCACGCATTTCTTTATTGCTTAAATCGTAGACTTCTTTGCCATTGAAAAGAACTTGACCAGCTGTTTTTTCACCAGCTAAACGCAAAATAGTACGACCAGTAGTTGTCTTACCACAACCTGATTCACCAACCAGACCCATAGTAGTTCCACGTTTTAAATTAAACGTAACACCATCAACAGCCTTAACATAACCTACTGTATGAGAAATAACACCATTTTTAATTGGAAAATATTTCTTAAGATTATTTACCATTAGGATGTAATCAGGATTATATTCTACAGGAGTATAGCTAGTATCAATTTTAAGTGATTCGTTTTTCTCGCTCATTTATTTTTCCTCCTTGTAGTATCTATAACATGCTACTGAATGAGTTGGTGATAGTTTAACCTCATGAGGATAGTCGCCATCACATTCTTTAATGCATTTTTCACATCTATCTTTAAAATAACAATAATCAGGCATATTAATTGGATTTGGCACCTTACCTGGAATTGAGTAAAGCTTATCAATATCTTTACCAACTACTGGTTTAGAAGCCATTAGACCAATTGTATATGGGTGACAAGGATTTGCGAAAATCTCTTGTACAGTACCTCTTTCGATAATTCTACCAGCATACATAACTACAACATAATCAGCCATTTCCGCAATTACACCTAAGTCATGTGTGATAAACATGATTGAACTATTAATCTTATCTTTAAGATTTCTTAATAAATCAAGAATTTGAGCTTGAATAGTTACATCTAAGGCTGTTGTAGGCTCATCGGCAATAATTACTTTAGGATTACAAGCAAGAGCCATAGCAATCATAACTCTTTGTCTCATACCACCTGATAGTTCATGTGGATAGTTTTGATAAACACCTTCACTATTAGCGATACCAACCATCTCTAAAAGCTCAATAGTACGCTTTTTAACATCTTCTTTAGACTTGCCTTCACCATCATGAAGCTCAATAACTTCATCAACTTGTTCACCAATTCTAAATACAGGATTTAAAGCGGTCATAGGCTCTTGGAAAATCATTGAAACATAATTTCCTCTAATTTTTTGCATAGCCTCATCTGGTGCCTTAGTTACATCATATGCCTTATCACCAAGATTTAATCTAATTTCGCCTTCAACAGTTTGACCTTGAGGTCTTTGTAAAAGTCTCATGAAAGAAAGACTTGTAACCGATTTACCACATCCAGATTCGCCTACAATACCTACTGTTTTACCTCTTGGAACATTAAAGCTTACACCATCTACCGCCTTAACAGTACCAGCATCAGTAAAGAAATAAGTGTGTAGATTATCAAATTCTACAGCATTATTTTCATCATGCATCTTTGTAAGATATTCACTTTCAGGAACATTCTTACGTTTATTTTTCTTTTCAAGTTCATCAGTAATACGTCTGTTTTGTTTTGAAATAGCACGTATTTCTTTAGCAGACAAATATCCATCGCTTTTTTTCTTAATAGCCATAATATTTTCTCCTATCTCTTCATTCTAGGGTCGAAGGCATCTCTTAGACCATCACCCACTAAGTTAAACGCAAGAACTGTTAATAGTAACAATGTTCCAGCAGGAATCCAAATAAACCAATAGTTTGTTAATACATAAGTTTGGTTAACATCGTTGATGATATTTCCCCAAGAAGCAAATGGGAATTTAACACCAAGTCCTAAGTATGACAATGTAGCTTCAGTAATAATTGTTGAACCAAGGCCCATTGTGGCACTTACGATAAGTTGAGGAATAACATTTGGTACCAAGTGTTGGAATATTCTTCTTTTTACACTAAGACCTGTTGCCTCAGTTGCTGTCATAAATTCTTGTTCACGTAAAGAAAGAATTTGTCCTCTTACAAGTCTAGCAATACCTGGCCAACCTAAGAATCCTAGGATAAGCATTAGATAAATCATTCTAACTTGTGGATCAACGTGCATCGCATCCATGGCCGCACCAAGAATAATGATAACTGGCATTGAAGGAATACAATAGAAGATATCAACTATACGCATGATAATCATATCTACCCAACCACCAAAGTAACCAGATAAACCACCAAGTATTACACCTAGTACACAAGCAATAATTTCTACAAGGAAACCAATAGTTAAAGAAACTCTACCACCATACATAAGTCTTGTAAGCATATCCATGCCATTCTTATCAGTACCTAACCAGTGATCCTTGCTAGGATAAGAATAAGTATCATAGACATGTGTCTCTTTTTCTTGGTTTACACTCCACACTTTACTTGTTGCATCATAGCTTAATACATATTCATATGTTTCACCATCTGATCCAGTATACATGAAGTCTGTATCACCTTTTTCAATTTGAGCAATTAATTGTTCCTTGAAATCAGTAGTTAAGTTAACATCATTCATGCTAGCTTTAATGATATATCGACCAATGTTAGCGATACTTTCACTACCCTTAGATATTACACCATCCTCAGAAATAGTATAAGTTGCACCATTTAAAGTAAATTCAGTTTCTTCATTTGTATAAGCCTTTAAAGCAGTAAAGATAAAACTATTATCAATTGTCTCAGAGCCAATTGCGCTTACTACATCTTTATAAGCAAAGCCAATGGTTACACCATTTAAAGTACAAGAATAGAAATCTTCACCTTCTTGAGTTAAGCCATAGGTAACATTTTTATATTCAAATGTCTCATTACCCTTTTGGATACCGAGCATCATTTGTGCTTGCACAATAGATGAGAAACTATCATCATAAGCTATAAAACGATATTCTGTATTTGATGTAACAGAACAATAAGCTTTCTTTTGATATTCAGTACGATAGAATAATTGATCTTCACTATATGGAGAAATCATTCCACCCACAAATGAAAATAAGAACATGAATACTAGAATCGCAAGACCAACTACCGCAACTCTATTTCTAAAGAATCTTCTTCTTACTAATGCGCCAGGAGATAATACTTTAACACGTCTATCATCATTTAAATCATATTTTTCATTATTTGTTGAACCATTAGTTTGTTCATTGTTTAATTTATCAGACATGAAACCTCCTTTACGCAATTCTTACACGTGGATCTACCACGGCATATAATATATCGGAAATTAAATTTCCAAGTAATGTCAAAATAGCCATAAATACTAAGTAAAACATTGAGAATGGAATATCACCAGCAACCATCGCATTATATGAAGTATAGCCAATACCGTTAATACTATATAAAGTTTCGGTAATTAAGGCACCAGAGAATAAACCAGGTAATGAGCCACCAATCATAGTTACAAGAGGAATTAAAGTATTGCGGAAAGCATGTTTATATATAACTTTCTTTTCACTTAAACCTTTTGCACGAGCTGTACGAATATAATCAGCATTTAAAACTTCTAGCATATTAGTACGTGTATAACGCATTAATGAACCAATACTGATTACAACCAAAGTTACAATTGGAAGTACTAAGTGGTTAGCCTTATCAAAGAATTTGCCTACAGAACTTAATTGTTCATAGTTTCTACCAACTAAACCATATAAATCAAACCAGCCTAGTTTTACAGAGAATACCAATTTCAATAATGATGCAAAGAAGAATGTTGGAAGTGACATACCAGCTAGAGCTAAAATTGAAATTACATAATCAGTTCTTGAGTATTGCTTAGTTGCAGCAACAATGCCTAGTGGAATCGCAATAATTAATTCAAAGAATAAGGTAATTGCGCCCATTATAAATGAAACACCAACAACATTTGAGAATTTTTCAGTAACTGGAATAGTATAGTACCAGCTATCACCAAAATTACCTCTAATTGCATTGCCTAGCCAATTAAAGAAACCACCAATAATGCCCTTATCAAGACCATATGAAGCGGATAATTGTTCCATCCATTCAGCATAGGTCTTACTACCAGGTTGCATTGATCTTTCTCTTGCAATCGTTTCGATATAAGAAGTTGGTAAACATCTCATTAGTCCATAAATAATAAATGCTACAAAAAACAACAATAATATCGAAATTAAAATACGTTTTACTATATATTTTGACATTTTTTCCTCCTTTTTTATTGTTATTCGATTATTTAAAAGTTATAAAGCTATAACTCTTAAATAATCGAGATATTACACAAAGAAACGGAAGGACATAAGCCCTTCCGTATGCTTAATTTGTTTGTTGTATAAATTATTTAACAACGATGTTTTCTACTTCGTTTAACCAACCGTAGAATGTAGTGATATCACTAGGAATTGAAGTTAAATCAACTCTTTCAGCTGAGAATACAACACAGTTTTGTCTTTGATAAACTGGAACTTCTACAGCCCAATCAACTACGATATCAAGACATGCTTTATAAACAGTCTTTCTATAAGTTTGATCAGTAGATTGTCTAGCATCTAAGATTAATTGGTCTAGTTCAGCATCTTGGATGTGGTATTCATAGTTAGAACCACCAGCGTTAGCACCACCATTAGCAATATCAGAATAGTAAATTTGATACATATCAGGATCTACAGTAGCACCCCAAGCAGCAGCCCACATAGCAACTGTTCTAGCATCTAGAGCATCCCATAATTCACTTGAATTTGATAAGTCTCTAATAATTAAGTTCATACCAATCTTAGCTAAAGCGTTCTTAGCTTCAGTTAAAATCATGAATGAAGGGTGATCACCATTACCATCAGCAGGAATCCAAACTTCATATTCAAGTTTAGCGCCTTCTGGTGCAGCAGTTAATTTACCATCTTCAACAGTATAACCAGCAGCTTCAAAGTAGCCTAAAGCAGCATTTAATGCAGCATCATACTTTTCTTCTGCAGTCATATCTGAAGTATAAATATCATTACCGTTTACATCAACTGAGAATGCAACCTTGTAATCAGCATCTGTTTCTCTAGGAGCAGCCCAAGATGTATTAGAAATTGGGTAGTTGATTACAGAAGCTCTTTCACCATAGTAAGAGTCGATAGCTACATCTCTATATACAGAGTAAACAGTAGCGAAAGCCTTACGTAAGTCTTTAGATTGATCAGAATCTAATACACCACCAACATTTACAACGTCAGCAGCAATACCGATATAACCATAACCTAGGTTATCAACAGTAGTAGTGTAAATCTTATCGCCAGATAAAGAACCACCATTAGCTTGTTCAATAGCCTTTGCAGTATCAGCAGATAAAGAAGGGTCTGTGATATCGATTGTACCAGTAGTAATACCGTTTAACTTATCAGCTTCTTGAGTTTCTAAGAAGTTAACATACTTAGTCTTAGGAGCACCCTTGAAGTAAGTTTCATTAGCTTCAAAGTTAACAGTACCATTTTCATATTTAACAAACTTGTAAGGACCAGCACCAACTGGAGTAGTTGTTACAGAACGAACGTGGCTTAGATCACCTTTTGTGAAACCGAATTGGTTGTTTTCGTAATCATATTTATCTGTTTCACCATAGTAGTGCATTGGAGCAACTGAAATAGCGAATTGATAAATTGCAGTAGCATCTACAGTAGTAGTTCTAATATTTACTTCATAGTCATTAACTTTAGTAATACCAGAGATACTAGAAGCACTATCACCTAGTGAAACACCTTCAGTAGACATGCTATAAACTTCAGCAGGAATTAAATCAGATAATGCACTACCAGCTGATTCAGCTTCCATGCTAGAGAAATTCCAGCTATACTTGTTACCAATAGCAACATAGAAGTCTTCAGCAGTAGCATCAGCTTCTACGCCATCAATGCCCCAAGCAGCAGCAGCTGTAGCAACATCGTTAGCATCAGCAGCATAACCAGCAGCTACACAATAGTCAACGATTTCTTGAGCAAACTTAGCACCGCCATCAGCAGCAGCATCCCAGAATGCTTTTGCATCTTCTTCTGAGAAGTTAGTGAAGTCAGTGTTATCCTTGCCAGCTGTACCAATTGCGTTAGAAAGAACAGTCATGTTAGCACGATATTCAGACATACCTTCAATAGGAGTTGAATATAATGTGCTTGAACCATCATATGTAGGATCTGCTAATACATATAATGAGAAGATAACATCATCAGCAGTTAATTTTTCACCATCAGAGAAAGTAACATCTTCTCTAAGTTTGAAGTCATAATCAACTGTACCATCTGCATTTTCAGTAATTGTACAATCAGCTAAACCATAATAAGTATAGTCTGTACCATTGTAACTTCTTGTTTCACCTTCAATACCATTGTAGACAATTGCACCTTCTCTATCAGAAGTTAATAGAGTAGCTTGAGTCATACTAGATACATCTTGGTCATATGCAGTAGTTGCAAAGAATGGAGAGAACTTTTCGTTGAATGGAGCATAGCCAACAACAAGAGGCTTGTCTTCTGAAGTTCCGCCATTTGTACCGCTACAGCCAACTAACATTAATAATGAAAGAGCTGCAACAGCAAATTTCTTGAAATGAACCATTTTCATTTCCTCCCTTTCCAATAAATGTACCACAAAGCATAAAAAAGCTTGCGATATGAATTATTTTACATACTTATCGCAAGCCATGTCAATAAAATGAAAGTCTTTAATAGCGTGCTTTTGAAAATATTTTCAAAAAATCGAAAAGGCTTTCAGCATTATTTATTACTATAAAAGTTTAACATCTTAACAAATCTAAGAAACATATAGTCCATTAAACCTGAAAAGATTACACAAATCACAAAGATGATTGTTCCACCAATAAATTTAGTTATACCATTAAGAATAATATAAATTAATTCACCAATAAATGTTGCGATTATTAATACCAAAGCAATTGTGGCATAAATATCATATTTAGCTACTGTATCTTTATATTCATATTCATATAAAGGATATCTAGAAAAATATAAACAAATGCATTTATAAGTAAGTAGTATTGTAAAGACCATCGATAGTACATAGGGAATAGTTATATACATTGTATCCATTGCCCCATCAGCCTTTACTAGTCCCGCTATTAGAAGCAGTGCAAACACAACGATTGAACCAATACATAATAGTCTTCTAGCTTTTTTATAAGTAATCTTTGATTCATCCATCTTATAGATAGCCCCTTCATACTTATATTTGCCATCATCTTGTAATTTAAAATCGTTTAAATATGATCTTCTATTTTTAGAAGTTTTCTTTTCTTCCATTATTTGATTCCAGTCATATCAAAATTTGTTAAGAAATCACTAGCCTTCTTACAAACTTCTTTTAAAGTTTCTTCTTCAAATGGGCTCTTTAAATCTGCATTCTTCAATAAATCAACAAAAGTTGCACTACCACCCTGTTTTGTATAAGCCATATAGTGTTCCCAAGCATTATCATAATCTTCATTAATCATAGCCCAAAATTCTAGTGAAACAGTTTGTGCTAGACAATAGTCAATGTAATAGAAAGGAGAAGAATATATATGATGCTTAAGTTGCCAATGCTGACCTTCTGAATAGAATGGAATTTCACCATCTAATTTAACAAAAGGCATATAAATTCCCATTAATCGCTTCCATTCTTCA
This sequence comes from Oscillospiraceae bacterium, assembly GCA_963654705.1. Lineage (GTDB taxonomy): Bacteria > Bacillota_I > Bacilli_A > Erysipelotrichales > Erysipelotrichaceae > Colivicinus. Next base: position 38,759 of record CAVKAO010000016.1, read on the forward strand.
TGTCTTTGCTTTGGTGTCATATCTGGCTTTTCATATACTGAATGTTGGAAATGATCAACTAAGGTGCCATATGGAATAAACTTAATAGCACCAGCTAAATGGGCATAACGATATTTGTTAGCATCCTTTCCAAAGAAATCTTCAGCATATTTTTCCGCAAAGAATTCCATAGACATTGAATGAACTTCACAAGCCTCCATACTAGGCCATACTGTTGAAATAGGAACTCTTTTAGCATTTAGCCAGCCTTCAAAAGCGTGTCCTGCTTCATGGGTTACAACTTCTACATCACCTTGAGTACCATTGAAATTAGCGAAAATAAATGGAACATTATAATCAGGAATACTAGTGCAATATCCTCCACCTCTTTTTCCAGGTTTAGATAAAACATCTAGTAAATTATATTTACGCATTGTTTGAAAGAACTCGCTTGTTTCTTTTGATAAACTATCATAGAACTTATCGGCAGCCTTTAGGACATCCTCAGCATCCCCGCTAGGTCTAGGGTTACCACTTCTAAAGCTTAATTCATTATCCGCAAAACTCATTGGATAAGCTTTACCAAGTCTATTTGCTTGTTGTTTATATACTTCTTCAGCAACTGGAACTACATATTTTGCAACTGCTTCTCTAAACTTTTCAATATCGTTTTTATCATAGCAATTTCTACCCATTCTATAGTAGCCAAGGGTTGTATAGCCTTCATAACCTAGCTTTTTACCCATGCCATCTCTTAGATGAACAAGTTTGTCATAGATACTATCTAATTTTTCTTGATTGTCTTTATACCATTTACCATCAGCAATCCAAGCATTTAATCTTCTTGTATCATCTTCATCAGTTTTATATAAAGTCATTTGAGGAAGTGTATATTCTTTGCCTTCAAAAGATACTTTAGCATTAGCTAATAAGTTTTCATATTCTTGAGTTAGCTCATTTTCCTTAACCAAATCAGGAATTATTTCTTCTGAGAAAGTTTTTAATTCAATTTCAGCATTCTTAAAAATCAATGTTCCATATTCTTTTTCAAAATCACTTCTAAATTTTGAATCTAGTAAAGCACCAGTAAAGGCTTGAAAATAGTTTTGAAGTTCAGGCATTGCACTGTTCCAAAACTTATCTTCTTCACTATAGAATTCATCTTTAGTGTTAATATTATATCTAATGCTAGAAATAGTCATTGTTGTTTCTAAATGTCTTAGATATGTATCATATGTCAAAAAAGCCTCCTTAGCACTTTTGTAAGAATCGGCATTTTTTAAATCATTTGTAATCTTAGTTAAATCTTCTTTTGTCTTATCTAAATCAGGTCTAGAATAAGGCATATCTTCAAAATTAAGCATAATATTATTTCCTCCGTTTTATACTTTCTAAATCAACTTGTGATATTACGATTGCTACAAATATTATCGCACAACCAAGAAGTTGTGAACTACTTAGTGTTTCATTTAGTATTAGCCAACCACCAATAGCCCCAAACACTCCTTCTAAACATAGAATAAGTGAAGCAATAGTAGGATTAACATGTTTTTGACATTCTACTTGTAGTGTTATGCAAACCGAAGAACTTAAGCAGCCAGTATAGATAAGTGGTATTAGCGATTGTTTTACACCTAATAAATTAATTGGGCGATCAAATATCAACATTAGTATTGTCGAAATTATGGCACAGACAATATATTGAGTGGTACAAAAGATAATACTATCAATTTTATTGGCACCATTATCAATAAGTAAAATATGTATGGCAAACAAAAGTGAACAACAAAGTGCCATGATATCGCCTACATTAATGGTTAAGTTGCCTTTTACGCATAATAGATATAAGCCCACAAATTCAAGTCCCACGCAAAACCAAATTTTAAAATTAGTTTTTTTGCCAAGAAAGATAGCTAAAGCAGGCACTAAGGCTACATAAATTGATGTAATAAAGCTAGAATTAGCAGCACTGGTATACTTTAATGATTCCTGTTGAAATAGATAGGCAATACAAGTTATAACACCACCTATAAGGCCTAATTTAATCGAGAACATATTGCCTTTAATGTCTTTATCTTTTTTAAACGCCAATAATATAAACATCATTAGCACTGAAAAATAGCTTCTAAAAGAATAGAAAGTAAAGGTTGATAAATTATCTCCTGCCATACTTTGGAAAGCAAACGCAAAGCCCCAAATAATGGCGATCAGTAATAGTAATAAAGAGTACTTAAGTTGTTTATTCATAATAAAGATAATACCACATAAAAAGACATCTAAATTATTAATTAAAGATGTCTTTATTATTAGTTATTAACTAGAAACTAATTTCTTTACTGCCTGTAACTTTCATATATATCAACAACGATATTACAGTGGTTACCGTAAGGATTGTAGCGTAAGCAGCCGCAATACCATAGTTTCCTCTAGATACATAAGTATAAGTAGCTAAAGTTAAAGTAACCGTCTTTAGGTTATATAGGATAATTGCTGTTGAAAGTTCGGTAATAATTGTTACCCAAGACATAATGGCACCAGATAAAATACCATTGCCCATCATTGGGACGGTAATCTTAAAGAAGGCTTCAAGCTTACTAGAGCCCAAAGATATTGCAGCTTCTTCAATTGACATAGGAATTTGTTGAAGAGTGGCCGTTGAAGATCTAATGGTATATGGAATACGTCTTATAACCAAGGCTACAATCATAATTGTTGCCGTTCCTGCAAGTACTAGTGGCTTTTTATTAAAGGCCATAACTAAGGCAATACCTACAACTGATCCTGGAATAATATAAGGAATCATTGAGATAGTATCAATAGTCTTATTCATAGTGTTAGATCTTCTTACAACTAAATAAGAAATCAAGATTGCCAATACAATAACGATAATAAGCGCTATACCACCAATAATGAAGGTATTTGGAATAGCTCTTTTTAAATGCGTAAATGCATACTTATAGGAATCAAGTGAGAAGCCTTTTAAGAATATCTTTCCTGATGTTTTTAAGAAAGAAGTATAGATTACATATACTTGTGGTAAAAAGGCCAAACATACAATAAACCAACAATAGATATGAATAAGCACGTTTTTTATGCCACCTATCTTTTTTCTTTCAATTGGATGTAGGGCATTCATCGTAAATTTGAATTGACCATTAATGTATTTTTGAATCAAAAAGATGATTGCCGTTATAGCTATTGCAATAACGGAAATAGCTGCACCAAAATTATGATTACCACCAGTTTCGGCAAAATATGAATTATAAATGATTACTGGGAATGTTTGATATCCTTCACCAATTAAAAGTGGCGTGCCAAAATCCGCAAAAGCTCTCATAAATACCATTAAAGCAGAAGCGATAATTGTTGGCATGCTAAGAGGAATTACAATCTTAAAAAACCTTTTAATGCCACCACAGCTCATATTTTCACTAGCTTCCAAAAGAGAATTATCAATATTTTTTAAGCCACCTGAAACATATAAGAAGACAAGTGGATAAAGTTGTAAAGACAACACCAATAAAATGCCATTAAAGCCATAAATACTTGGCATCGTAATAGGAAGTATCGATTCAATAAATTTAGTTATTACGCCACTTCTTCCAAGTAACATAATCCATGAGTAAGCACCAATAAAAGGAGCCGACATAGAACACAAGATGATTAATACCTGTAATACTGTTTTACCCTTTATTTCATACATTTGGTAAAAGTAAGCCAAAGGAACACCGATTATCAAAGATAAAGCTGTAGCACAGACACTTACTTTTAATGAATTAAAGATTGATTTAACATAATACTTTTGAGAAAAGAAAGCTTGAAATTGTTCCAATGTAAATGTTCCATTATTGAAAAACGCATTATATAAAAGTTTATACAAAGGGAATAATAGAAACAAGCCATATAAACATAAAATAACAATTGAAATTACTTTCCAAACATCAAAATATTTTTTTGTAGCATTATTCATAAGCACTACTTCCTATAAATATCATAGTCGTTTTTGACACCTTCAACCAAATTATGGTTACCATCACTATCAAAAACATTTATCTTATTTGTCTTAATTAAAAGTCTTATTTCCTTGCCCTTTTCAATTGTTTCATCAATAGTAGACTCTTGAATGATTTCTAGTTTTTCACCATCATCTAAATGAACAAAATAATGTGTATTTAAGCCCAAGAATACCGCATCATCAATAGTGGCCTTCAAACCATCTTTAGTTTCAGTGTTTACAATTAATTCTTCAGGTCTAATACTAGCTTTTACATCTTGTTCTTTAATTTCCTCTTTCTTGATAGTAGGAAGTTCTACTTCCCATCCACATAAGGCAAGATAAGCTTTTCCGTCTTTAACTTTAATCTTTCCATCTACAACATTAGTATGACCGATAAAAGTTGCCACAAATAGATTTGCGGGTCTTTGGTATAAAATCTTTGGAGTACCAATTTGTTGAATATCGCCACCATTCATAACCGCAATTCTATCAGATACTGCCATAGCCTCTTCTTGGTCATGAGTTACATAAACAGTAGTTATGCCAACTTCATTTTGAATTTGTTTAATAACTGAACGCATTTCAACCCTAAGTTTGGCATCTAGATTACTTAATGGCTCATCCATCAATAAAACATCAGGGGTGATAGCCAAAGCTCTAGCTAGAGCTACACGCTGTTGTTGACCACCAGATAATCTTTCAGGCATACGGTCTTTATATTCATAGATTTTCATAAGCTTTAAAAACTTATCAGTCTTTTCTTTGATTTCTTCTTTTGGTAGTTTTCTATTTTTTAAACCAAAGGCAACGTTTTTTTCAACAGTCATATTAGGGAAAATTGCATAGTTTTGGAAAACCATACCAATATTTCTTTTTGCAGGATCTACATCATTTATTCTCTTATCACCAAAATAAAAATCTCCACCTTCAATACTATTAAAGCCTGCAATCATCCTTAATAGTGTTGTCTTACCACATCCAGATGGACCAAGGAGGGTGAAAAATTCGCCCTCCTTGATATCTAGTGATAAGTCAGAAATGATTGTATTATTATCGTATTTTTTAACTGCATCACGAATCTTAATATTTGTACTCATTCTTGACTCCCTTAACTTATAAACTAATATTATTGAGCACTATTGAACATTTCAGTCCATCTAGCTTGCCAATCTTTTTTATTCTTACCACAAAGTTCAACATCCTCATTAACAACATTAATTTCAGAGAATGGTGTCATTTCACTTGCGGTATTAGAAATGCTTGTATTAACAGGTCTAGCAGTAGTCTTAGCAATTTCAGCTTGTCCTTCATCCGAAATTAGCCAATTTAAGAATAATTTAGCATTTTCCATATTAGGCGCATTCTTAATAATAGCTGCGCCAGCTGGAAGCCATACAGCACCTTCTTCAGGATAAACTAGTTTAACATTTGTAGCTCCATCAACAAGAAGTGATACACATGGATCTTCATAAGATACACCAACTACATATTCACCTGCTACGACGCCTTTATAGATAGCAGAAGATGAAGATAACATTACACCATTTAAATTATTGATAAAGTCACCTACAAATTCCCACGCTTTTTCATCATATGGTTCATCGCCCATAACAGCTAACATATTGGTTAATTCAGCCCAAGCACTTGAAGAGTTAGCTGGATCGCCCATAGCAATCTTGCCCTTAAGTTCAGGTCTTAATAAATCCGCATAGCCTTTAAAATCATCAAGATTTAAGCCTAGTTTTTCATATTCATCAGTATTGATTAACAATGCTGCAGAACCATCTAGACAATAGTGAGTGGTAATACCATTATAGTTTTGATATGCTGCATCTAATTTATCATCACCTTCAGCTATATATTCTTCAAATAAAGGAACATAGTCATCATTAAATGAGTTAGCATAGTTCATGCCACCATACATTACATCACCTTGCGGATTATCTTTTTCAGCCGCAATTCTTTCAAGACATTCACCTGTACCAGCACTAACTACTTCAACATTAATGCCATACTTTTCACCAAACGCATAGCATACTTCGATTAAAGCATCAGTATTAGGTGAATAAATGACTAAATCACCACCAACAACATCGCTTTCATCGCTATCGCCACCATTGTCGATACCTTCTTCACTTGATTGTCCACATGCTACTAGTGTTAAACACATCAATAAAGCTAGTAACATCGCCATAAGCTTTTTCATGATTTTTCTCCTCCTTGGAACTTAATTCCGTTTTTACTAACTTAATTATATATTTGTTTGTAAGCGTTTTCACAAGTATTTAATAAAAAAGTAAAATTTTAGTAAATTTTTCATAAATCAACAAAAAAAGAAATAGCTATTAAAAACCATCTCTTTTGTTAGAATATTAAATATCTAAATAGCCCTTTAATACTTTAAGTGTATTTAATACGCCTTCAATATGGCTTCTTTCATAGCCATGTGATGCATATACACCAGGACCAAGTAAACCATGCTTTACATCATATCCGGCTCTTAAAGCCGCTTCAGCATCTGATCCATAATTTGGATAACAATCTATCGCATAATCAGCTTTTTCTTTTTTAGCAGCCAAAATAAGCTTATTAGTGATATCAAAGTCATATGGCCCAGAAGTATCTTTAGCACAAATAGAAACTTTTTTCTCGCTTCCTTCAATGCCTAAGCCAACACATCCCATATCAACCGCAATTACCTCACTTACATCGCTAGGAATATTAGCTGAGCCACCATGTCCTACTTCTTCATAAACCGATATCAACAAATACACTTTTCTTTTTAATGAAATATTTTTTTCTTTGATATATTTGCCTAGCGCAAGGAAAGTTCCTACAGCTAGCTTATCATCCAAGAAACGGCTTTTAATATAACCACTTTCAGTTATTACAGGACGAGGATCAAAACATACAAAGTCACCTACATCAATACCAAGTTTTTTAGTATCTTCTTTAGTATGAACATCTTCATCTATTACAACTTCCATGGTATCAAAGTTTCTTTCGCTAGTTCTCAGTTCTCTATTTACATGAACACTAGGATCATTGTGTTGATAGGTTCCTTCATAAATTTTAGAAAATCTTGTTATAATTCTTACATTTTCAGCCTCACAATTGCTTGCGACAAGGCCCCCAAGATTAGTAATGATTAATCTACCATTGCTTTTTATTTCCTTAACCATGGCACCAATAGTATCCACATGGGCTTCAAATAAGACGCCACCATCATCACTATCTTCTCCACCCATTTCAACAATCAAAGCACCCTTATTGGTTTTATTAACTTTAAAGCCTAATTCTTCAAATTCTTTTTTTGTTTGTTCAATTATGTTCTTTGTATAGCCAGTAGGTGAATCAATCTTAATTAATTCAACAGCTTTTTCAGCTGCATAATTTGCATAATCCTTATTCATATTAAAACTCCCTAACTTTTGTATCTAAAACATATTTATTTTTAATTTCACCAAGTATTTTCATATGTTCTTGTTTTAAATGAACCTGCTGTTTTTCTTTATTTTCCCATTCTTCAACTAACAAAATAATATTCTCATCATTTGAATCAAGATAATAGTTATAAGAAATACAACCATCTTCTTTTCTAATTAAATCCAAAATATCAGTATCATTTGTTTCTTTAATAAAACTATCTCTTTTACCATCCATTGTTTTATACATTACATGTAATATCATTATTTAACTCCCACTTTCTTCCATGGCGATTTCCCATTTTTCCTCCGCCGCATGAATCTTATTGTGAATATCATCAATTTCTTCATCAAGTTCTTGCATCTTCCTTGAATCTTGATAATATTCTGGTTCAAATCTGAGACTTCTTTTTTCTTCTAAAAGTTCTTCAAGATTGCTTATTTCCTCTTCAATTTTCTTTAGATTATATTTAGGTCTTGCCTTAACAACCTTTAAATCAACTTTTTCTTTTAAAATCTCTTTAGTTTCGCTTTTTTTATTAGTATCAATATAGTCTTTATAACCATCATCATAATAAGTTACTTTACCATTTTCAACAACTAAACAGCTTGTTGCGACTTCTTTGATAAAATAGCGGTCATGACTTACAAAAAGAATTGTGCCATCATAGTTTTTTAAAGCATTTTCTAATGCTTCTTTAGAAACAATATCAAGGTTATTTGTTGGTTCATCAAGTATTAAGAAATTGGCGTTTTTAAGCATCAATTTCGCTAAACCAAGTCTAACCTTTTCACCTCCAGATAAGACACTAACTTCTTTAAATACTTCATCACTTGAAAATAAGAAAGCTCCAAGAGTACTTCGAATTTCAAACATATCCTTATTGGGATATTCATTCCATAATTCTTCTAAAACAGTGTTACCGTTTTTATATACTGCGATATTTTGATCAAAATAGCCAATATCGATTTGATGTCCCAAAAGCATATAACCGCCTAGACTTGGTATTTGACCAATAATGGTTTTAAGTAGTGTTGACTTGCCACAACCATTATCACCCATAACACAAACTCTTTGTCCTCTTAGTATTTCATGAGTGACTTCAAATAGTGGCTTATCATAGCCAACTTTATAATGGTCCATATTTAAAACGGATTTGCCACCTTTTACAGCACATTTAAAGGTTGCCTTAAAAGCCTTGGTATCCGCTTTTTTAGGATCATCTAATTTTTCCATTCGATCTAAGTATTTAATTTTACTTTGGGCAAAAGCCGCTTTATTTTTCTTGTATCTAAACTTTTCAATAAGTTCTTCTAGTCTTTTAATTTCTTTTTGTTGACGTATATAAGCTTGGCTATCCTTTTCAAAATCGATTTTCTTTTGTTCAACATATTTTGAATAGTTACCTGCATATTTTTTAAGTCCGCCATATTCTAGTTCATAAACAGAATTTACAATCTTATCAAGAAAAATTCTATCGTGTGATACTAAAACTATCGCTTTTTTATATTTGCTTAAATAATTTTCAAGCCATTCAATGGTACTTAAATCTAAATGGTTTGTTGGTTCATCTAAAAGTAATAAATCAGGTTTGCTTAATAGTAGCTTTACAAAAGCAAGTTTAGTTTTCTCACCACCAGAGAAGTCAGCTACATTTTTATCTAAATCATCTTTAGTAAAACCAAAGCCAAATAGCACTGTTTCCATTTCACTGTTATAAGTGTAACCGCCTTGCATCTTAAATTCTTCTTCAAGAGAAGAATATTCATTAATCAACTTATCAGAATGTTCCACTTTTAATCTTTCAGATAATTCATTGAGTTTAGCTTCCTTATCTAACAAGTCTTTATAAACACTTAATAGCTCATCCCTTACATTATTATGACAATCAATTAATGAATTTTGATTTAAATAACCAACTTTTGCTTTATTGGCTTTAATAAGTTGACCATTGTTTAGTTCTACTTCACCCATCAACACTTTTAAAAGGGTGGTTTTACCGCACCCATTTCGACCAACTAAGGCTATTTTTTCATTTTCATTGACTACAAAATCAATATTTTCAAAAACATCATTGGCACCGAAATAAACGGTGCCAGAATTAATTGTTATAAGCATATTAATAAATTAAGTTCTTTGGTGTTCTAGGATAAGGAAGAACATCTCTAATGTTTTCCATACCACTTAGATACATAATCATTCTCTCAAAGCCAAGTCCAAAGCCCGCATGTTTACAACCACCATATCTTCTAAGGTCTAAATACCAATCAAGGGTTGATTTGTCCATGCCTAATTCGTCCATTCTCTTTTCAAGAACATCTAGTCTTTCTTCTCTTTGTGAGCCACCAACTAGTTCACCAACGTGTGGTACAAGCAAATCACATGCTGCAACAGTCTTACCATCATCATTAGCTCGCATATAGAAGGCTTTAATATCTTTTGGATAATCGGTTAAGAAAACTGGGCCCTTTACTACTTGTTCACAAATATATCTTTCATGTTCAGTATTAAGATCAATGCCCCATTCAACCTTGTTTTCAAATTTAACTGGTGCTTTTAGTAAGATGTCAATTGCTTCAGTATATGGCATTCTTCTAAATTCAGAATTTCTTACATGATTTAATCTTTCAAGTAAGGTCTTATCAATCATACTATTGAAGAATTTCATTTCTTCTGGCGCATTTTCAAGACAATAATCAATACAGTACTTAACCATATCTTCAATTAGTGCCATATCATCCTCTAAATCCGCAAAAGCAATTTCTGGTTCAATCATCCAGAATTCGGAAGCATGGGTCTTTGTGTTTGAATTCTCAGCTCTAAATGTTGGACCAAAAGTGTATACATCTCTAAAAGCCATCGCAAAAGCTTCTACGTGTAGTTGTCCAGAAACAGTTAAGGCTGCATGCTTGCCAAAGAAGTCTTCTTCATACTTGTCATCGCACCTTGTGGTAGCGGTAAACACTTCACCAGCACCTTCCGCATCATTACCAGTAATAATTGGTGTATGCACATACACAAAGCCTTGATTTTGGAAGAATTCATGAATAGCCATAGACAATACGCTTCTTAATCTAAAGACAGCTGAGAAAGTATTTGTACGTGGTCTTAAATGTGGATATTCTCTTAAAAATTCAAAACTATGTCTTTTCTTTTGTAAGATATACTTTTCATCACACTTACCTAGAATTTCAATTGAAGTAGCTTCAAGTTCAAATGGTTGTTTATTTTCAGGTGTAAAAATAAACTTGCCAGTAACTTTGATACTTGTTCCTGTAAGCATCTTACCAACTTCTGGATAATTATCCAAATCGTTATGATAAACTATTTGAGCATTTCTAAAATAAGTTCCATCATTTAATTCAATAAAGCCAATAGAACCAGAATCTCTATTTGTTCTTACCCATCCTTCTAATTCAACATATTCAATTTGATCTATCTCAATTCTGTTTCCTGAATTAGATAAATCATATAATTCTCTAATCGTATAAAAATCTAACATAAAATCTCCCCTATTTATTTTCAGTATTAGTTTCAAATACTAATTCTTGTATCATTGAAACAACATCAACGCTTCTTATTATTACATCTTTTGGCGCATTATAGTGAACATGTGTAAAGTCAACAATCCCCTTAATTCCCGCATCAGCTAATAAATCAATTGTACTTTGAACATCTTGCGATATACAAAGAATGGCAATACGACATCCCTCAGGAAGTTTTTCTTTTATATCCTTGATGTCATAAACAGGAATTTTAACCTTACATTTTTCTGGTACTCTATCAAAAGCACAAACTATTTCGCCTACAACATCTGACCAATTATTATAATTTAGTAAAGCTTTACCTAAGTTACCAGCACCAACTAAAACAATTTTCTCATCATAGTTTACACCAAGTTCTTCGGAGAAAATGCCGATAAGTTCTTCTACGTTATAACCATAGCCCTGTTTACCTAAACAACCAATCAATGAAAAATCTCTTCTAATAGTTGTTGGCTTAATGTTTACATAAGTAGAAAGCTCACTAGACATAATCTTATCTTTACCTTCAAGTTTAATTTTTCTAAGAGCTTTTAAATAAATTGGATATCTTCTAAGTGTAGCATTTGGTGTCTTGTTCATCATTATTACCTCTTTTACAATTATATGCTAAATAATTCTTATTTGTGAATTATTTTACAAAATTAACTTATAATAATTGTACTCCATTTTCCTTACTAAGCGTTAATGTTTCCTCATCCCAAAGTGAAGATTGTACTTCTCCAATATGAGCTTTTCCCATTAGTAACATACAAAGTCTACTTTGACCAATACCACCGCCAATAGTTAAAGGAAGGGTATTATCTAATATCATTTGATGATATTTATAATTTCTTCTTTCATTGTGATTTGATACATTTAATTGATAATCTAAGCTCCTACCATCAACTCTAATACCCATTGAACTTATTTCTAATGCACAATCTAATACCTTATGATAATAAATTAAATCGCCATTAAGTTTCCAATCATCATAGTCAGGTGCTCTACCATCATGAGCCTTACCATCGCTTAGCTTATCGCCTATACCAATGATAAAGACGGCCTTTTTTTGCTTGACAATTTCATATTCTCTTTCCTTACTTGATAAATTAGGATATTTATCAAGAAGATCTTGAGCGCTAATAAAGTATACATTTTCAGGTAATGTTACATCAATTTCAGGATATTTGATTTTAAGTGTAGCTAAAGTAGCTAAAATGCACTTGTGAATATTGTTAACTGTTGTCTTTAAAGTTTTTAAATTACGTTCTTTTTTATTTATAATCTTTTCCCAATCCCATTGATCAACATAAATTGAATGAAGATTATCAAGTTGTTCATCCCTTCTAATGGCATTCATATCTGTATATAAGCCCTTACCTGGGTAAAAATCATAATTATATAAGGCCATTCTTTTCCATTTAGCTAAAGAATGTATGACAACGCCCATTTTATTAGCGCTTGGAATATCGAAATCCACTGCCCTTTCAACGCCATTTAAATCATCATTAAGGCCACTATCCTTAAGGACGAATAAGGGTGCGCTCACCCTTTTTAAACAAAGCGCATCACTTAAATACTTTTGAAATGTTTGTTTGGTTAACGAAATAGCCTCTTGGGTATCATAAAGTGACATTGTTGATTTATAGTCAATTGGAAATATTGAATTCATAATCACTCCTCTATTGACATATTAGGCATAGAACTAGTATTTAGTGACACAAACTTATTGTTATGATAATAATGCCATGCGGCTACGCCAATCATAGTTGCGTTATCAGTGCAATATTTAAGTGGAGGAAGGATAATGTCCACGCCCTTAATTCTTTCGCTAACTAGTTCTCTAAGTCTTGAATTACATGCCACACCACCTGCAATAACAAACATCTTACATGGATATTGTTCAAGAGCTTTAATTGTTTTATCAATCAAACTATTTAAAGCAACTTCTTGGAACGCATACGCTAAATCAGCTTTATTAAGTTCTTCGCCATTTCTTTCAAGTCTATTCACAAGTTGTAATGAAGCATTCTTTAAACCAGAAAATGAAAAGTTTAATCCATCTACCTTAGGAGTAGGAAGTTGATAATGTTTTTGACCTTCTTTGGCTAACTTATCAATCTTTGGACCACCTGGATATTCAAGTCCTAAAACTCTTGCCACCTTATCATATGATTCTCCTATTGCATCATCTAAAGTCGTACCAACAATCTTAAAACTATTTTCGTTTTCAATATAAACAAGTTCAGTATGGCCACCACTTACAACAAGGGCCATTAAAGGATATTTAAGTGGCTCTAGTAATTCATTGATAAAAATATGTCCTTTCAAATGATGAACACCAATTAGCGGTTTATCATAGAAAAACGCCAATGATTTAGCCGCAATACCGCCTACATGCAGTGAACCGATAAGACCTGGTCCCATCGTATAGGCAATCGCTGACATATCTTCTACTTTTTCATTAGCTTGACTTAAAGCTTTTGAAACAATAGTAGAAATTTGTTCAACATGCATTCTACTTGCAACCTCGGGTATTACACCACCAAAGCGCGCATGTACATCTATTTGGCTTGTTACAACTGAACTTAAAATATTTAAATCTTCATCAATGATTGCACACGCCGTTTCATCACAACTACTTTCAATCGCTAAAATCTTCTTCATTTAAACCAATTAGTCCTTTCACCATATCAACACAATCTTCACCATCTTCATAATAGCCAGTCCTGACTCTAGTTTGTATAAAGCCTAATTTTTCATAAAGGTTTTTAGCCTTAATATTAGACTTTCTAACTTCTAGATGCATGAACTCGCACTCCTTTTTAATAGCTTCATTAATTAATAACTTTAATAATTTTTCTCCTCTGCCTTGTCCTTGATATTTTTTATCAATCGCAATATTAACTAAATCACAATTTTCAAACATAAACCAAAGGCCACCATAGCCAATTATTTCATCATTTTCTTTTAAAAGATAATATGAAGAAAACTCATTATTTAAATCTTCTTCAAAAAACTTTCTTGGCCATGGATCATGAAATACGCTATTTTCAATTTGCAAAACAGCAGCTAAATCATTTATTTCCATTTTTGAAAATTTCATCGATAATACGCATTACTTTCTTTTAAATATTCAGGCGATAAGAAATTAACTTCTTCAACTTCTTCCCATAAATTCTTAGTAGCTAAAAAACAATTCGCAATATCAGGATTATTATCTTGTTTTCCAACAAGTCCACCATCTAGGATGACATCATAGTCTTTTGTATCAATTTCATCTAGTGGTAAAGCTTGGTCTTTTAATATGCAATTTTTTTTGTCATAAACGCCTACATAAGCTCTATTTGCTCTAGCGTCCATGACAACCATTGTATTAGCTTTATTGCCAGCATATAAACGTAATGTAGAAATAGTATATAATTTTATGCTTCTAATCTGACAGATCACCTTAGCAATAGTCATTGCAATTCTTACACCAGTATATGATCCTGGCCCCTTAGATATGCAAATACTATCAATATCGTTTTTATTGATATTAGCTTTCTTAAAAAGCTGTTCAAGGCACACAAAAACTTCTTCTGATTGTTTTTTGAAACATTCAAAACTTATTGATTCAATAATACCTTTATCATCCAATAAGGCCACCGTTAAATATTTATAGGCAGTATCAATACATAATGTTAGCATAATTCAAACTCCTTATATTTTTCACCTACTGCCTTAAAATTAATTTCCCTAGTATCATCATCAATATACTTAAAAGATATCTCAAGATACTCTTCAGGCAAATAATCTTTATAGTAAATAGGCCACTCAACAATCATAACTCCATCTTCCAAATACTCATCTAAACCTAAATCATATTCACAGCCTTCAAGTCTATAGGCATCAATGTGAAATAGTTTCAAATCCCCATTATATATTTTTAAAATAGTGAAAGTAGGAGAATTAATTACCTCCTTGACGTTTAAGGCCTTGCCAACACCCTTGGTGAAAGTTGTTTTACCACCAGCTAAATCACCAACTAGGGCTAAACACATTCCTTTTTTAAGTTTTTTACCAACTTTATAACCTAATTCGATAGTTTCTTTTTCACTTTTACTTAACATGTAAACAATTATAGCACTTGTGATGATAAAATTATTCTATGTTGCCTGATAAGTATTCAAATTCAATGAAAGCTCTTCTACAAGAAGAATATGATGATTACATAGCTTCTTTTAATGATGAAGCAATTAGAAGTTTGAAGATAAATACAAGTAAAATAAATGTTCCAGATTTCCTTGATATCTTTCCCTATGACTTAGAGAAAATTGATTGGGTGGATGATGGCTTTTATTTCACAAATAAAGATGTTACAAAACATCCATTTTACTACGCAGGTCTCTATTATATTCAAGAAGCTAGCGCGATGTTACCAGCTGAAATATTGCCGATAGAAACAAACGATATTGTACTTGATGCGTGTGCAGCACCTGGAGGTAAAAGCTTAAAACTATTAAATAAATTAAATAAAACCGGTTTGCTTATTTCCAATGATATATCAGCCTCAAGAGCTAACGCTCTACTTAGAAATATCGAAAGATTTGGCTTTGAAAACTACTTCGTTATCTCTAAAGATATCTTAGAACTAGAAGAAAAATATTCAAATACATTTGATAAGATTTTATTAGATGCACCATGTTCTGGTGAAGGAATGTTTAGAAAAGATAGTTCTTTAATAAATTCATGGCTTAAAAAAGGCCCAGAAGAATATGCAATACTACAAAAGAAACTGCTAAAAGCATGTTTAAACATGTTAAAAGATGGTGGTCAATTATTATATTCAACATGTACCTTCTCACCTTTAGAAGATGAAGAGGTTATTGAATATGCTTTACAAGATGAAAATGTAAGGCTTGTTCCCTTTAAGAAAAGTGAAGGATTTAAAGATGGTGAAAATGGCATAGGCGTAAAATTGTTCCCTCACAAAATAAAAGGCGAAGGCCATTTTGTATGTTTATTACAAAAAGGAATAAAAAAAGAAAAAAATAATCAAGAGAAAAAAACTATAAATTGTAACATTGATTTTATAAACAATAATACAACAAAGAAGTTTTATGATGGTTCTTTCAAAAAAATTAACGACAACGTCTTTTATATAAAAGATTTTAATACAAATGGTATTAGAACATTAAGATCTGGGTTATTACTAGGTAAACAAACGAAATATGGTTTTGAACCTAGCCAACAACTAGCTTTAAATTTAAAAAGTGACGAATTTAATAATGTGTTAAATCTTGAAATTGAAGACATTAGATTAGAAAAATATTTAAAAGGTGAAACAATTGATGTTGATTCAAAGTTAAACGGATACGTATTGGTTTGTGTAAAGAACTATCCAATTGGTTTTGGGAAAGCAAGCAACGGAAAACTTAAAAACAAAATAGATAAAGGTTGGATAAAACAATGAGATTAGACAAATATCTTGCGGATATGAAGGTTGGAACTAGATCCTCTGTTAAAGAAATTATTAAAAAAGGACATATAAAAGTAAATGGACAGGTTATCAAAAGTTCTGATTACAAAGTCAAAATAGATGATCAAGTAGCAATAGATGATAAACCCATAACTTATTGTGAATATGAATATATTATTTTAAATAAGCCTCAAGGGTATTTAAGTGCTACTGAAGATAAATATGATAAAACTATCATGGAACTAATTAATTCAAAAAGAAAAGATTTGGTCCCAGTAGGAAGACTAGATAAAGATACAGAAGGCTTAATACTTCTTACTAACGATGGCCAACTTAATCATAAATTATTAGATCCTAAAAGTCATGTAGATAAAAAATATTATGTAGAAGTAGATAAGAAAATTGTAGATAACGCTAAAGAAATATTTTCAAATCCAATGGATTTAGGAGATTTTATCACTAAACCAGCAAAGTTTAAAAGAATAGATGATACACATGCCTATTTAACAATCTCAGAAGGAAAATTTCATCAAGTAAAAAGAATGTTTTCCAATATTGGTAGTGAGGTTATTAATTTAAAAAGAGTAACTTTTAAAAATCTAGAACTTGGTGATTTAAAACTTGGAGAATATCGAGAATTAACTAAAGAAGAGTTAGAAGAACTTAAAAGATGAAGCTGTTGAAAAACAGCTTTTTTATTATACTTTAACCACTAAAAAAGCCCTCATTTCTGAGAGCTTTTAAACCGGCAACGTGCTTGATTTACTACCTATACAAG
>CAVKAO010000017.1:0-49139 GCA_963654705.1 Oscillospiraceae bacterium
AATGGTTAAATCAAAAACATATTGTTGGTATACCTAAATATTGCGGTTGACGTGAGATATAAGTATATAGATAGATGCATTAATTAATGCTAATTAATATCAATCA
Source organism: Oscillospiraceae bacterium (assembly GCA_963654705.1). Classification (GTDB taxonomy): domain Bacteria; phylum Bacillota_I; class Bacilli_A; order Erysipelotrichales; family Erysipelotrichaceae; genus Colivicinus. The sequence continues at coordinate 107 of CAVKAO010000017.1, forward strand.
TTTAAATATTAATTAATAGTTAGTTAGTAGTTAGGTAGTAGCTATCAGGTACTAGCTGGATAAATATATTAGATATATTGATAGATAGCTACCTTTTTTTATTTTTTGACCCCCCGTCAAATAAGAGTCAAGTCGAAAACTCTTTGACCATTTATTTATGGTTGATTTATGCATGCCCATTTTTTGTTTTACCCCCAGATTTTTTAAAATTTGTTAAATTTTTTAATAAAACCCCTTGACAAAAATAGCCAAATCGCCGGGGCTATACAGCCCCTTTCGCTAAGAAGGCGAAAGGAGTTTTACAAGAAATGTTAAAACATATCTCGTCGATTTATGAATATCGTGATTACCTAGACAGCGAAAAAGAAAATCTTTCAGTTAGTGATTTAAAACGCTTATCAAGCATTCCTTTAAAGAAAGCTATCTTTAAGTTAAGAAAGCTTGATATAGGATTAGCTAGTAGTTTACTTAGTTCTTTATATTCAAGTACCGGTAGACCAGCTATTGATCCAGCAATCTTACTTAGATCATTTATCCTTATGCAACATCTAAGTTACTTTTCTTTACATAGATGGCATGAAGCTGTTAGTAATGATTCTTTATATCAATATCTATTAGGAACTAGTAAGATACCATCTATTTCTAGTCATTATGACTTTATTGTTAGACTAACTGGTATTAAACAAAAGCTTAATGAACTATATCCTAAAGATCACTATGCAAAGCCACCTAAAGAAAAACCTAAAAGAAATGAAAAGCTTATTAACTATAGTCATACAGACACTTATTACCTTTATGAGAAATATAAAGATGGAGCAGTACAAGATAATGATAGATATAGTTATAATCTACAAAGCTTATTCAATATCTTAGCTGTTGTACCATCAATTGATAAAGGAATCATAAGCAATGATGACTTAGTATTATCAGGAGATGGTTCTTCATTACATATACATGCATCTAAATATGGTCATAAAGTAAAAGAAGGAAACGATAATGAAAAGATATATCGTTATAGTGCACCTGATGCCGATATTGGTTGGGATTCAGATCTTGAAACCTTTTATCTAGGATATACCTTTTATAACATCTCTTTTCATAACAAAGAATTAGGCGTTGATTTGCCAGTATTTATAAGTATAGAAAAAGCATCAAGAAATGATGCCTTAACCTCGGTATCAGCGTTCGCTCAACTCTTTGAATTGAATAAAGACATTCACCCCAAATATGTTTGTCTTGATTGTGCCAGCGATTGTATACCGATATATCAATATTTTAGACACAATCATATTATCCCACTTATTGATAGAAATAAGATAAGACATTCAAATAAAGAATTAACAAATGGTGAATATATTAATAAAGAAGGTATACCTGTTTGTAAAGGTGGCCATAAAATGATTAATTATGGCTACGATATACAAAGATGCAGGAACAAATTCAGATGTCCTTTAGCCCTAGGCAAAATAAAGGAATGCCCACATAAAGAAGAATGTAGTAAATCTAAATACGGTAGAACCATGTATGTCAACGATGGTGATGATGCCAGAAACATTCCAATTGTTTATAGATCTAAAAAATGGAAAGACATCTTTAAAAATAGAACATCTACCGAAAGAATCAATAACTATGTTTTAAATACTTATGGTTTACATAAGATGGCCATTAGAAATGGTGCTAAACAAACCTTCTTCTCTATTATGGCAGGTATCAATATACATTTAGATGCCTGGATAAAAGAAGACAACATTAGATAATCAATTAATATTCATATATCAAAGAACAAATAAAAAAACATATTACCATCAATATTTTTAATACATCTAGGTAATACATCTTTTAATAATGCCTTAAGGCATTATTATCTATATCAAAGATGAATTGATCATCTTGGATAACAATTAGTATTTATTAAGAGTTAGGGTTTTCGACTATCCTCAATAAAAGGGCACTTGAAAATTTTAGCTCTTGAACGGGGCGCTTACTGCATTAGCAAGTTTTATGGATCTCACGTGTGAGCGTGTGCGTATACATAACACAAATAACACGTATATTACCAAATCGTTACTATAAATAACATTTTTGATAAAAGGAGTAGATGAAAAATAGAATAAAAATAGTTCATTTTTCAGATTTTTTCTTATAACGTAAATGAGCATAGGAGATTTGAGGATAGAAAGATGGCTATCACGCACGCAAGTGTCAAGTGTAGGTTTAGGCCGATGAGATGTGGGAACTATCGCCCCACCAAACTCTGAATGCTGTGTCCTTATTCGTAATAAGGATTTTTTATTAGGATGAAAAAAACGATTTTTAAGATAACCAAAGAGTATTCTAAAAATATTCAATTAGCGAAAAATTTATTGATAAAACAATAGTCCTTTACGATGATAGAATTAAGCATATTGAAAAACATAGGAATGAATTTGCTAAAGACAATTTGGAAGATATTATTGAAAATTTGTCTAGTATAGTGGCCACACCTAATTATATAACTATTGATCAACACAAAGAAGGAGTGCAATTAGTTAAAAAGGTGAATGATAACATTCTAGTTGCCATAAGGCTGTCAAATTCTTCAGAACTCAAAATAAAAAGCGTTTATCCAATATCTAATGCAAAATACATAAGATTAAAAAATAGAGCTAGTTAAAAACTAGTTTTTTTATGCGAAAATTTAATAAAAAATATTAAAAATAAGGTCACGGATAAGGTCACAGTTGAATAAACATAATAAAAAGCCCTTGGTTAAGGGCTTAATTTTTAAGTGGTGCCGACACCGTGAATTGAACACGGGATTCATCCTTACCATGGATGCGTATTACCACTATACTATGTCGGCTTGTTTACCATTATACAAATTTCACCTAATTTTTGATAGTAGTTCACTTTAAGTTCACTTTATTTTTTTATTATTTTTACATGGAGGAACAAGTTATGGCAGAATATTTTTTAAGAAAAGAGAATAAGTATCTCCTTGATCAATCTACCTTTGATGTATTGATGAATAAATTAGATGGTCATTTAAAACACGATAAATATAATAAGTCCCACCTTTTATCTGTATATTATGATTCTGATGACTATCGTTTGATTACAAAGTCTATTGAGAAGCCAGAATTTAAAGAAAAACTGCGTATTAGAAGCTATGGTCCTCCTTTAGATGATGATCAAATCTATGTTGAACTTAAAAAGAAGTTTGATGGGGTTGTTTATAAAAGAAGAACAATGGCTAAGTATCAAGATATCTTGAAAAATATCGATGATTGTAAGTACACAGATGCCATGGTTGGTAAGGAAATAATTTCTTTATCTAATCGCTATGGTGGTCTAAAGCCGAAAGTCTTTGTTTCTTGTGATAGACAATATTTTGTTGGCAAAGATGATGATACTTTAAGAATTACCTTTGATTCTAATTTGATGTATCGCACAGATAATGTTTATTTAAATCATGCGGAAAATGATGTCAAATTAAATGATTCGATTGTTATGGAAATTAAAGCTGTTGGGGCAATGCCCCTATGGCTTACAAGAATTCTTGATGAGCTTCATATTTTCAAGACTTCTTATTCAAAAGTTGGTAGTGCGTTTTTAAAAGGAGAAATAAATTATGTTTAGTACGATATTTGTAGGTGATTTTACTTTAGGACAATTCCTTGTTGCGGTTTGTTCAAGTTTGATATTAGGTTTTTTAGTTTCATTGTTTTATATGTATAAGAATATACATACAAAATCCTTGGCTTTAACTTTAATTCTTATTCCAGCCATTGAAACAGTGGTTATCATGATGGTAAATGGCAATTTAGGTGCTGGTATTGCCGTAGCAGGTTCCTTTTCTTTGATTAGGTTTAGAAGTGTAAAAGGTAGTGCTAAAGAGCTTACTTGTATTTTCTTATCAATGGCTATTGGCATAATTTGTGGAACGGGATATATTGCACTAGGTTTTGTGTTTACAATCTTATTACTTTTAGTATCTTTTGTTTTGACGCTTGTTAATTATGGCGAACATCATAAAGAAAGATTTTTGAAGATTGTTTGTCCTGAGTCATTAAATTATGATGATGCGTTTATTGACATATTGAAAAATTATACAAAATCATATGAATTAATTAATGTTAAGACGGTTAATCTTGGCAGTTTATATAGAATTGACTATCGTATTTCTTTGAAAAATGAGAGCGATATTAAGAAGATGCTTGATGAAATTAGAGTACGAAATAGTAATCTTGAGGTTTCAATTGGCATCATATCTGGCGAAAGGGAAGAACTATGAGCCTTAAAAAGTTTTCTATATTACTTATAATAGCCATGTTATGTGGCTGTTCTAGTGTAATTAAGGAAGAGTCACTTACTAAAACATATAGCTATAAGTTATATTTTGATGATGAGGATTTAGATGAATCATATGATAATGCCAATTATGTATTACTTGAGGGTGATAGTGATTTGACTATTTCTAAGTCTGGCACTTATGTCTTAAGTGGGCAACTTGATGGTAGTGTTATTGTTAATTGTAATGGCGATGTAAAGTTGGTACTTGATGGAGCTACGATAAATAGTGATGATTTTGCTTCTATTTATGTTAAAAAGGCAAATAAAGTTACTATCACTCTTGCAAAAGATAGTGAAAATATATTAAGTGATAGTGGCGAAGAATATGTAGCTTATGATGATAATAATGTTGATGGAGTTATCTTTTCTAAAAGTGATTTAACTTTTAATGGATCAGGCAAACTAACTATTAACGCTAATTATAAACATGGCATTGTTTGTAAGGATGAGCTTGTTTTTACAAATGGCACTTATGATATTACTTCTAAAAGTCAGGGTATAAGTGGCAAGGATTGCGTAAAGATCAAAGATGGCACATTTAATATAACTAGTGGTAAGGCGGCTATTAAATCTAATAATCAAGAAGATGAGGGTAGAGGCTATATTTATATATTAGGTGGTCAAATTAATATATCTAGTGATCATAAGGGCATTACAGCTTACAATGATTTGATTATTGATGGCGGTAACATTAATATTACCAAATCTTATGAGGCTTTAGAGGCGGCGGTTGTCACTATTAATGATGGTGAAATATCTTTAGTTTCTAGTGATGATGGTATTAATGCTTCAAATAAGGCAGGCGGTGTTAGTACTTTTAAGATGAATGGTGGAAATGTTTATATAAATGCTGAAGGTGATGGCATAGACTCCAATGGTGATATTTATATTACTGGTGGTACTTTATATGTTGAGGGTCCTATTAGTGGTGGTGATGCAGCATTTGATTATGATGATGCGGCCTATATATCAAATGGTGAAGTATTGATGGTTGGCCAAAGCGATATGGCAGAAGGCTTTAATGAAGATGGTAGTGAACAAGTCAGTCTTCTTTATAACCTTGATAGTTCATATACTTCAAATACAAAACTTACAATCAGTGTAAATGATGAGATTATTTTTGATAAAACGGTAAGTAAACAGTTTAATTCAATTCTTGTTTCAAGTAGTAAATTTTCTGTAGGCGATATTGTTACTATTGGTGTAGGTGATGATACTTTCACTTATGAACTTACTAGTGTTTCTAATACTTATGGAAATAGTAACTTTAATCAAGGTGGCATGCCAGGTATGAATAGAGATGATAATTTCAATCCTGGTGAAGATAAAGGACAAGGTCCTGGCGAATTTAATCCTGAAAATGGAGAAAAACCTGATATGCCAAGTGGTTCATTTAGTCCCGATAATAAGTCTGATGACAATTAAAAAACACGATAATATCGTGTTTTTTAGTTAATTAACCTTGATTTTGATTATCGCTATTTGAATTATCAAGAGCTTCTTTAGCTTTATCAAGAGCTTTGATTAATGTATCAAGTCCTTTATCGGCTACATTTATTGCGTTTTTCTTAACATTTTCAATAGCTTCTTTAGTTTCTTCTTTGTTCATAAATTCTAAGAAACTATCTTTTAAACTATTTGCCATATTGACAGCACTTTTTACGTTTTCGTTATCTAAAAACTTTTCCATAGTGCTCTTTGTATCATCTAATACCTTACTTTTTTCTTCTTTTACGGTAGGAAGAATTTCATCAAATTTGAAGTAGGCATATTTAGCAGCCTTATCACATTTTTCAAGGACTCTATCTAAGAATTTGCTTAATTCTTCTTCATCAGAGATTTTGTCAACAACATCCTTAAGTTTTACGCTAGCTTCGTTAATAGTATCAATTGTTTTATTTGAAACGTTTTTTAATTTTTCAGCAGTTTCACTATCGGCTTCTTTTACTTTCTTATCGCAAGCATCTTGAATGTTATTAATGATGTCTTGCATCTTTTTAATCGTATTATCAAAAGTGTTCATAATTTACCTCCGCTTTCATTATAACGCATAAATTATTGTATAATAACTCTTATGAGAAGAGGTCGATTTGATGCGGGTGGAGGGCTATTCTTCCTAATCCTGTTATTTGTGTTTGTTGGCAATATATTATCAGGCATGCTTTCAATCTTAATGTTTCTTTTGCCTATTGGTATTGCAGCATATTTAATCTATAAGTTTGCGAAAAAGGATGATACGGTTAAAACTTATAATGGTAGTCATGTTAGTAAACAAAGTAATGATAATACTTTTGTAAGTAAGTTATCGGTTGGCGAACTTAATAAAATAGATAAGAAGTTGAATTCTTATTTTAAGAATAATCTAACTTTACCAGTAATTGATGGTATTACTTTAACTACTAATGGTAAGTTTACAACGGTTGATCAATTATTTTTGGCGTATAAGGATGAGAAGATTTGTAAGTTGGGAGAATTTAAGTATAACTATCCTGATGTATATAAGAAGATAATGGACTTATTGTTAGTGTTTTCAACTAAGTCTGATGATGTGCTTAAAACAAATGTTGAAGCGCCAAAGGTTAAAAAGGAAGATAAGTTATCGGATGCTAATAAGTATATTGATAAGATTGATGAATTAAATAGAGCTATTCCTCAAGAGGAAATTACTAATGGCTTATATCAAACTTGTGATCTTTTAAAGCAGATTGATATCTTGAGTGAATCGCATAGCGATGATACTAAGGTTTCTAAGTTGTATGATTATTATTTGCCTATTTTAACTAGTGCTTTGGAAAAATATAAGAAGTTACAGGATGCACCTGTACATGGTGAGGACTTTAATAAATGTGAGGCTCAACTTATTAAGACAATTGTTTTAATTAATGAGGCTTTAAAGACTATTTGTTCAAGTATGCAAGAAGATGATTATATGAATATCAATGCGGATATGAATACTTTACAAAGTTTGCTTAAAAAGGATGGTTATGGTGAAAATCCTTTTGGGGGTAAGAAGTAGTGGTTGATCAAGATATTTATAAGTTGGTTGAGCAATTAAATAAGAATAAGATTTCGGATAATTCTAAGATTGAGGAAATCTATAATATTCTTGATTCAATTGATTTAGAAGATAAGAATACTGTTGATTTAAAAGTTGATAATAATGTTAATACTACAAGTACTAATAAGCGTAGTGTTAATTTGGCTGATTTAAAAAACAAGATTAAGGCTGTTAAAAAGCCTTCTTTTCCTAAGGAAATAAGACCGTTTGATAATCGTAGTGATTGTTTCTTTAATATCCTAGCGGAAGTAAATTATGGTAATGATAATAATGAGGATTATATAAAGGGACATAGAGATGCCTTAAGTAAGTATTACATGATTGTCAAAAACAATAGTAAGGACTTGTATGTTACAGAAGGACAGGTCAATGATGAACTTAATAATCGTGTTTCTTTAAAGAGCAGCGATTATTATGCCAATGGCTATTATGATGGTTTAGAGTATGTTTCTAAAGCTTTAATTAAGTCTAAGGATTTAATTAGTAAGAAGATGTATCAGGAATTGTTGAAAGAGTTGGGCTAATGAAAAAGGATGAGAGAGAAAAGCTTCTTGATGAAGTTTTAAATAGGCGTAGAAATTATAATGTGCAGGATTCTTTAAAGATTATCAATGAGACAGAGGCTCAATTAAATAAGCTAATGAATGAAAATAAGAAGGATATTGATAATCTTCTTAAGGAAAATAATAGTTATAGTGATGAGTATTTAGCTAGTGTTAAAAGCCAAATGGAAAAGGATTTTGATACAAAGATTGAAACTCCTGAAACTGTTGTTGTGGGTAAGGGTTCTAAGGAAATCTTTGATAAGATTGAAGCTGATTTAAAAAATAAGATAATTGGTCAAGATAGTGCTTGTGAAAAGCTTACAATGGCTTTTAGAAGACCTTATGTAGTAGGTAGTAATCCTAAACTTATCAAAAATTCAATTGTTGTCTATGGATCAAATGGTACAGGTCGTCATTTATTGGTGTCTAGTATTAGTGAACTTTTGCATAAATATGGTTTAACTACTTCAAGTGAAGTGGTAACTTTAGATATGAAAAGATATCAATCTAGTAGCCAAGAAATCTTGTTTTTGCAAGATTTGTATGTAGCCTTAAGTGGTCGAAATCCTATTATTTTAGTAGAAAATTTTAAAGAGAGTTCACCAGTTTTTAATATGATGCTATCTGAACTTGTTTTAAATGGTAAGCTTGTCTTAAATCAAAGATATACTTTTGTGAATAATCAACTTCAAGAGGCTACAAGTAAATTAAGCAAGGATGTAATTGATCATTTAGATGGAAATGGTAAGATTCTGGTGTTTGTTACAAGTGATAGTCCAAGTAAGTTAATGGATGTCTTTGGCAAGTCTTTTGTGGATAAGATTGAGGATAAGATTGAAACTATTAAACTATCAAATGAGGCTATTAATAAGATTGTTGATAATTTATTGGCTGATTTAGAAAAAAAGAGTGAGGCTCAATTTGAACTTGATTTAATTATTGATGATAGTATTAAAAACTATTTATTAAGCAAGTATGAGCCAAATGATGGGGTTGATTCTTTAACACCAATTATTGATAAGATTTATACTAACTTAGTTAATATTACTTTAGCTAATAATGATATTGCTGTCTTGAAGATTGAGTATGATGATGTCATTAAGGCTAAGTTTAATGAAAAAACATTTAATTTGGAGATTAGTGATGATTCTTCTAAGGAAAGAGAAGAGATTCAAAAAGAGTTAGATGAAATAGTTGGTTTAAAGAGTGTTAAGGATTACTTGTTATCTTTGGAAAATCATATCAAGATTACCCAAATTAGAAAACAAAAGGGTCTTAAGACTTCTGAAGTAAGTAAACATATGATTTTTACGGGTAATCCAGGTACTGGTAAGACAACTATCGCCCGTATTGTTTCACGTATGATGAAGGCTTGCGGCATATTAAAACAAGGCCAACTAGTTGAAGTTACACGTGCTGATTTAGTTGGTAAATATGTAGGCCATACCGCACCTTTAACAATGGATGTGATAAATAGTGCTTTGGGTGGTGTATTGTTTATTGATGAAGCTTATTCTTTATATAGAGGCAAAGATGATTCCTTTGGGCTAGAGGCGATTGATACTTTAGTAAAAGGAATGGAAGATCATCGTGATGATTTGATCGTTATATTAGCTGGTTATTCTAAGGAGATGGAAGAGTTTTTAACAGCTAATAGTGGTTTAAAGAGTAGATTTGCCAATATCATTCATTTTGATGATTATAGTGGTGAAGAAATGACTTTAATTTCTAAAAGTATTGCCAAGTCTAAGGGCTATGCGATAGCTGATGAGGCTATTAAGCCATTAACTGATTACTATACCATTATTCAAGGTAAGGGGGATCCAAATAGTGGCAATGGTAGACTTGCCAGAAACAAGGTTGAGGAAGCTATCTTAAAGCAATCTAAGCGTTTGCTTGATAATCCCGATGATGATATTAGTGAACTAAAACTTGAGGATTTTAATTTAGAATAATAAATGAGCAGAAATGCTCATTTTTAAAAAAGTGCCCCGTTTTTCTTAAAAAATCACACATGTTTTGCCCCGTTTTTCTAAAGATTTAACATATATTTTGCCCCGTTTTGCTTAAAATGGTTGTTGTGATGCGACAAGTAAGGTTAAATTGGTGGTTACGTTGCATAATTATTGAGAAAACATATCATGACTTTCTTGCGATAAAGAAAGTTCGTTGTAAAAAGTGACATGTATGCCAAAAGTTCGTTGTAAAAAGTGGCGAGCAAAGCCAAAAGTTCGCTGTTGTTTTTGGCATGCATGTTATACTATAAGTAATTAATAATTAAAAAGAGGCAAGATATGTATCGAACAGCAATTGAGAAATTATATGAGTGGAAAAATAGTAAACATCGTAAGCCACTAATTATTCAAGGGGCAAGGCAAGTTGGTAAGACTTGGCTAATGAAAGAATTTGGCAGACAAGCATATGAAGATACTGTGTATATTAATTTTGATTCCAATTCTAAGATGGCGGATTTGTTTGCTTCTGATTTAAGCATTGATCGTTTAATAATGGGGCTTGAATTATATGTAGGTAGAAAGATTAATTTTGAAACTACTTTACTTATATTTGATGAGGTTCAAGAAGTACCAAGAGCACTAACATCTCTTAAATATTTTTATGAGAATGCACCTTATTATCATATTATGTGCGCTGGTTCACTTTTAGGGATTGCTTTGCATGAGGGGACTTCATTTCCTGTTGGAAAAGTAGATTTTTTAAATCTATATCCTCTTTCTTTTATGGAATTTTTAATGGCGACAGGGAATGGACGTTTCGCTGATTTGTTAAAAAGCCAAGATTACAAGATGATTAACAGTTTTAGCCAAACATATATTGAGGCACTTAAAATCTATTATTTTGTAGGCGGTATGCCAGAGGCTGTTTTAAACTTTGCTGAAAATAAGGATTTTAATGAAGTGCGTTTGATTCAAAATAGAATTCTTAATGCATATGAACAAGATTTTTCTAAACATGCACCAAATGAAATAGTTCCCAAGATACGTATGTTATGGAACAGTATACCTAGCCAACTTGCAAAAGAAAATAAAAAGTTTGTTTACGGACTGGTCCGTGAAGGTGGCAGGGCGAGAGAATATGAAACAGCTTTAATGTGGCTTTGCGATTGTGGCTTAGTTCATAAAATAAGCAGAGTAAATGCGGCTGGCATTCCATTAAAAGCCTATGAGGATTTAAAGGCGTTTAAACTATTTGTAGTTGATGTTGGCCTACTTAGTTGTATGGCTGGTTTATCTACAAGCACACTACTTGATGGAAATGATTTATTCGTTGAATTTAAGGGTGCACTAAGTGAACAGTATGTTTGCCAACAATTAAAGATAATTGATGATTTGAATATATATTATTACACCAACGATAGAGGATCTTGTGAAATTGATTTTGTGGTCGATAATGGTGAAAAAATTATTCCGATTGAAGTAAAATCTGAAACTAATCTTAGGGCCAAAAGCCTTAAATCCTATAAAGAGAAATATAATCCCAAATTAGCTATTCGTTCTTCTATGTCTGATTACAAAAAGGAAGATTGGTTGTTAAACTTACCTCTTTATGCGATAGAAAACATCATTTATGAATAATAAAATCTCACATTGTGAGATTTTATTGCCTATAGTTTATCAATATATCTTGTAATATCATCTATTTCATCATCGGTATTATTAGTTTGACAATCAGGGATAGAGATAACCATCAATACCGTTATAAGCATCCCTAATAGTCCACAGAATAAGGATAGAATCATACTCCAAGCAAAGATATTAATATCAGCTTGTTTAAGATTTACAATTTCTTCCATCTTGTTTGCAAACATATATGCAACAATAATTCTAATGACAAGAAATGTTATACTTGCGGTAAGTATTAGCCAACCTGCTTTTTCCATAATTCTTTCTCCTTTATTTGATTATTGTTTCTTTACCGCTGTTGCGTTATAGCTTAAAGGCAAGAAGATAAAGCCTTGATTAGATAGCTCATCGATCATTTCTGGTAGGCACTTTGCTGTATTGGCGCTATAGTCATGCATCAAGACAATTAAGGTATTAAACTTGCTAGAGTAGTCAATGACATTATGCAAAAATTCATCTGGTTCAAGTACCGCTCCTCCATCTCCTGTGGTAAGTGTCCAATCGACATAGCCATAGTGCATATCAACAAGCTCACTTACAATGGCACTTTTACTAAGACCTGAATAGGTAGCTTGTGGTGAACCACCAGGAAAGCGCATTACTTCCATAGTATAACCAAGCAAGTTTTGAATAAATTCATGATTTTCTTTTATGTCATTTATAAAGTTTGCTTCACTTGAATAAGTATAGCCAGATATGGCATGACTAGCAGTATGATTAGCCAAGGTATGGCAACTATACATTTCTCTAAAGTATAAGTCATCAACACCCTCTTTTTCTAGTAGAAAGAAGGTAGCTAAAACATCTTTTTCATCTAGGATATCTAGGAAAGTAGGAGTTGTTTTACGATATGGACCATCATCGAAAGTAAGGTAACAAACTTTAAAATTTGCTTCACCACTTTTAGCAAGGCTTTCTGCTTCGACGGCATACTTGAAGTATTCTTCTTTTACACTGCTTATAGAATTATCAATATTGTTTATCGAATCTAATTTAGTTTGTAAAGTATTTACTTCTTGATCTTTGGTATTAACTTCATTGCTTAAGCTATCAATTTTTTCTTGTAAGAAAATGTTTTGGCTTGCGTAAGTTTTGCTGTCATTATAGATTTTTACTACCATTAGACAGCCTATAATGCTTAATACCGCTAATATGCATACAACTAATAGCCAAGTAGTGTTTTTAGTTTGTCTTTGTGTCTTATCCATTTTTCATACTCCTTGACCTTATCTTCATTAGCTGTTGAACTTTCATTTATTTGAACATTAAGTTCACTTATTTTATTTTCATCATTATTTAAGTTTTCTTCTAATGCACTTACTTGTTTTGTAAGATCACTGTTTATTTGCTTAATTTCTTTAAGATTATTGTTAAGATAATAAGCTGATCCTAGTATGAATATAAGTACAATAACTTCCAATGTGACTATAACTTTTTTCATCATCTTATCTCCCTTTATTTAGTTTAGCATTTACTAATTAGATATTTACGCATCATTAATGTAAAATATTACTAAATGTGTAATTTTCAAGTCTTTTATAAACAAAAGCTTTCAAATAACAAAAGAAGAGATATTATTATTATTTTTTCTTGTCTTGAGGCTATATTAGCGTTCTCTTATTTTGGCTATTTTGATATTGAACCAATATCTATTACGACGATGCCAATTTTAGTTATTGTAGCTTCTATGTTATTTGACTATAAGGGTGCTATACCTGTTTCCTTGGTTTTTGCCTTTACTTCATTATGGAAAGCAAGTTCAACGGCTACTCAATACCAAGATATCATCTTTTCACCTTTTAGAAGTGGTGATCCTATATCCTCTTTATTACTTATTATTCCTAGAATCTTATTTGGCCTATTTTCAGCTTATTTATTTACTTTATATTTTAAAAAAGAAAGAAAGAATCCATACCTAGGCATAAGTATTATTGCGATAATTGCTTCTTTTTTTCATAGCAGTATATTAAGTCTATTTATGAAGGTATTATTTAATGCTGGAAGCTATGATGTTAGTAATATGTTTTTGGGAGTAACGGTACTAACTATAATTACTGTTTTGATAGTATGTTTAAGTTATACTTTTTTTAATAGTGAAAAGATTAAAAAGATGTTGCTTTTCATCGATGAATTTGAAGCAAAAAATAAGCTTAGTAAACAAGAAGTATTAGTTTTTGTAGCTTTCTTTGTATTGATAATTGCGATAGTTGGTCATTATTTATCAAAGTTATCAGTTTTCTATGAAGTTTTAATTGATTATCACTATCTATTAAATAAGGTAGATGGGCAATTATTATTACAATTTGTATATGCTATATTTAATCTAGCGGTTATCTTTTTGATTATTGTTAATTGGGCAAATGACTTTTATGCTTATTCAGGTTATAAGGTAAAAGAAAAGCAAAGACAATTGGATTTTGAAAAGGAAATGAATGATGCCTTAAAGAGAGAACATGAACTTTTGCAAAACCAAAATATTAAGTTAGAAAAGACAATGGATCAATTAAGGATTAACTATGAGATTATTTCGGCTATTTCTACTTTATATACTATTATTTATCGTATTGATTTAATTAAAAAGCAATATGAGCAAATTAAGGGTTATGATGATTTGACATCGGTTATTGGTAAAACGGGTGCTGTAAATGATAGTTTTGGTACATATTTTAAGGGATTTGTTAATGAACAATATAGGGAAGACTTTATTAAGTTCTTAGATTTAAATACTGTAGCTGATAGATTAAATAATATAGATTCGCTTGTTTTTCAATATAGGTCTAGTAATTATAAGTGGAAGGAAGTTTCTTTTATTGTTAAAAGCAAGGATGAAAATAATAATGTAACTAGTGTTTTATTGCTTGTAAAGGACATTGATAAACAAAAGCAATTGGAACTTGAATATCAATCAGCAATTGAGGCTTTGGCTAGAGATTATACGGCTGTTTATGTTGCGGATTTGAAAAAAGATACTATTAGACCTTTTAGTGCTAAAAAGGGTTCTTTCTCATATGATTTACAAGCAAAGCATGTAGATTGTTATAAAAGCTATAGTTATTGGATAGACTATGATTTTAAGCATTTTGTAGTACATGATTCTTTTCCTGATTATGTTGATGTTTTAAATAAAGATAACTTGATGGATAAATTAAGTGCTAATGATATCTTTGTCATAAGGTATGATACTATCCCAAATCCTTGCGGTTTAAGGAAGTTTGAGGTACGTTTTATTAAGATATTAGAGAGTGATGATAGCTTTAAGACTATTTTGGCTTATCGTTTCATTGATGATGTGATTAAAAAGGAACAAGAGCAAAACGAGCAATTAAGGAAGATTAATGAGGAATTGTCTAAGCAAAAGCTTGAGACGGAGTTAGCTAATAGTGCTAAGACTAATTTCTTAAGAAGAATGTCTCATGATATTAGAACACCTATTAATGGTATTAGAGGTATAACAGAGATTGCTAATCATTTTCCTGAAGATATAGAAAAACAAAGTGAATATCGTCAAAAAATTCTTACTTCATCTGATTACTTATTAGCTTTAGTCAATAATATCTTAGATATGTCAAAGCTTGAGTCTGGTCAAGTTAAGCTTATGGATGCAGCTTTTGATTTAAAGGATGTATTAAATCAATGTATAGAAGTAGCTAAGATGTATGGGGCTGAAACTTGTATTAATATTCATACTGATTTTAGTAGTATTAAGCATAATAATTTAATTGGTTCTAGTGTGCATTTTAGGCAAATAATAAATAATATTATTTCTAATGCGATTAAATATAATGTTCAAGCTGGTGATATTTATTTTACTTGTCTAGAGGATAATTTTGATAATGATGTAGCTTATTTTACTTTTACTTGTAAGGATACGGGCTTGGGTATGTCTAAAGAGTTTCAAGAACACTTATTTGAACCATTTTCGCAAGAAGATGATGGTGCTAGGACGAGCTATAAGGGATCTGGTCTTGGTATGAGTATTGCTAAGGAATTGTGTGAACTAATGGGTGGTAGCTTATCTTTTGAAAGTGAATTAAATAAGGGTAGTACATTTATTATTAAGTTGCCTTTTAAGATTGATAAGAAACATGAAGTAACAACAAATAATGATAGTAGTGATGATTTAAATGGCATTAGGATTTTATTGGTTGAGGATAATAAGCTTAATATGGAGATTGCTGAATTCATGCTTAAGGATAAGGGTGCCATTTTAGATAAGGCAGATGATGGACTAAAGGCTATTGATAAATTTGAAAAGGGCAAGTATGATTTAATCTTAATGGATATTATGATGCCTAATATGGATGGTTATACTGCTACAGGCAAGATTAGGCAGATAGATAAAGATATTCCAATTATTGCCATGAGCGCTAATGCCTTTTTGGATGACATTGAAAAGAGCTTAAAGATGGGTATGAATGATCATGTGACTAAGCCTCTTGATGTCCATAAATTAATAAAGATAATTAATAAATTGGCTAAAAAATAGCTATTTTATAACCAAAATATAACCAAACCTAACTACAATTAAATTATCTAGAAGTTTATTAGCGAGGTTTTGTATGAAAAAATTGTTAATTGTAGTAAGTATTTTCTTTAGTTTAATTGTTTTTCCTGTATCTACTTTTTGTTTAGATACAACAACAATAACTGAGGAAGAAACGCCAACTGCTGCTAAAAAAGATACAAATAATAATAGTCTTATTTATTCTGTTTCTTTAACAGCTGTTGTGGTTTTAGCTTACGTTTACTATTCATACAAAAAAGATGACAAACTTAGTTTACAAGTTAATGAGGTCAATGAAAATGATGATGGTACATTAACTATAAATCTTGGTTATGACAACAAAACTAATAAGCTTATTGATGTTGATTACAACAACCTTTCTGTGAAAAAAGGTATGGCTATCATTTTAAAAAGTGATGATAGTAAAAAGATGATGCCTGGTAAACATGAAAGCGTTCTTACAGCAGTTATCGAACCAAATACAAGTTTAAACTGGTCTGTCAATGATTTGAGTATTAGTGTCGAGGGTAAGAAGGTAAAAAGATACTAAAGGAGCGTTATGAAAGAAGAAATCAAAAAGAAAAAAAGAAAAGGTGGTTTATTAAAGGGTGCTGCAGGTGCAACAGGTGCTGCCTTTGTTGGTATGATGACTGTTGAAAATCAAGCTGTTTATGCTGATGAAGAAAGTGAGATGTCCACATCGCAAAGTACCTCTGAACGTGTTGTTGAAAGTGGATTAGTAGAAGAATCAAAGAGTGCCGATACTTCTGATCAAACCTCTCTTTCACAAGTTGAAACATTATCAGAGTCTGCTCAAGAATCACTAAGTGAAGAAAATAGTGATATTGTATCTACTAGTGAAAAGCATAGTGAAAGCACTAAAGAAAGTTTGAGCCAAGCTGTTAAAGAAAGTGAATCTGATTCAACTAAGGCATCAGAAAATGCGTCTACTTCAATAGTAAATGCAGAATCTTTATCAAATTCTTTTGCTAGTGAAATTAAAAATTCACATACAAATTCCACTTCAGCAAGTACTTCAACAAGCACTGTTGGATCTAATAAGGAATCAGATTCAGCTAGTTTGTATAAATCTGATAGTACTGCAGATAGTGAAATTGCATCTGATTTAGGTAGTGATAGTGCTTCACTTGATAAGGTAAGTGAAAATAGTGAAAGCACCAAAGTATCAGATTCAAGTTCACAATCAGATGTTATTTTAAACTCAATTTCTAATAGTAAGTTAGATGATAATGCATCATTAAGCAATAGTGCGTTATTATCAGAAAAAACATCAACTTATGAGAGTGAATCAGCTTTATATGATTCTTTAAGTAAGTCTGAATCAACAGCTAAGTCAAACTATGAAAGTACAAGTACATTAGAATCAGAAAAGGTATCACAGTTTATTGCCGATAGTATGGTATATAAGGATACTACTGAAGAAAATACTATTCTTTCAGCATTAAATGCCGCAAGAGCAGCATATAGTGAAAATGATTCAGAAGAAAATAAGGATAATCTTGTAAGAGCTATCTTAGCTTATAAGATGTATACTGGTGAGATTAAACATATAGATAGTTCTAATGAAGACTTTAAAAAAGATGGTAAGGTTGAATATACCCTTAAGAAGAATGATGATGGAACTTATGATTTAACTTACTATACAGAGTATAAGTATATTACTAATGCTGATACTGGTGAAAAACTTGATAACGCTGAATATAGTAAAGAAACTATTACTATTAAGGCTGAAAAAGATGAAACTAATGAAAGCTATAAAACAGTTACTTTAAGTGAAAAACAATATGTTTGGGGTAGTGAAGTAACCCAAGAATATAAGGGGAATAGTCCTACCACTAATAGCGTAAAAGAAACAGATTCTAATAAAGACAAGAAACTGGTAGTTCGTAAGGTGGAAAGAGGCTACTATGAAGTTGCTATAAATGAGGATAGTGAAAAATTTAAGCTTGATTATACTTGGGTTAAGGAAGGCGAAGATGGAAAGCTTAATGCCTATTATGTAACAGATAAGGATGGCAATATAAGTGAACTTTCTAGTGATAAGCTAACTTATGATTCAAACAGTGACTCTTATTCTTATATTGAATATGCTGATCCAAAAGAAGTTTGGTCAAATGAAAATAAAAAACTAGAAAATTTCCAAATTCATACAGCACCTAGTGGCCAAAAATACATGATTGTAAAAGAAGGCAAGAAAAACTATGTCTGTGTGCAAACTAAAGCCGATGGTACTTATCAAAAGCTATGGCTAGGTTGGGGAGGTGACTTTGTTACTTCAAATAGTGTTGATAAACCAACGGAATTTACTATTGATTATAGGTATATATTCCCTAGAAATGTAACGTTAAAGACAGATGATAAGGCGGCCATTAATTTAGTAATAAGAAATGGTAAAGTTACAATAAGTGGCGATTATACATATAAGGGCCCTTGGCATTATACCAATCCAAAACATTTAGATAATGGTTCTCAAACATTCAATATTGCTGATCAAAGTGATGAAATATTTACGATTGTAGCTGATAGAACAACTACTAAGTTTAATGCTAAAGATAAGGAAATTAGTGGTGTAGATAGTGCATTAGATGAATATTCTAATTCAACTAGACTTTCTTCATCTACTTCAAATTTGGAGTCTTTAAAGACTTCTGAGTCAATAAGTGATGTGAAGAAGTCAATGAGTGATGCTAAATCTAGT
The DNA here is from genome assembly GCA_963654705.1 of Oscillospiraceae bacterium. Taxonomy (GTDB): domain Bacteria; phylum Bacillota_I; class Bacilli_A; order Erysipelotrichales; family Erysipelotrichaceae; genus Colivicinus. Next base: position 18,906 of record CAVKAO010000017.1, read on the forward strand.
AAAGATAGCACATCTTTGTCTAATGAAAATGCTAGTACATCAAGCTCAACTGCTTATTCAGAGTCTTATAAGGATGCAAGTGACAAGAGCCAAAAAGCTAGTACTTCAGCTGAAAATTCGGTAAATAGTGCTGCTAGCACAAGCCTTGTAAATAGTTCAGAAGCAAAAAGTAACAGCAATAAGCATTCTTCAAATAGTGAAACTAATAGTAAATCTTATGCGGACTCTTTAAGTAAAGCAAGTGAAAATAGTTCTTCAAATTCTTTATCTGCTTATAAAAGCTATAGTGAAGCTATAAGTAGAAGTATTGCCAATAGTAAATCAGAAAGCACAAGCCATAAAGAGGTTAGTGAAAGTGACTCAGCTGTAAAGAGTGAATCGATTGAAAAATCAAAGAGTGCAAGTGCAAGCTTATCAACAAGTGTTGTTAATAGTCAAAGCAGATCTACTAGCTTAAGCGAATCAGCTGTTGCTTCTACATCTAAATCTCAAAGTGCATCAACAAGCAAAGCTGCTAGCCAAAGCGACTACAACTCTAGATCAACTTCTAATTCTGATGCACAAAGTAAAGCTGTATCTGAATCTATCTCTACATCATTAAGTAACTCTATTGATAAAGCTAATAGTGATAGTGAATCAATTAGTAGATCGTTAAGTACTTCTATAAGTGATGTAAACAGTGATTCTGTTTCTATAAGCAAGAGCTTATCTAATTCAATTAGTGATGCCAATAAAGAAAGCAAATCAATTAGTAAGTCATTATCTGATTCTATAGCTAGTGATTCTTTAAGCAATGCCAGTGCAGAAGATAGTCTTTCTAAGTCAATAGAGTCTGATAAATCAAATAGTGCATCTAATAGTGAAAAACAGAGTGGTCAACAAAGTACTGAAGCTTCTAAGTCTTTAAGTACAAGTATTGTCGATAGCGAAAGTGGTTTAACAAGTGAACAACTATCAAAGAGTGCAAGTGAAGAAACTTCTAAATCAATTAGTAACTCTATTTCACAATCAGCTTCTAGATCTTATGAAGAATCTAAGTCTGTTTCAGCAAGTACAAGTGCAAGTGCTTCAACAAGCGAAGCTAATAGTAAATCTAAAGAATCTAGTGAAAGTGCAAAGGATTCTACATCTGAAGTTAAGTCTTATTCTATTTCTGATAGTATTAGTCAATCGACAAGTGCAAGTATCGTTGAATCTGTTAGCAAGAAACAATCAGCGAGCGAATCAACTTCTAAGGCAATCGCTGATTCAATGAGTCAATCACAAGCTGAAAGAAGTGACTTGAATAGTGAATCATTAAGTCAATCTGTTTCAAGAGCTGAAAGCTTAAGTAATTCTAATAGCACAAGTGCATATAACTCTAAATCAACAGCTGATAGTATCAGTGAGTCAAATAAGGATAGTGCAATTGCTTCTAAGTCGGCAGCTGATAGCTTAAGTAAACAAACATCCGAAAGCTTATCTGATAGTGCTAAGGAAGTAGATAGTAAATCTGCAAGTACTTCAGAAAGTGCTAAAAAGTCTGCATCTATTGAAGAAAGCTTAAGTGGATCTAATTTAAATAGTGCTTCTGATAGTCATAAAGATGGAGAAAACTTCAGTAAATCAATTAGTGAATCACTAAGTGCTTCAACTGAAAAATCTAAATCAGAAAGCAAAGCTATATCTGAATCTATCTCTACATCACTAAGTAACTCTATTGATAAAGCTAATAGTGATAGTGAATCAATTAGTAGATCGTTAAGTACTTCTATAAGTGATGTAAACAGTGATTCTGTTTCTATAAGCAAGAGCTTATCTAATTCAATTAGTGATGCCAATAAAGAAAGCAAATCAATTAGTAAGTCATTATCTGATTCTATAGCTAGTGATTCTTTAAGCAATGCCAGTGCAGAAGATAGTCTTTCTAAGTCAATAGAGTCTGATAAATCAAATAGTGCATCTAATAGTGAAAAACAGAGTGGTCAACAAAGTACTGAAGCTTCTAAGTCTTTAAGTACAAGTATTGTCGATAGCGAAAGTGGTTTAACAAGTGAACAACTATCAAAGAGTGCAAGTGAAGAAACTTCTAAATCAATTAGTAACTCTATTTCACAATCAGCTTCTAGATCTTATGAAGAATCTAAGTCTGTTTCAGCAAGTACAAGTGCAAGTGCTTCAACAAGCGAAGCTAATAGTAAATCTAAAGAATCTAGTGAAAGTGCAAAGGATTCTACATCTGAAGTTAAGTCTTATTCTATTTCTGATAGTATTAGTCAATCGACAAGTGCAAGTATCGTTGAATCTGTTAGCAAGAAACAATCAGCGAGCGAATCAACTTCTAAGGCAATCGCTGATTCAATGAGTCAATCACAAGCTGAAAGAAGTGACTTGAATAGTGAATCATTAAGTCAATCTGTTTCAAGAGCTGAAAGCTTAAGTAATTCTAATAGCACAAGTGCATATAACTCTAAATCAACAGCTGATAGTATCAGTGAGTCAAATAAGGATAGTGCAATTGCTTCTAAGTCGGCAGCTGATAGCTTAAGTAAACAAACATCCGAAAGCTTATCTGATAGTGCTAAGGAAGTAGATAGTAAATCTGCAAGTACTTCAGAAAGTGCTAAAAAGTCTGCATCTATTGAAGAAAGCTTAAGTGGATCTAATTTAAATAGTGCTTCTGATAGTCATAAAGATGGAGAAAACTTCAGTAAATCAATTAGTGAATCACTAAGTGCTTCAACTGAAAAGTCTAAATCAGAAAGTGCAAGTACTTCTGCATCGTTAAGTGATAGCACAAGCAAGTCACTAAGTGGTTCTACTTCAACAAGTGCAAGTAAGTCTGAATCATTAAGTAAGAGTGCATCTGGAAGTACATCTGCTTCAACTAGTAAATCAGGTAGTGCAAGTGCTTCTACTAGTGAATCTCTTTCTACTTCAGAAAGTTTAAGTAAGTCATTAAGTGAGTCAATCAGCAATAGTATTAGTGCTTCAATTAGTACAAGTGCAAGTTTATCAGCTAGTACAAGTGCTAGTATCGCTTCTAATAATAGTGGAAACAATAGTACTACTAGCCAAGCTCCTGCTAGTGAAACTAGTACAAGCAATAGTAATTCGGCTACAAGATATGTTGATTATGCAAGCTTAAGTAGAAGCGCTTCATTAAGCTTATCTGAATCTATTAGCGCATCTATTAGCCAGTCTGAGTTTGATAGTGTTCCACTTAATATTGATAGTACAAGTGATACAACTAAGATCGAGGAGGAACAAACACCAGAAGTTCTTGGTGCTGCTAGTCCTTGGTGGTCTTGGATTCCAGGATTAGGTGGTGTACTAAGCATCTATGATGGTCTTAAGAATAAGAAAAAGGACAAAGACGATAAAGATTCTAAAGAAGAATAATTAATTATTAAACATGCGCAGTTTATAATATAACTGTGCATGTTTTATTTATAGGGGACAAATTTTGCTTAATTTTTTTAAAACTCATGAATTAGCTAGACGATTGTTATGCATGGTAATTGTGCTAGGGGTTTTTATATTGGGAAGGAATATCATTTTATATAATGTTGATATTGTTTCTTTAACAAGTGTTGATGAAATAGAAAATATCCTTCTTAGTGCGGTTAGTGGCGATTTAAATCGTTATTCACTTTTTGCGCTTGGTATATCGCCTTATATGAGTGCATCTATTTTGGTGCAGTTTATCTTGCTTATTTTGCCAAAAGAAAGTAAGAAGCGTTTTTCTAATCCTAAGATAGAAAATATTACAATCGTATTAGCTTTTATTCTTTCCATCTTTTTGGCATATTCCAGGGCTAATGAACTTATTTATTTAGATAGTAGCTTAAGTAAGACTGTTTTAATGATTATTTCTATTATTGAGATGGTTGTTGGATCTTTTATTATTATCTTTGTTTGTAAATTTAATAAGGATTATGGTTTAGGCGGTCAAACGCCAATCATTTTAATTAATGTTTGTGAAAGCTTTTATAGAAGCATTATGGACAATTTATATGACATCACTGTTTTATTGGTTTTAATATGTTTAGCAGTGCTTGTTATTACTATACTGGTTGAAAATGTGGAATTACATATTCCTGTTCAAAGAGTTTCTATTAATAATATGTATGCCGATAAAAACTATATTGCGTTTAAGCTTAATCCAATAGGTATTATGCCCATAATGTTTTCTACTTCAATTTTTATTCTAGTTAAGTATCTTCTTTATGCGCTTGGTGGGGTTATTAAGGATGATGAAACACTTTTAAGAATTAATGCGAATATGGATCTTACTAGCCAGATTGGCGTTAATACTTATTTGCTTATAGTTTTCCTTTTTACTGTTATCTTTTCTTTTGCGATGTTATCTCCTAGGGATATGGCTGATAACTTACAAAAAGGGGGAGATAGTATAGTTGGAGTTTATGCAGGAAGGGATACAAAGCGTTACTTTATTTTTGCGGTATTAGTATTATCACTTGTCAGTGGCGTTATTTTATCTAGTTGTATGGCCTTGTCACTATATCTTTCATTAAGTGGTTCTTTAACAAGTAATCTGGCAATGCTTCCTTCTTCAGTTATGATTTTGGTAAGTATTATAAGTAATATATTAGCTGAAACCTATAGTTACTATAAACTTGATATGTATAAATTCTTTATTTAGGAGTGAGTATGCTGTATTTTATTTCTGCGTGGTATAACAATAATACTTTTAAGGAAAATAGCCAACAATGGTATCAAAGGCGTCTAAGTTCAGAGGTTGATGATAGTGTTAAGCAGCTACAACTTTTTAATCGCAATAAGATTAGTGATACTTGTGCTATTATCTTAAATCATGCGCCTAATTATCGTCATTTCTTACATCGTCAGGGTCTTTTAAATAGCCACTATTTTAATATTTTTGATAGTATTCAAAATATTAGTGGTAAAAAGGCAGCGGTTTTTTCTTATCGTGATTTAGTTTGGCCAAAGGACATTGAATTTATTTATTCGCCATTTTGTATAATTGCGTATTTAGATAACAAAAAATATGCCCAAATAGAGTTTGGTGAAGATGGCAACATGATCCTAGTTGACATATTTAGGGATGATAAATTATATCGAAGGAATATCTATGATGATCGTGGTTTTCTTAGTTTAACAATTGTTTATAAGGATGGAAAGATGGCCTATGAACAATATTTAAATGATAAGGGAATATGGATGATTTGCATTTATGATGATGGTCATGTTTTGGTTAATGATAAAGTTAATGCTTATCTTATAGATGGGGTTTCTTATAATTATAAGAAGAAAGAATATTTAAATATTGATGAATTAATTAAGGAGATTTTAAGTACTTATTTAAAGAATATTAATAGTGATGATATCTTTGTAGTGGCTATGCATAAGTTACATAGTAAGCTTTTATATGAGAGTTTAAATGATAAAAGAATCGTTTTATCTTTATTTAAGGATAGGTGTTTCATTGATGATGAATATTCTATTTCTTTATGTTCTATATCTAAGGCTATTGTAGTAGATAGTAAGGATACTTATTTTAAAAGTGGCTTGAGTAAGTTTGATTATAAAAATAAGGTAACGGATATTACCCCTTTTGATACAAGAGTTGATTTTGGTATTAGTAGACAACTTAAGGAAGTAAATATTCTTTTATCTTGTGATTTATTAAATGATGAAACTTTTGAAAAGTGTATTGTAATACTAATGGAATATATGCTTAATAATAAGGATGCTAGAGCAAATTTATTTACACGAAATAGTGTCTATGATATCGAAGATAAGTTATTAACAAGAGTACAAAACATTTTGGTTAAAAACGGTTATAGTAAGGACTATGCCACAATAAAAAAGGATATCAAGATGGAAAATGACTTGGATGAAGAATTGCCTTGTCTTTTTAGCGTTCAACAATGTATTAATGAACTAAGTTTAAGTAAGTGTCTAAGAAAACAAAGATTGGTCATCGATTTGAGTGATGAAACAGACTTATTCTTACAGATTGGTTCTATTAGTATGGGTATTCCTTTAATTGTTTCAAAAAGAAGTGATTATGTAGAAAATGGCGAGAATGGTTTTGTGTTGGCTAACTTAGATAGATTGTCTGATGTCTTAAAGTATTATCTTGATACTTTGGATAATTGGAATAAGGCTATGATTGCCTCATATAAGATTGGTAAGAAGTTTTCTAGTGATAATTTGGTTAAATGGTGGAAGGGAGTAATAGATTATGCTTCAAAAGATTAATGTATTACAACTTGGTGAAACTGATTTAAGTGGAATATATAAAATTAACGATATTGTAAAGTGGTACTATGAGCCAGACTTTGATGAATTAAAGTTAAAGTCTTTTGAGCTTGTTATATTAGATCGAAATATTAATGACTTAGAAAAGAAATACTTATTTAAATTATGTAAGGCCTATTGTTTATTTGTTTTAGATGATTTTGAATATGATGATAATACTAATTATTTAATAGAATCTAAAGTAGGGGAAATAATTAATAAGAATAAATTGAGCGTTTTATTAACAAATGAGATTGTAGATTATTTTGCTAGACCATATGGGGAAAAATATAAACCGTCTAATTTGGTGGTTAATGAAAGATTTAGGGGTGAAGTTTCTTTTGATGGGGAAAATAGCTTAAATCTTAATGGTGATTTTGGTGATGAGTATAAACAAATAGTGTATTGGCGGAATAATATTCCCGTTTTTAAAGGTCAATCAATTGATTTTTGGCTAGAATATGAAAAAAGTGATGATGTTAGTATTAAACTATCTATTGTTCAATTTGTTTCTGGTTCTTTAAGTACTATTCAAAATACTTGGCTTTTTGATGAAGAGGATATGAAGGATATTGTTTATATTACTAATAATAAAAATGATGGTCCTGTATTTGTTTCAATATTGGCTAAGGGTAGTGGTGCTTTAAAAATTATTGCTTTGCATGACCGCTATTCAAGAAAAGGCAAGGGTAATTTTCTTGTGGGTGGTAAAAGAGTGGTTACAAGTAAAAGAGAGGAGATATTCTTTTACTTTGATCCAGGAGACATGAATCCGCCATTGAATGTTTACTTTTCTGGTTATAAGACCCAAGAAGGCTTTGAAGGCTATAACATGATGCGTAAAATGGGTGCTCCCTTTTTACTTATTAGTGATGCTCGTTTAGAGGGTGGTGCCTTTTATTTGGGCGATGAAGAATATGAAAGACTTATGGCTGATGGGATTAAACATTATTTAGATGTACTTGGCTTTGATAATAAGCAACTAATTATGTCTGGCTTATCAATGGGTACTTTTGGGGCTATGTATTATGGTTGCGATTTTAATCCTTTTGCCATAGTTGTTGGTAAACCATTATGTAATATAGGCGATGTAGCTAAAAACGAGCGTATTAATCGTCCATATGTTTTTCCTACAGCATTAGATGTCTTAAATAAACAATATCCTTTTGATAACTCTACAGATAAACTAAATAAGCGTTTTTGGGATAAGTTTGATAAAGCTTGTTTTGCGGATATCAAATTTGTTGTTTCTTATATGATTGAAGATGATTATGACTCTTGTGCCTATAATGATTTACTATCGCATATAAATAATGATTCTATCGAGGTCTATGGTAAGGGGATTCATGGTCGTCATAATGATAATACAGGCGGTATTGTACATTGGTTTGTTGGCCAATACTATAACTTATTAAATGGCTATTTTGATAGGAGATTAAAATGAATACTTGGAATATATATTGGAATGATTATGCTTTTGAATCTTATTTATATGGTTCTAAAATCGAATTTGAAAATAAGGACGTTATATTTTCTAATGCCTTAATGTCTCCTGGTAGCGTTATTAAAACTTGGTATTCTAAAACTAATTTTCAAGAAAAGCGTATGGAACCAAGTTTACCAATGATTGATGGTGAAAACCGTTATAATTTAAGTAGAGATATAGACTGTGCAAATAAAAACGATATTATTATGCGTATTGTCTTTTTCGACCGTTATGAAAATATATTAGATAGTTTGATAATTAGGGAAGATAGTGCTAATTTTAATTGTCCTATTAAAACATATAGTTATCAAATTGAGCTTATCAATGGTGGAAAGTGTGACTTTGTTTTTCATAAATTGGTGTTAAAAGAATATGAAAATGAAATTTTATAGGGATATAAAGAAAATTAGAGAACTCGAAGATTTTTATCAAAGTCTATCTGATGATAAGATTAGGGATAAAACAATTGAGTTTAAAGATCGTTATCTAAAGGGTGAAAGTCTGGATTCTTTATTATGCGAGGCATATGCCAATTGCATTGAGGCTTGTAAGCGTGTTTTAAATCTTAGACCCTATGATTGTCAAATTATGGGGGCTATTGGTTTACATAAGGGCTTACTTATTGAGATGAATACGGGTGAGGGTAAGACTTTAACGGCTGTTATGCCCTTATATTTAAATGCCTTAAGTGGCAAAAGTTCTATTTTAGTTACAGCCAATAGCTATTTAGCATATCGTGATGGTACACAAATGGGTGAAGTTTATGATTTCCTTGGTTTAACTTGTAAGGCGGGAGTGAGCGAAGTTGAAGATAAACAACTTAGTAATGAAGAGAAAAAGGAAATATATAGCGCTGATATTGTTTATACTACTCATGGTACCTTAGGCTTTGATTATTTGCTTAATAATTTAGTGAATAAGAAAGAAGATCGTTTCTTATGTGAGTTTAATTATGTGATTATTGATGAGGCTGATTTAGTATTACTTGATGCAGCCCAAATGCCTTTAGTAATATCAGGTGCACCAAGAGTTACTAGTAATCTATATAAGATATGTGATTTCTTTGTTAGAACACTTAAGGAAGATATTGATTATAAAATAGAAGATAATCAGGCTTGGTTGACAAAAAAGGGTGTTAGTTATGCCGAAAGCTTTTTTGGGATAAAGGGCTTTTATGAAAGTGACAATTTTGAGATTAATCGTCATGTAACATTGGCTTTAAGAGCTCATTATCTAATGAAAAGGGATAAGGATTATGTGGTTGATGGCAAAGAAATTATTTTAATGGATGTAGGATCGGGTAGAACGGCTCCTGGTATGAAGCTTAGGGGTGGCCAACATCAGGCTATTGAAATAAAAGAGAATATTGATGTTTCTAATGAAAATAGATCGGTCGCAAGTATTACTTATCAAAACTTCTTTCTTTTATTCCCTAAATTATCGGGTATGTCAGGTACTATAGCTGATGCAAAAAAGGAATTGAAGCGTGTCTATCACAAGGATGTTTTAATTATTCCTCCTAATAAGAAGTTAAGAAGAGTAGATAATCCAGATTTATATTTTAAGGATAGTGATTTACAACATAAAGCAGCTATAAATGACATTTTAAAAAGACACGATACTGGTCAACCAGTATTAATTGTGACTTCAACAATTGAGGATAGTGAGGATATTTCTAAAGTACTAGTTAAAAATAAGATTCCACATAATGTTTTAAATGCTAATAGTGCTTATCATGAGGCCCAAATTATTAAGGAAGCAGGAAGAAGAAATGCTGTAACTGTTTCTACTGGTATGGCTGGAAGAGGTACAGATATAAGGCTAGAAAGTGGTGTTAAGGCACTTGGTGGCTTGGCTATAATTGGCATAGGAAGAATGGATAACATTCGTTTAGAAAGACAAGTCAGGGGAAGAAGTGGTAGACAAGGTGACCTTGGTGTTAGTCAATTCTATGTTTCTTTAGAAGATGGGGTTGTTTTAAATAACTTAGGGGAAGATAAAGTTGATGATTTGCTTAGTAAAAAAAGAATTTCTTTGTCTAAATTAAAAAGGTATATTGATGGAAGCCGTCGCTTAAATGAAGATAATGGTTTTTCTAGTAGAGAGAGCGCTGTTGAATTTGATAAGGTTATGAAGATTCAAAGAAATATTTTCTATAATGCCCGAAATAGACTTCTTGATGGAGAAAGTTTAGATAATGAGGTTTTAAAGAAGGTATTTAAAGATAATATTAATAATTTTATTAAAAGGAATAAGCTGAATAAACAAAGTTTAAATCGTTATGTTTTGGATAATATGTCTTATATCAATGATTTTAGTTTTAATAATAAACACTATAGTGCTTTTAAGGTTAAGAAAGCATTAAGAAAATATGCTAAGGAGCTTTTTGAGGATAAACTAAGTTCTTTTGGTGAAGATGCAGCTAAGGAATTTATTAGACTATGTGCTTTAAAGGCTATGGATGATGCTTGGGTTGAGGAGGTTGACTATTTAGGACAACTACAATATGTTATGGCTGGTCGTCAATCTGCTTTAAGAAATCCGATATTTGAGTATCGTAAAGAGGCTTATGAGGCCTTTAATATTATGCAAGATAGTGTTAAAAGGGATTTGATGCGTAATTTCTTGCTTGGTGAGGCAAGTTATGATGAAGATGGGCAAATGCTTATAATGTTCCCATAGAAAGGAAAAATGATGATATACAACATTAATTTAGGAATTGGTTGGGCTAGTAGTGGTGTTGAGTATGCTCAAAGTTATAGGGCAAGTTGTTTTAGAAATTTGGGTGTACCTAGCAAATTTATTTTTACTGATATGATTACTTACGAGCATATTGAGCACATGACTAAAAACATCGGCTTTTTAGATGATGAAGTTATTTGGCTTTATATGTATTTTACAGACTTTAAAATGACACCTGTTACTTATAAAGATGAGGATTTGATTAAGACTTTCCCTTCAGTTAACTATTCATATTCAAGGCAAGGTAAAATTGGGCGTTATACTTTTGATGGTAATGGTAATTTTTATACTGTTTACTATACTAAGGATGATAGTAATTTAATCCATCGGGTAGAGATTGTGTCTAATGGCTATTTAATTCGCAAGGATTATTTTACTTATAAGCGTTTATTTTCCGAATATTATGCGCCATTTGATGATAAGGCTCATCTTTATTTAAGAAGATTTTTTAATGAAGATGGCAGTATTGCCTATGAAGAGATTAATGATGATGATAAATTAATGTATGTTTTTAAAGATCAAATCATTACTTCTAAAGAAGAATTTGTAGCCTACTTTATCAAGTGTCTTCAGCTAAAAGATGATGATATTGTGATTGTTGATAGGACAACAGGTATTGGTCAAGCTGTTTTTATGGCAGCTAGTAATGCTAGAATCGGTATTGTCATTCATGCTGATCACTTTTCATCTGGTTCAACCAATGATGATTATATTCTTTGGAATAATTATTATGAGTATCCTTTTATGATGCATAAGCATATTGCTTTCTTTATTTGTGCGACGGATTGTCAAAGCGAATTATTTAAAGAACAATTTAAAAAATATGTTGGTAGTGTTCCACTTGTTTATACTATACCAGTTGGTAGTCTTGATAAATTAAGATATCCAAGTGGTAAGCGAAAACCATTTTCGATTATTACAGCTAGTAGATTAGCTAGTGAAAAACATATCGATTGGCTGGTTGAGGCTGTGGCTTTAGCTAAAAAAGAGGTTAAGGAACTAAGCTTAGATATTTATGGTAAGGGTGGAGAAGAAGAACTTATTAGGAAAAAGATTGATGAGCATGGTGCTTTTGATTATATTCATTTAATGGGCCAACAAAATCTTAAGGAAGTCTATCAAAACTATGAATTATATCTTGCGGCTTCAACAAGTGAGGGCTTTGGTTTAACGCTTATGGAAGCTGTTGGTGGTGGTTTACCAATTGTGGGCTTTGATGTAAGATATGGTAATCCTACTTTTATCGATGATGGTGAAAACGGTTATCTAATTGAATATGATGAAAATGATTCAATTAAAAATAAAGTAAATGCTTTAGCTAAGGCTATTGTAAAAGTGTTTAAAGAAAGTGATTTAGATAAGTTTCACAAACATTCTTATGATGTTGCGAGTAGATTTTTAAGTAGTGAAGTAGAAAGAAAGTGGTCGGAGGCTATAAAATGATGGACGTATTATTATTAGATAATTTTAATGAAGATAGTATTATGCTTCATGGCTCATTTAAGGCAGCTGGCTTTAATGGCTTGACAATAGTTGTGGATGATAGTGGTTTTTTGCCTGATGATGTTACTAGTTTATATCGTTTTTTCTGTGGTACTTTTAAAAAAGGGAAGCCACGTTACTTTAATCAAATTAATATTCCTGATTATTGGGAAATAGAGGCTAATAATACTTCTGGTAAGATTACTAATCTTTTTAGAAAAAGGGGTAGTATCTTTTATACAACGCCACTTAATAATCGCTTGGTGAGTTGTGTTGATTGGTATGATGAGGATGGTATTGTTAGATGTAGTGATCACTATGATTTAAATGGTTTCTTATATGCAAGAACAACTTTTAATAAGAAGGGACAAAGATTTTGTAAATCTTATTATGATCAAGATAATAAAGAAATAATTGTTGAAAACTATGTTACTAGGGATATTATTCTAAATTATGATGGTAAAGTCTTTGTTTTTAATAATAAAGTTGAATTGATTAAGAAATTGTTTACATTGGCTAATATCGAATGTGGACGTATTTTCTATAATTCTTTATCTAATCCTTTCTTTGTTTCTGAGTCTATGGTGGCTCTTAAAAAGGGCGATATCTTGTTTTGGCAAGAGGATAAAAGAAATGATGTGCCAGGTAATATGAAAGTTATATTAGATGGTAATGCAAATCGTACAAATTTAATTTATGTGCAGAAAAAAGAAAGCTATAAAAAGCTAATGGAGCTTACAGATAATAGCGCGTTTATAAAGCCACTTGGTTATGTATATAACTTTATTAAAGATAATAGGCATACAAATAAGGCGCTTATTTGTACCAATTCTGATCAAATTGAACAGCTTGAATATCTAGTTACTAATTTAGAGAATATAGAGTTTCATATTATGGCTATAACGGAGATGTCAAGCAAGCTATTAAGCATGGGTAAGTACGATAATGTTCATTTATATCCAGGGGCTAAGGCTTCTTTGATTGAAGAGTTATTTGATAGTTGTGATATCTATTTAGATATTAATTACGCTAATGAGATAGTAGATTCAATTAAGCGCGCTTTCTTGCATAATGAACTTATTCTTTCTTTTGAAAACACTATTCATAATAAAACTTATATTTATCCTTCTCTTGTGTGCAATGATGGGAATAAAATGGTAGAATTATTAAAAGATTTATTAGCTGATGTTTCTTTGTTTGATAAGCATTTAGACTTACAAAGAAAATATGCTATGTGCGAGAATGTTGATGCCTATAAAAGTATTTTAAATATGTGGGAGGTATAAAATGTTTATCGGTAGTGCCAGTGGTGTTAGTTTAACAACAATTATCATTATTTTGGAGCTTATTCTTTTGGTTGATAGTGTAGCGTTAGTTATTCAATCAAAGGGCAAGGTAGTTAAGATTGTAAATATTGTATTGGCTATAGTTTGGCTAGTATGTATTATTGGCAATTTGGTTAATTTTGGTATTCATTAATACTTTGGGTCTATGTCTTCATAGGCCTTTTTTAATATAATGGATAATATGAATTGTCGCTTTTTAAAGTTGCTTATGGTATTATTCTTGTTTTTATCTTGTTTTGGGTGTGAGAAAAAGGCTGAAAACAAAGAAAGTCATAGTTTTAGTTTTGATGAGATATTGTGGTGGCAAAGTGGCGATTTAATTTATGAAGATGATAAGGTTTTAGTTGATTATTCTAATTCTAATGATGGCTATATATTGGCTAAAACCAAAACTTATGACCATAGTCGTATTAAGATTATGATTATTAAGGATGAGGAAAAGTATACTTATGATTTAAATAAGGATCTAGAATTTGAGTCTTATCCATTAAATATGGGAGATGGAACTTATAGCGTTAAAGCATATGAGAATTTAAGCGATGATGAGTATGCTTTATTATATTCTTTGGATATTGAAGTTTGTTTAGATAATGAGTTTACACCGTTTTTATATCCAAATCAGATAGTTGACTATAATAATGATACAAAGTGTATTGCTAAGTCTTTTGAGCTAGTGAAGGATGATACAACGGATTTAGATAGAGTAGATCATATTTATCATTGGGTTCTTGATAATGTAACCTATGATTGGGATAAGGTAGAACAGGTACAGGGAAAGTATGTTTTACCAGTCCTTGATGATATCTATGATAATGGTAAAGGAATTTGTTTTGATTATGCAGCTATTATGGCTGCTATGCTTAGAGTACAACATATTCCAACAAAGGTTGTAACGGGTATGGTATCTGAGGGCTATCATGCTTGGATTGAGGTATATATTGAAAATATGGGTTGGATTAAGCCTCATGTTTATTTCAATTCAGGGCAGTGGACACAAATGGATCCAACCTATGATGCAATGGATAGAAGCTATGATGGTGATTATAGTGTTAAATATACTTATTAGGGGGTTAGTATGAAGAATATAACAGAACTTGAGAAGGCGCAATTTTTAAAACAAATTAGTATGATTTTGGATAGTGGTTTATCTTTAGCTGATGGTTTAGATGCAATAAAAAGTCAAGTTAATGATAAAGAATATTCTAAAGTATTAAATAGGGCAATAGATTATCTAAAACAGGGTGATACTTTCTCATCTGCACTAGATAAAACAGGTGCCTTTGATTCTTATATGATTAATATGCTTAAGATTGGTGAAGAAAGTGGATATTTAGATAAGGTGGTAAAACAATTGTCTTCATACTATTATCGTATGCATGATACCCGTAATAGAATAAAGGATGCCTTAAGTTATCCTACTATTTTGGTGGTAATGATGTTGGTGGTGGTTATCATTTTAATCAATAACGTGCTCCCATTATTTAAGATGGTGCTTGCCAATATGGGTATGGAAGTGTCTAATACGGCTTCGCTTATGTTGGATATTGGTAAAAACCTAGCTATTATTGCCTTGGCAATAATATTTGTTCTATTTATAATCTTTATTTATACATTAATATCTCTAAGAGGCAAGGATTATAGCTATATTACCTTATTACAAAGATTCTTTGTGACAAGAAAGTTCGCCAATGAATTGTCTATTGTGCAATTCGCCTATGGCTTATCACTTTTATTGAGTAGTGGTATTTCCCAAATTGATGCCCTTAAACAAAGTGGGGAACTTTGTAATGATAGAGAATTAAAAAAGAAGATTGATAAATTGATTATTGATATTGAGGGTGATAAGCAAATGTCGGATTGTATTATTGATAGTCATATCTTTAAGGAAATCTATAATCGTATGTTGGTGATTGGCCTTAAAAGTGGTCACTTTGAGGAAACAATGCATGAGGTGGCTTTGGCTTATGAAAATGATATTGATGAAAATATCAATAAGATGTTAGATGTCATTGAGCCTTCTTTAGTTATAATTTTATCTATTATTGTGGGCATTATTATTATTTCGGTTATGCTTCCACTAGGTAGCGTTTTGGTGAATTTATGAGAAAGTCCCAAATTTTTATCTTTATCTTAAGCATAAGTATTATGGTAATGATTACAGCTGCTATCTTAAAAAGTCAAACATACTATAAAAATAATCAGCTTGAGACAATAGAAGATAGTATTCGCAAGGCTTTAGTTACTTGTTATGTAAGTGAGGGCTTTTATCCAAGTTCCCTAGATTATTTGAAAGATAACTATGATTTGGTAATAAGTGATAAAGTTAATGTTTTTTATCAAGCTGTTGGTAGTAATATTTTTCCTGATTTTATGGTCAGCTATAAGGAGAAACAATGAAACATTCTAATATTGCCCAAATTGGTTTTTCTTTAATTATCTTTTTGATGTTTGTTTTTGGAAGTTTCTTTATGCTTTATTATGGATCTGATGCTTACAAAGATGGTCTTGATAGGGAAAATGTAAGAGAAAACTTACAGGTTCCTTATGCTTATATTTCAACTAAAATTTATATGGCTAGTAATTCAAAACATATTATTGTAAAAGATAATACTTTAATTATAGATAATGATGACTCTTATACTTGCATCTATTATAAGGACAATGGCTTATATGAACTTGTAGTTAAGGATGCTTCTTTAATTAAAAGTGAGGGTGGAAATAAGATTTGTAATCTAGATAGTTTTTCAATAAGCAAACAAGATAATCTATATCTTATTAAGTTTAATGATGTTAGTTTTAAGGTAGGTAAGAAGTAATGAAGAATACACATTCATTTAATTTTTTATTAGAGATTCTTATTTCCATTATCTTTTTTACAATTTGTTCAATGGTGTTTGTGGGCTTATTTTATTTATCTAATCAAATGAATAAGGAGGCTTTAATTAAAACAAAGGCTTTAAGTGAGGTTACTAGTATCTATGAAGAGTTTAAGGAAAATGGGACTTGTAACTTTTATGATGGGGATGGGTATAGTGTTGTTAGCCAAGTGGATGATAATGTTTGCCATATAAAGGCAATAAGTAATGATAAGGTACTTATTGAAGTAGATTCTATTTATTTGGGTGACACTTATGAATAAAAGAAGAGTAAGTGTTGGTGTAGGCCTTTGTAGCATGCTGATGATTTTTACATGTCTTGTGTTAACTATTTTTGCTACCCTCTCTTATTTACAAGCTAAAAGAAATCTAAATGCGACAAATAAGATTGTTGATTCAATTGTTGATTATTATGACGCTGATTATAGGGCTAGTGAACTAGTTTTATCTTTAAAGGATAATTATGATGACGACACCTTTTTAAAAGAAAACAATATTGAATATAATAATGGTGTATATACTTTTTCAATTGCCTTTTCTAATAAGCATTTAGATGTTAGTGTTAGATTTGATGAAGGAAAACCTATTGTTTTAAAATGGCAAGAAGTCAGTGAAAGTAATGGTGAATATGATTATTCAGGTTTTGTAAACTAGGGGTGAATATGGATATTAAAGAGATTTTAGTTAGTGCAGTAAATAAAGAGGCCAGTGATATTTTTATTGTTGCCGGAGCCCAAATTGCTTGTAAGGTGAATGGTTCAATGGAAACTTTGGAAAATAATTACTTAAAGCCTGATGATACTTATGATTTAGTTAAGCAAATATATGAAATTAGTAATAATACTAATGATATTGATAAATTAAAGGAAGATGACTTTTCTTTCTCTTTAAAGGATGTTGGCCGTTTTAGAGTAAACATTTATCGTCAAAGAGGTTCTTTGGCAGCGGTACTTAGAGTTGTGCGTTTTACTTTACCCGATCCTAGTAAACTACATATTTTACCTGGTATCTTAGATTTGGCAAAACTTACAAAGGGCTTGGTTTTGGTAACGGGTAGTGCAGGTTCGGGCAAGTCAACTACTTTAGCTTGTATTGTTGATGAGATTAATAAGACTAGAAATGCACATATCATTACTATTGAAGATCCAATTGAGTATTTGCATAAGCATAATAAATCAATTGTTTCACAACGTGAAATAGGACATGATACTGATGACTATTTAAATGCTTTGCGTGCTGCTTTAAGAGAAGCGCCTGATGTAATATTAGTGGGTGAAATGCGTGATTTAGAGACGGTTAGTGTTGCTTTAACAGCTGCTGAAACAGGGCATTTGGTATTAAGTACCCTACATACTTCTGGGGCAAGTGATACTATCAGTAGAATCATTGATATCTTCCCACCATCTCAACAAGAACAAATTCGTATTCAACTTACCATGACTTTACAAGCAGTTATAAGCCAACAACTTATCAAGGGCAAGGATGGTAAACTTTATCCAAGTTATGAGGTGATGAAGACATGTCCTGCTATTTGTTCGCAAATTAGAGACAACAAGCTTCATTTAATCAATAATACGATTATGTTAAATCGTAATAATGGCATGATTACTAATGATGATAGTGTTTATGAATTGTATAAAAAAGGCCTAATTGATAAAGAGAGTGCCTTGCTTCATTGTTCTAATGTAGAGGCTATGACTAATAAACTTAATCATTTTTGATATACTAATTAAAAAGAAGTGGAAATATGGGCGAAGAAATTATTTATGCATTCAGTTTGTTTGGTGCTTTTAGAGTATACACTGCAAACAAAGAAATAATTTTAAAGGATAAACTGGGCAAACAGTTAACGAGTGTTTTTGCGTTTATCCTTGTTAATCACGTCCATCCAGTCAGTAAAGATAAGTTAATTGACACCTTTTGGGGGGATAGCGAAAATCCATCTAATGCTCTAAAGTATGCAATATATAGATTAAGGTCTTCACTTAAGGAAATTGAAGAATTTAAAGATGTTGATATTATTGTAAGTAGTAACAATGCTTATCAAATAAATCCGAACTTAAATGTTAGTTTAGACATTGATGTTTTTGAAGATAATGTTGCTTTAGGCAAAAGAAATAATGATATAAATTGTTATAAACAGGCTTTTGATATTTATTGTGATAGCTTTTTAATTGGTGAAGATGGCGAATGGATAGAGACTGACAGAGCTTATTATCAAACGATTGCCTTGGAAATATGTAATACACTTTCTTTGGAGGCTTTAAAAGAAAAAGACTTGGATAATGCAACAAAGTATTGTGAAAAGGGTCTTGGTTTTGATGAACTTGATGAAAGGCTAATCTATACTTACTTACAAACTTTAATTGCAGATAAAAAGTATAGTAAGGCGATGTCTTATTATAAGTTTGCTAGTAAAAACTACTATGATAAGCTTGGCTTTAAGCTAGAGAGTACAAATAAGGGTTTTCAAGAAATTCTTTCTAGAAATAGTAATGTTTCAAGTGAAGATGTATCAATTGATTCAAGTGATATAAGCGGTCCAATGGTAGTGGATAGCCAAACTTTAAATAGTATTGTTGTTTATCTTATTAGAAATAGTGAAAGATATGATATTAATGCCTATGTTTTAACTATTACTTTTAATAAAAAGATAAAGGATTTAGATAAAATCACGAATAAATGTTTAGAGCTTTTTGAAGTCTTATTTAGAAAAAATGATGTGTTATGTCAGATAAATGATAATCAAATCGCAATACTATTTAGAGTTCATAAACAAAAGGATATTAAGATAATTGAAGAGAGAATTGATTCGCGATTATCTAAGCTTTGTAATCATAGTGATGATATTGCTTATAATTGGAGGAAGATTTAAGGATGCGTTTACTTTACAAATATATTGTGAAATAATGAACTAAAGAAAGTACTTTTAATTAGAGGTGGAAGCATGAAAAAAATATTATTATTGTCTTTAGCATTTTTGTTTCTCTTATTTGGTTGTAAGAAAGATATCTATGATAAAGAATATGGTGTTAGCTATAGCTTAAATAATGATTGCTTTATTAGAATCTATCTAGATCCAAATGATAGTAGACTTGTTAGTGCATTATATATTGTGGCTGATAAGGATAATAGACAAGGTGGCTTTGATACTTCTTTGTTTCCAAGTGATGTAGATGAGGATACTCCAATTTCTTATGATTATACAGATAGTCAAGAAATGATTTATTTTAGATTTTATAATAAGGATTTCGATTATGATAAGGCGGCTTCTTTATTTGAATATGTAGGGCTTGATAGTTTTAAGAGTAGGTCATATTTAAAGGATATTGTAAAGTCTAATGGTTTTAGGTATCAAAATATAGTTGATAATGGAGAACTTTGTACCGATTTATCTTTTACAGGTCAGGGTAAAACGGTAGATATGGAAAAAGCGTTAAGATAATAAAAAGGCTGGATTAATTTCCAGCCTTACTTATCTTATAAATAGATTACATTAATGAACGATATAGTTTTTCGATATCTTCAACAGTGCATTCTCTTGGGTTACCAGGACGGCATGCATCGTTATAAGCATCGATTGATAATTGGTGAAGATCTTCTTCTTTTACGACACCTTTCAAAGTACATTCAATGCCAACATCTTTAGCTAATTGTTTAACAGCGTCAATGGCAGCTTTTCTATATTCTTCTTGGCTCATATCATCAACACCCTTAACGCCCATAGCACGTGCAATTTCTCTATATTTTTCACCACTTACTGGAGCATTAAATTCCATTGAAGTAGGAAGTAAAGTAGCGCAAGCTTTGCCATGAGGCATATCATAGTAAGCACTTAACGTGTGTGCCATAGCGTGGTCTACACCAAGTCCTACATTTGAAAAGCCCATACCAGCAATATATTGGCCAAGGGCCATGCCTTCTCTGCCTTCTTTTTCATTGTTTACAGCAGCTCTTAAACTCTTAGAAATAAGTTCAATAGCTTTAATATGGAACATATCAGATAGCTCCCATGCGCCTGCTGTAGTATATCCTTCAATGGCATGTGTTAAAGCGTCCATACCTGTTGCGGCTGTTAGGCCTTTAGGCATTGATGACATCATTTCAGGGTCAACAACAGCACATACTGGAATATCGTGTACATCTACACAAACAAATTTTCTTTTCTTTTCTACATCGGTAATTACATAGTTGATTGTAACCTCAGCAGCCGTACCAGCTGTAGTTGGAACAGCGATAATTGGAACACATGGTTTCTTGGTAGGTGCTACACCTTCAAGTGATCTTACATCTTCAAATTCTGGGTTATTAATAATAATACCGATAGCCTTTGAAGTGTCCATTGAAGAACCACCACCAATGGCAATAATGCAATCAGCACCGCATTCTTTGAATGTTTTAACACCTTCTTTAACGTTATCAATTGTTGGGTTTGGTTTGATATTTGAATACAAATGATAAGGGATATTTTCCTTATCAAGTAAGTCAGTTACTTTAGCTGTTACGCCAAATTTTACAAGATCTGGATCTGATGCGACAAATGCTTTCTTAAAGCCTCTGTTTTTGAATTCTTCAGGAATTACACTAATGCATCCTGCACCATGATATGATGTTTCATTTAATACGAATCTATTCATTTTTGATTCCTCCCATTAGTTATTATAACGCTATTTGTGAAAATGGTAACAATTATCTTTAATTAAAAAGTTGTTTTAAAGATGCTAAACTATTGTCAAATAATATGTGGAGATTTTATGAATAAAAAGATTATAAATATGATGCTTGTTTTAACAATGTTGTTTAGTTTACTTGGATGTGAAAAGGCGGATGTTGTTACTATGGATGATGTAATAAGTATACAAGCCTATAGTGATGGAACTATATATGGTACAGGGCTTGTAAAAGTTGTGCTTACTTATAAAGAGGGCACCAATTTAAGGGATATTAATGTAGATAGTTATACTATCGAAGATAGAGGCAGCTTAAATCCAGATTTTGGTCAAATCAATATTGAAAAGGTTGATGTTTTAGATAATGTAGTAACAATTACAATAAAACAGGGTTTTGATGCGAGTGAAAATAATGCCCTAATTTATACGGGAGATGATGCAGAAGGCATTAGGGAACGCAATTCTTATGGAGTTTATGTTACTACTGGTTGGTATAGAGATATAGATGGAAATATTCATTATAAAGATGGTTTAAATGGTACATATTTAAGTAATGAAGATAATATAGCTTATCAAAAAAGAGAATGCTTAGAACTTAAAATTAAACATAAAAGCGATGAATCTTTTGAGTGCTTAAGTGATGAATTTGGTAATTACAATAAAAATAGTAAATGGTTAGAAACTATTGATTTACAATTTGGTGATGATGGTTTTAAGAATTTATATGATTTAAAAATTGCTAGCAGTGCAGCAAATACAAATGATAATACAGGGGATAAATATGTTAGAGGCTATTATTATGTTCCTAGTGACTATAATCCAGATAATGGCATTGTGTTTGTTTTACAAGGACAGGGGATTTGTTATTGGCGACTAGAGGATGGTAGTGACAATGAAGGAACTGGCATTATGTTTGATACAGCTAGTACATCTTGGAAAAATACGGGGGCGATTGTTGTTAATATCCATGATCGATCAAGCTATGGAAAGGATTTTGGAAGCTTTTGGGATACATATGATTTTGTATTAGATGATGTTAATGTCATGAAATATTTTATTGAAAAATATAATGTCAGTGGCAATATTGTTTTGCAGGGTAATTCTAGAGGTACAATGGCTTCTTCAATGATTATTAAGGCTTTAGCTGGTCAAGCTTATAATCCTAAAAATCAAATAAAAGATGGTGATTATATAGAAGATTACTATTTAGATAAAGATTTATATAACTTTAATATTAATTGTTTTATTTGCCAAAATGGCAGTTTTGCTTATCAATATGATGAAGACGACTGGAAAGCTATTAGTGCTACTAATTTAAAAGTTTGGGCTTTTAATGGGGAACAGGATACCAATGATTATGCCAATATTGAAAAATATAGTGAACTAATGACAAATCTTAATGGTCAAGATTGGGTAAAAGAAAATATTCGTTTGACTGCTTTGCCTTCTGAACTATTTTATCCATTTGGTGAAAGTGATCACTCGGTTACTAGAATGAATGCTTGGTTTTTTAGTGATACTGCCTACCTTGGACCAAATTTAAAGATAGATGAAAATGGTCATATTGTTTATCTTGATAAATTAAGTGATGGTGATACTTATAGCTTATTGTCAAGAGGAAGTGGAATAGCTAAAAAAGATTTAGAATATATAGTATATGATGAATCGTTTCATTTTTGGGCATTAAAAAAGAGCTAAGCCTAGCGGGGAAAGTGCCTAGGACTTAGCTCCTTTATTTATTTTTTAGAAGTTTTCTTAGCAGGAGCCTTTACTTCTTTAGGTTCTTGCTTTTCTTCTTCTAAAGTTTTGTAAGTACCCTTATAAGATTCAGTAAGAATAGTTTCGATATCCTTAATCATTGGAACCCTAGGGTTTGCTGGAGAACATTGATCTTCATAAGCAAGATATGCCATCTTTTCTCTGTTATCCATCCATACTTTTTCACCGCAATCCGTTTGCGCAGCGAAATTCATTTCAATACCTAGTTCTTTGCCTAGTTTATATACAGCATCAGCATATGCTCTAACACCTTCTTCTACAGTGTCAAATTTTAGACCGATTGCTTTTGCAAGTTCAGCATATTTTTCATCTGCCTTATAGTAATTGTATTTTGGCCATACACCTGGTTTTGTAGGTCTTGTACCATTGTATCTAATTACATATGGAAGAAGAATTGCGTTTGCTCTACCATGAGGTACATGATATTCACCACCAATCTTATGGGCGATTGAGTGGTTTAGACCAAGGAAGGCATTAGCGAAGGCCATACCAGCAAGACAGCTTGCATTATGCATCTTTTCTCTTGCTTCTGGATCTTGTTTACCATTTCTATAAGCTCTTGGTAGATATTCAAAGACAATCTTAATAGCTTGTAAGCATAAGCCATCAGTAAAGTCGTTAGCAAGTGTACTTACGTAAGCCTCTGTTGCATGTGTTAATACATCCATACCTGTATCAGCTGTAACTTTTGCAGGAAGTGACATAGTAAGTGATGGGTCAACAATCGCAACAGTTGGTGTTAAAGAATAGTCTGTTAATGGGTATTTCTTATGTTCAACTTTATCTGTAATAACCGCAAATGGAGTAACTTCAGAACCAGTACCTGATGTTGTTGGAATACATACTAACTTTGATTTTCTGCCAAGTTCAGGGTATTTGAAGGCACGCTTTCTAATATCCATGAATTTTTGTTTTAAGTCATTAAAGTCAACATCTGGTTGTTCATAGAATAACCACATACCTTTAGCAGCATCCATACAGCTACCACCACCTAAAGCGATAATTGTATCTGGTCTAAAGGCATCCATTAGTGACCAACCTTTCTTTACTGTTTGAATAGATGGATCTGGTTCTACATCACAGAATAATTGGACTTGAACAGGGTTTCTTCTTTTTGATAATTGATTAGTAATCTTATCTAAGTAGCCTAAGTCAACCATTGATCTATCTGTTACGATAAATACTCTATGGACATCACGCATATCTCTTAGATATTCGATAGAATTTCTTTCAAAGTAAATCTTTGATGGAACCTTGAACCATTGCATATTATTTCTTCTCCTTGCGACTTTCTTGATGTTTAATAGATTGACAGAACTTACATTACCACTTACTGAGTTATGGCCATAAGATCCACATCCAAGTGTCAATGAAGGAATCATACTATTATAGATATTACCAATACCACCAAGAGAAGATGGAGAGTTTACACAAATTCTGCATGCTTCAAGTCTTTCGCCATATTTAACCGCAAGCTCATCGTTTGAAGTATGAATTACAGCAGTATGACCTAAACCATTAAATTCAACCATTGCTTCTGCTTTATCAAATCCATCTTCAATTGATTCAGCCTTTAACATTGCTAGTACTGGAGAAAGCTTTTCACGTGTTAATGGTTCGTTTACACCAACTTCTTTACATTCACACATTAGGATTGAAGTATCTTCTCTTACTTCAAAGCCTGCTCTTTTAGCGATTTCATAAGCTGGTTTACCAACTACCCATGGATCTAGTTTGGCATTTACAGCTTCTTTAGTGTAGCCCTTTACACCAAATAGTGATTGTTCAAGTAATTCTTTTTCTTTAGCATTGCAGAAATGAACTTTATAGTTGCCAAATAATTCTTTTGCATCATCATAAATTTCTTTATCAATGATTACAGCTTGTTCAGAAGCACAAATCATACCGTTATCGAATGTCTTTGACATTACAACATCATTTATAGCTTGTCTTAAGTTAGCTGTTGTTTCAATATATGCAGGAACATTACCAGCACCAACGCCAAGTGCAGGTTTACCACAAGAGTAAGCTGCTTTAACCATGGCGTTACCACCTGTTGCTAGGATTGTCGCAACATCTTTATGATTCATTAAAGCACTTGTTGCATCCATGCTTGGGTGTTCAATCCATTGAATACAGTTTTCTGGAGCGCCTGCTTTTACTGCTGCTTCATAAACTACTTTAGCTGCTTCCACAGATGACTTTTGAGCATTTGGATGGAAGGCAAAGATGATTGGGTTTCTTGTCTTTAAACAGATTAGTGATTTAAAGATTGCTGTACTTGTTGGGTTTGTAACTGGTGTGATACCACATACAACACCAACTGGGTCAGCGATATAAGACATTCCTTCAACATCGTCTTCTTTAATTACGCCAACAGTTTTTTGATGACGCATATTATTTACGATATATTCACAAGCAAACAAGTTTTTAGTGGCCTTATCTTCAAAGACACCTCTTCCTGTTTCTTCTATAGCTAATTTAGCTAAATTGCCGTGTTGATCTAAAGCTGCTACGCTAGCTTTTGCGACAATGTAGTCGATTTTGTCTTGGTCTAATTCTACAAAGTCTACTAGAGCTTTTTTGGCTTTTTCAACTAGTGAATTAACTTCTGTGATTACTTCATTTTCCATATATTTACCTCGCTTGTCCAAATTATCACAAATAGAAAGCTATCCGTCAATACCTTTTGTTAATTTTTTAACAAGTAAACGCTTACATTTTAAAAAATGTTATTACATGGTTTATTTTAAAGATAAGATACTGCTTAATTTGTGTTTAATATATGGATGACTAACAATACATTTTTATATTTTTTTGATATAGATGTAGGAATTTTGTTTACTTTTGGTAATAAAGATATGAAAGGTATTTTTGATTATCTTGTTAAAAGGATAGGATATCGAATAGCGCAAGAAAAGCTAAATGGTGAAGATAGGGCATAGTATGGCGTAGAAATTATAAAAAAGATTGGCTAAAGATTTAACAATAAAATACGGAAAAGGTTTTACCAAGACAAATCTATATAGTTTTTATTCTTTTTATAAGAGTTTTCCTAGAATTTTCCACTCAGTGAGTGGAAAATCAAAGATATATCTTTCTTGGACATATTATCGTACCTTATTACAGGTTAATGATAAGAAAGCTCGTGATTGGTATGAAAAAGAAGCGATAGAACAAACCTGGAGCGTTTTTACTTTACAAAGAAAAGTTTCTTCGCAAGACATTTTTATAATTTTTTAATATAGATGTAGGAATTTTGTTTACTTTTGGTAATAAAGATATGAAAGGAAATTTAGATTATCTTGCTAAAAGGGTAGGATATAGACAACAAAATAGATACATGTCAAACAAGTTAAAGAATGGTGAAGTAAATAGTGTTTTAGATAATTTTACAAAAACAGACAATATCTTAAATGATGTATGCAAGATTATTGAATCATCACAAAGAAATGCATATCAAGCAGTTAATGTCATACTTATTCAAAGAAATTGGCTTTTAGGATATCGAATTGCGCAAGAGGAACTAAATGGTGAGGATAGGGCAAAGTATGGCGCAGAAATTATAAAAAGATTAGCTAAAGATTTAACGATAAAATATGGAAAAGGTTTTACTAAGTCGAATTTATATAGTTTTTATTCTTTTTATAAAGCTTATCCAGGAATTTTCCAGACAGCGTCTGGAAAATCTTCTTACTTGTTGTCTTGGACCCATTATCGTGCCTTATTGCAAGTTAAAGAAAAGAAAGCTCGTGATTGGTATGAAAAAGAAGCTATAGAACAAACTTGGAGTGTTCGAACTTTACAAAGAAATGTTTCGTCGCAATACTATTACCGGATACTAAAGACGCAACATAAAGAGCTAGTTGAAGATGAAATGAAAAAATTGACTAAAGATTATCAAAACGATACGTTGGAATTTATTAAAAATCCAATAGTCGCAGAGTTTTTAGGGCTTCCTTTTAATTGCGATTTTACGGAAAGTGATCTTGAAAAGAGTATTTTATCAAACTTGCAAAATTTTATGATGGAGTTGGGCAAAGGTTATGCTTTTGTGGCTAGACAACAACATATCCATACAGAAAAGAGGGATTATTATATCGATTTGGTTTTTTATAACTATATTCTCAAGTGTTTTGTTTTGATTGATTTAAAAACAAGGGCAATAAGTCATCAAGATGTTGGGCAAATGGATATGTACATTCGCATGTATGATGAAACAAAGCGTAGTGAGGGCGATAATCCAACAATTGGCATTGTGTTATGTTCTGATGGCGATGATGATATAGCACGCTATTCTGTGTTACATGGTAACGAACAATTGTTTGCTTCAAAATATAAATTGTATTTGCCAACCAAAGAGGAACTTAGGGCGGAGATTAGAACACAAAAAGCGATGTATTATTTAAAACAATCAGAGTTAAATAATAAAGAATAAAGATGAATAAAACTGATCACTAGAATGGGAATCAAAAAGATTTTGTTTGAATGATATAATCAACTTAAGAATATGTAGGAGGAAAAACATATGGGTTTAATTAAAGCTGCAGTTGGTGCTGTTAGTGGCACTTTGTCTGATACTTGGAAAGAGTATTTTGTTTGTGAAGCACTTGATAATGAAGTGTTAATGGTTAAAGGTCATAAAAAAGGTTCTTCATTATTTGGTAGTAATGATGTAATTACTAATGGATCAGGTATTGTTGTAGCTGATGGACAATGTGCTTTGATTGTTGATGATGGTACTGTTGTTGAAGTTGCCAATGAACCTGGTAACTATACATTTAATACCGATAAGTCACCTAGTATTTTTGATGGCGGTTTAAGTGGTCTTAAGGCAACTTTCCAAACAATGGTTGAAAGATTTACTTATAATGGTGTAGCTAATAGATCACAAGTTGTTTACTATGTTAATACTAAGGAAATCATGGGCTATAAATATGGCACTGCAACACCGGTT
The DNA here is from genome assembly GCA_963654705.1 of Oscillospiraceae bacterium. GTDB lineage: Bacteria > Bacillota_I > Bacilli_A > Erysipelotrichales > Erysipelotrichaceae > Colivicinus. The sequence goes on from CAVKAO010000017.1 coordinate 46,511, forward strand.
TCATTTAGAGTAAAGGATGAAAGTGTTGGCTATGATTTAGATGTAGGATTAAGATGTAATGGCGAATATTCTGTTAAGATTACTAACCCTATTCTTTTCTATAAGAATGTAGCTGGCAATTGTAGCCAATTTACAAAAGATAATTTGGATAATCAAATGCGTACTGAATTATTGACAGCCTTACAACCTGCCTTAGCTGATTTAAGCAATAAGGGTGTTAATCGTTATAGCGATATTCCAAGTCATACTATGGATTTAGTTGATTCTTTAAATGAAATTCTTTCTAAGAAATGGTCTGATTTACGTGGTATTTCAATTGTTTCATTTGGCATTAATTCAATTAGTCCAACTGAAGAAGATTTAAAGAGAATTCAAAACTTACAAGAGGGTGCTGCTTTAAGAAATCCTAATGCGGCAGCTGGTGCTTTGGCAGCTGCTCAAGCTCAAGCTTTAAGAGATGCAGCTAATAATGCAAATGGGGCAGCGAGTGCTTTTATGGGCGTTAATATGGCAAATAGTGCAACTAATGTAGCAGGATTATTTGCTCAAGGCCAAACTGCTTCTAGTGCTGGAGGCTTTTGCCCACATTGCGGTAAGCCAATTAGTGTTGCTGGGGCAGCATTTTGTCCAAGTTGCGGCAATAAGCTTAGCTAATGGCTGAGATAGTTTCTTATAAGTGTCCAAACTGTGGAGCTAGTATTCCTTTTGATGCCAATAGCGGAAAATTAAAATGTGCTCATTGTGGCACTGAATATGATGTTTCAACATTAAAGGATTTAATGAATGAGGAAAATGTTGGTGAAAGTAATATAGCATTTTCTTCAAAAGCTAGCGAAAAAGTAAATATTGAAGATAAGGTTGCTTATACTTGTCCATCATGTGGTGGACAAGTTGTAGGCGATGAAGATATGTCGGCTAGTGTTTGCCCATATTGTGGTAATGCTTTAATTGATTCTAAACAGTTTGATGGTATTTTAAAGCCTGAAATCGTAGTGCCTTTTGCCTTAGATATTAATGCCGCAAAGAAAGCTTATCAAGAGTTTTTAAAGGGTAAATTTGCACTACCTAGTGATTTTGAAGGTGATAATGTAATTAAAAAATTAAATGGTCTATATGTGCCATATTGGCTATTTGATGCAGATGTTTCAGCTAAGGGAAGATTTAGGGCAACTAGGGTAAGAACTTATAGATCTGGTGACTATAATGTTACTGAAACTAGCCATTATCTAGTATATAGAGATGGTAGCGCTAGCTTTGAAAAAGTGCCTGTAGATGCTTCTAGTAAGTTAGATGATTCCTTAATGGATGCCTTAGAGCCTTATGATTTTTCAAAGGGAACTGATTTCAATAGCGCTTATTTATCTGGTTATTTTGCAGATCGATATGATGAAGATAAACAAACAAGTTATACTAAAGCCAGTCAGCGTATCAACAATTCTATGACGCAGCTTCTTACAAGTAGTGTTATTGGCTATAATTCAGTTTTTCTAGAGAATGCTAGTTTTGATTATCAGAGTGCTAAAGCTTTCTATGCTTTATTACCAGTTTATATTTTTTCAACAACTTATCATGGCAAAGTATACAATTTCGCAATGAATGGCCAAACTGGCAAGTTTGCAGGTGATTTGCCTATGGATGGTAAAAAGGTTGCTTCTTTGATTGCGATAATTTTTGTGGCATGTTTTATTATCATTGCTTTAATAACTTATTTTATGGTGCGATAGTATGAAAAAGATAACGATAATACTTAGTTTAATATTCCTTTCTTTATTATCTTTACCAATAAGTGCTAATGATAATAAGCTTGTTGATGAATATGGTTGTTTATCAAGTAGTGAAAAGCAAGAGCTTGAACAATTAATCAATGATGAAATAAATAAAGTCGGCTTTGATATCGTGGTTTATATTGCCTACCAAGATAATGATGATATTACTGCTTTAGCTGATGATTATTATGATTATAATGGCTATGGTCTAGGTAGTGATAATGATGGTCTTATCCTTTGTATTAATTACTATAATCGTGATTATACAATTACTACTTGTGGGCATAATACAATCACTTTATTTGCGGATGAAGCCTTAGATAATGATGTTTATCCAAATATCACTAGTTATTTAAAAAATGGCGATAATTATAATGCGATAAAGGCCTTTGTTGCTGGTATTGATTATGTTTATACAAATCCTGATAGATATTATCATGAATATCATGAATATAGTGCGCCTAAAGCAGATCCTACGGCTGCAATTAAGATGGCTGGGCTTGCAGGACTTGGTGGTTCAGCAATTATTTGTTTGATTGTCTTTCTAGTGTTAAGAGGTCAATTAAAGACCCAAGGTATTAAAAAACAAGCAAACCAATATATGGATCATTCTAGTTTAAACTTGTTTAGAAGTGGTGATATTTTCTTATATAAGAGTCAATCGCGTACTAGGATTCAATCTGATAACCATTCTGGTTCTGGAGGTTCACATACCCACATATCAAGTTCTGGAGTAAGCCATGGTGGTGGTGGTTCGCACCATTTCTAGTTTTAAAAAGTAACTACGAAAGTGTAAAAAGAGACAACGTCTAATGTCATTAAGTTAACAGTGATATTAATTCAGCTTTTACCACAAGTTTTTG
>CAVKAO010000018.1:0-48737 GCA_963654705.1 Oscillospiraceae bacterium
TGTAGCTCATTATCATATTCTCACCATATTTTAAGGTAAAAGTCTAAAGACAGGTATTAAAAGCCTCTAAAGCGAGCTTATTCTCAATTAGATTAAGTTCTATATAATCGATGTTGTTGTCTTTTAAAAACTGTTCAATAACTGTTGTCTTACCAATTTGGCTAGCACCATCAATAAGTAGTGCGCTTGAACTATTTTTATACCAATCTTTTATCTTTTTTGTAATCTTTCTTTCTAACATACTTATATTTTGCATTTTTCCAACCAAAATTCCACAAAATTATGCATTTTTCCAACCATAAAAGTATATAAAAATTACATTTTTCCATCATTGCACAAAAAAAGCCTTTTCTAAAGGCCTAATTAGTAAATGGTGGAGATGAGGGGGATCGAACCCCTGTCCAAGAATAGTTCCACATTTGGATTTCTACAGTTTAGTTTGACTTTTAAATAAGACAATACAAACGGCCCAAACTACCAAGTATTGAATTCGCCTTTTCGGTCTTCGGATTGAAAGATAAGGCTAACTTTCTTCACCTAGCCTGTGTTTACGACTAATCTCTACAAGCTTTAAGATTAGAAGCTGCTTTGGGAGCTAACGTCGCTCAACCGATTAAGCAAATGCTAATTCGTTATTGCCGAATATTTTAATTTGATTATTAGGTAATCACTCCACTGCAATCCAAATCCAACATAAACCTGTCGAAACCAAGACATCCCCATGTTTAATTTGTATTAATATTGTACTTCAAAAATACTGAAATTGGCTAAAATTAGCACATTATTCGCAATTATTGTTTCTATAGCTTGCTACATAATCATCTTTAATCAAAAAGTTAGTAACTATAAAGCCCATAATATAAGAAATAAGTAGGCCAATTAAATAATAGACAACAGAAAATGCTCCATGGGGCCCAGATGTCATTGTCAAAGCACCAAGTACTCCTGATGTTCCCCAAGTCTTAGCACCTACTTGCATTATCATGACAAATGCGCCACCAAAACCAGCGCCTATTCCGGCTGTAAAAAATGGTCTACCCATAGGTAGTGTAACGCCATATATTAATGGCTCGCCAATGCCAAGGACACCAGAGGGCAAAGCGGCTTTAATTGTTTTTTTAAGCTCCTTATTATTACCCTTTTTAGCTTTTAAATAAATAACTAAGGCAGCTCCAACTTGGCCAGCTCCTGCCATAGCTAAAGCAGGATAAATTACAACATAGCCAATCTCACTAAGTTCAATAGAATATAAAGCCACCAAACCATGATGCATTCCCATCGCAACCATCGGCAAGAAAAGTGCGGATGCCAAAAATCCAGCAATCCCTCTTACTATAGGACTACTTGACATACATATACCACCTAATATGTCACATGTCGCTTTTGAAACTAGACCCGTAATTGGCATGATTAATAAGATATATAAAATAAGTGTTATAAGTAATGATATTAAACCCGTAAAGGCTACATCTAAGCTTTCTGGCATCCTTTTTCTAACAGCGTCTTCAATCTTAGATAAAACAAACACGCCAACAATAACCGCCAAAACACCACCTCTGCCTACTCTTAAAACAGAATTTAATGGTTGAGCGTTATTGTATAAGCCTAAGGTTTTGGCAATATTATCAACATAACTAAGTGAAGAAATCATGCCCAACATACCGCCCAATATTGGTGTTGCATTAAATTTAATAGCTGCATTATAACCAACCCAAGCGCCAATGTAAGCTAAAAAGGAATCACTTATACAAGCCAACAAATTATAGATAATATACAAAACATTATTGTCTGTATAATTTGGATAAAGTTGACTAATCAAGGCGTTTAAACCAGCACATAGACCAGCTACAATAACCCCTGGTATTAAAGGAATAAATATTTCACCAATAATCTTTAAATCTTCTTTTAATTTACTATACCTTTGTTTACCACGCACAAGAATATTCGACTTACTTTTAGCCATATCCTCACTTGTAGGTATTCCAAGAGCTATACAAATATCGGCACATTTTTGTACTTTCCCAGGACCTAATACTATCTCATAATACTTATCGCTATCATGTATCAGACCAAGAACGCCATCAATCTTCTTTAAGTCATCTAAAGAAACATTATCATCACTTTTAACGCTGGCCCTAAGTCTAGTTGCACAATTAGTGATATAAACAATATTATTACTTCCCAAAATAGAAATTATCGCTTTAACTAAATCCTCATTATTCATGGTTTAATTTTAACATGCAATCCTACCCAATATAAAAGGGCAAGAACTGCCCTAATTCTAACGATCTTCTCTAAAATAAGAAACGCCCAAGTGTCCAGGAGCTTGATTCTCCTTTTTCTTTTTAGCTGATACCATACAAAGCACCACAATAGTAACAATATAAGGAAGCATCTTATAAAGATTTTGTAGATAAGTAACCTTTTCAACCTTTAAAACATTAGCTAAACTTCTTGAAATTTCAGATGGAATATAAATATAAGCCCAATAACATAAACCAAATAAATAAGCACCCCAAGTAGCATTTTTTGGTTTCCAGCTTGTAAATATAACAAGAGCCACAGCTAACCAACCTAAAGCCTCAATTGTATTATCATTTGCCCAAGTACCTTGAATATAATCCATGACATAAAACAAGCCACCAAGACCACATATAGCCCCACCAATAATAGAAGCTAAATACTTATACTTTGTAACATTAATGCCAGCCGCATCCGCAGTAGCAGGATTTTCACCAACTGCCCTAAGATTTAGTCCAGATCTGGTCTTAGTTAAATAATAATTGGCCACAAACGCAAGAATCAAACAGAAATAAACCATCCAACCATAGTTTAAAAACAAAGAACCAAATAAACCTAATTTACCTGAAATAAAAGGCAAACGGGTCTTAAATACACTAGAAGTGGTCGCAACCGAAATAGAACCAACACCACCTGAAAGCTTCATCATACTGCCACCAAAGAAATTAGCCACACCAGTTCCAAAAATAGTAAGTGTTAAACCTGTTACGTTTTGATTTGCCTTTAAGCTAACGGTTAAAAAGCTATATAGTAAGCTACCTAAACCACCTGCAATAATTGCACTTAATAAAGCAATAATCATGCCAACAGTGCCATTTGGTGAAGCGACACTATTTTCATAAATGAAAGCACCAGCTAAAGCACCAATACCACCAAGTTGCATAATACCTGGAACGCCTAAATTTAAGTTACCAGCCTTTTGATTTATGGTTTCACCAATACAACCAAACATAATAACTGTTCCAAATGTAATAGCTGAAACAACCCAAGAAATTAATTGTGCACTAGTCATGTTTAGCCTCCTTTTTATGATGATTAATTTGATAATTTACAAAGAATTCTGATCCCAAAATAAAGAACAAAATAATACCCGTAATAATACTAGAAGCATATTCATTAAGTCCAAAATCTGAAGCGATTTGGCTAGCTCCCTTATCTAGGAAAACAATAAGTAAAGAAATAAAAGTCATCGTAACAATATTAAACTTTGCTAGCCAACAAACAATAATTGCTGTAAAACCTCTACCACCTGCTGTTTGCTTAGAAATAGTATGTGACATACCCGCAACTTCTACAAAGCCTGCAATACCAGCAATACCACCAGACATAAGTACCGTTCTAATAATAGTATTTTTTACATTAATACCGGCATATTTAGCAGTAGCCTCTGATTCACCAACAACCGATAATTCAAAACCATGTTTAGAATATTTTAAATAAATATATACGACAATTGAAATAACCAAAATAATAATGACATTCAATAAATATTGTTTACCCGCAATAGAGAAAAACCAACCACCATTACTATTCATATTGATAATACCAACTGAATGCGATTGTTTCTTATCCCAAAAGTCTACAAAGAATTCAACAAGTTGAATAGCTACATAGTTCATCATTAAAGTAAACAAAGTTTCATTAGTATTATATTTAGCCTTAAATAAAGCGGGTAAATAAGCCCATAAAGCACCACATATAGCTGATACCACAAACATAATAAGTAACAACAATGGTGTAGGCAAAATATCACCATAATAAATCATTAAAGCAGCAGTAACTAAACCGCCAATTAATACTTGACCTTCTGCTCCACAATTCCAAAAGCGCATCTTGAATGCAGGTGTTAATGATACCGCAATAAGTAACAATAAAGCCGTATCCCTTACCGTAATCCACGTTCTTCTACTTGTACCAAAAGCGCCCTTAAACATTGAAGCATATACCGAAATTGGATCAAGTTTTGTCACAAAATATAAAAATAAAGCTGAAACAAGTAAAGATAAAATAATCGCAACCGCCTTAATTATTACCTTATTAACTAAAGTTTCATTATCTTTTCTAGTAATCGTAAACTTAGGTTCTTTCATATTAATTAGACTCCTTTAAATTAGTCATAAGATATCCAAGTTCTTCTTTAGAACAAGTACGTGCATCAAGAATACCATTAATATGACCATCACACATTACCAGAATTCTATCGCTAAGTGCCATTAGTACATCTAAGTCCTCACCAACATAGATTATGGCAACACCCTTTTTCTTCTCATCATTTAATAAATTATAAATAGTATAAGAAGTATTAATATCAAGTCCTCTTACCGCATAAGCAGTCATTAAAACCGTAGGCTTAGCAGCAACTTCTCTTCCTACCAATACCTTTTGGATATTGCCACCAGACAATTTACGAAGCGGATACTCTAAAGAAGGCGTCTTAACATCAAGTTCTTCCTTAATCTTCTCAGCCATCTCTTGCGGTTTTTTAGTATGAAGGAAAGGACCTGCACCCTTTTTATATCTTTTCAAAAGAACATTTTCCGTCATGCCCATATTACCAACTAGTCCCATACCTAATCTATCTTCGGGTACAAAGGCAAGATGTAAACCAAAGCCCCTAATCTTTTCTGTTGATAAACCAACTAATTCATGAGTACCATGAGCTGTTGAATAATAAACAACTGAAGAATCATCATCTGCCTTTTGTAGACCCATAATTGCTTCTAGTAGTTCTTTTTGGCCACAACCAGAAATTCCCGCAATACCTAAAATCTCACCAGAATATAAGTCAAATGTTGCATCATTAACAACCTTTTTACCCTCATAGTTAGTTACATTTAAATGTTTTACTTCAAGTCTTTTCTCTTTATTTTCAACTAAATCACGATTGATATTAAGCTCTACCTTCTCACCAACCATCATCTCCGTTAGAATTTGCTCACTTGCATCCTTGGTATCAATAGTACCAATATATTCACCTTTTCTTAGAATGGTTACCCTATCAGATACCTCTAATACCTCATTTAATTTATGCGTGATAATAACAACAGCCTTGCCATCATCCCTCATATTCTTAATGACATTAAACAATTTTCTAGTTTCTTGAGGAGTTAAAACCGCAGTAGGCTCATCTAAAATTAAAATCTCAGCACCTCTATATAAAGTCTTAACTATTTCAAGCGTTTGTTTCTCAGAAACTGACATGTCATATACTTTAGCATTTAAATCAAGTTCAAAGCCATACTTATCACAAATTTCCTTAACCCTATTTTCAACATCCTTAGTATTAACATCACTAGCTAAACCAAGCAAAATATTTTCTAAAGCTGTAAAAACATCAATTAACTTAAAGTGTTGATGAACCATGCCGATCCCTAAATGATACGCATCACTAGGACTAGTAATACTAACTTCTTTTCCATCAAAAAAGATTTGACCAGAATCAGGATAATAGATACCAGCAAGCATATTCATTAAAGTAGTCTTACCAGAACCATTTTCACCCAACAAAGAAAGTATTTCTTTATGTCTGATATTCATTGTGACATCCTTATTAGCCACAACTTTATCACCAAATTTCTTAGTGATATTCACCATTTCAATTGCGTTTTCCATTAAACCTCCAAAAACGTATAAAAGCTACAGGCCCCAAAGAGCCTGTAGCTAAAATATTTAAATTTTATTCACCAAGAGCAGTAATGCCATCGATTAGAGAAGCATTAGGGAAGTAAGGAGCACTTCTAAATTCTGACTCATGGAAGTAACCATCACTTACACATTCTGTTTCAGGAGTGAAGTCAGCATCAACATCACCTAACATAGTAGTTGGATTAACACCATCATATGTGAAAGTTGAGCAATCAAATACATGTAAGCTACCAGAAGCAATAGCATCTACAACTTCGGCAACCTTATCAGCAGTACCTTCTGCACAAGAAGTGCCAAGTTCAGTGATTGCAACAGCACCAACATCATAGCCCTTAGCCCAGTCAGTATCAAAATCAGTACCATTTAATAAGCTAGAGAAAGCATATTCATAATAAACTTCCCAATTAGCACTAGCACTAGTTAAAGCAGCAGTAGGTGCTACATCTAACATTGAAATGTTATAACCAACAGAATAAGCATTGAAACCATACTTATTAGAATCATTATTACTTTGAACAGTACTTGGAGCACCAGTAGTATCAGCATGTTGAGAAATAATTACACAACCTTGAGACATTAAATCATCAGCAACTGTACCTTCAGCTGTTAAATCAGACCAGCTATTTGTATATTCAACATACATATGTACGTTTTCAAATACAGACTTAACACCAAGATAGAATGAAGTGAAACCAGAAACAACTTCTGAATATGGATAAGCACCAACATAACCAATCTTAACTTCACCATCTTCGTTGTAGTTAGCATCTACAAGTTCACCATTAGCCTCTAGTTCTGCAAGTTTTAAACCAGCAACAACACCAGAAACATATCTTGATTCATATACTTTATTAAATGCATTATGGAAATTAGCTAAACCAGAAATTGCAGCAGTATCACCAGTTACAGCGATAATTTGAACTTCAGGATATTCGCTAGCAACTTGTTGCATATAAGTTTGTTGACCATAAGAATTAGATAATACTAAACTTGCACCATTTTCAATGCAGTCAACAGCAGCATCATATACATCTTGGTTTTCACCAATGTTGTATTTCCAGATAATGTTGCTTTCAGGAATGCCTAACTTTTCAGCAGCAGCCTTGATACCAGCGATATGAGCATAGCTATAACCTTCGTTTTCATCGCCAAGGATAATAGCACCAATCTTTACATCACTTGTAGTAGAATCAGGTGTAACCTCATCAGCAGCATCATCTTTGCCTTGTCCATTGCTTGAGCAACCAACAAGAGCGAATACCATTAGTACAGCTAATAGTAAAGCAGTTAATTTTTTCATTTTTCTCTCCTTCTTATATTGTTAAACAAGTAACCTTGTATTAACCATTAAAATTCGATGATACCATTATGCATCGATTTGATAGAAGCCAAAGCCTCAACTCTAACTCCTAGATCACTTATTCTCTTTAAGCCAGGTTGATATGCCTTACATACCGCAACACCACAACCATTTACTTTGGCACCAGCTTGATTACAAATACTAACTAAAGCATTTAAAGCTTCGCCCATTGCCAAAAAATCATCAAGAATAAGCACATTATCATTTTCATTTAAATATTTTTTTGAAACTTGGATATGATATTCAACACCACGTGTATAAGATTTTTCAATGCATTCATAAACTTCCCCACCAATATTTGCTGATTTACCCTTTTTCGCAAATACCACAGGACAATTACCAAAATATCTAGCAGCCGCAACAGCCATGCCAATGCCACTAGACTCAATTGTTAAGATTTTGTTTACAGAAACACCATCAAAAATTCTCTTGAATTCTTTTCCCATTTCATCAAGAAGAGATACATCCATTTGGTGATTTAAAAAATTATCGATTTTTAAAATATCGCCATCAAGTATGATGCCATCAGTTAAAATTCTATTTTCTAATAATTCCAAAAAGAAAAGCCCTCCTTAAACCAATTAACATCGCTTGCACGGGCCAATTGATTCATCAAAGGCTCAACCATAGTATCATCATTTACGGTGATGATGTAGAGACTCCCTTGCCACATCCAAAGGATTATACGATGTTTATGTATGTATAGTAACACAATAAAATTTTTTTAAAAGAGCTTTTTAAAATTTTTGTAAATAAAGCGCTTTCATTTTCTCAAGCTCTGCTAACTGTCCATATTAATAACAAACAAGACTATAAAATAGCCTTAAAATACAACTCAAATACTTTATAATATTTAAGTGAGGTAAAAGTATGAATTATGATGTAGTTATTATAGGAGCAGGACCTGGTGGCATATATTCTGCATATGAACTAGTAAAGAAAGATCCTAGTTTAAAAATATGTTTATTAGACAGTGGAAACGCTTTAGATAAAAGACATTGTCCAATTGATGGCAAAAAGATTAAATCTTGTATAAGCTGTAAATCTTGTTCAATCATGTCTGGCTTTGGTGGAGCAGGAGCCTTCTCAGATGGTAAATATAATATTACTAATGACTTTGGTGGCACTCTATATGAATATATCGGCTATGATAAAGCATTAGATTTAATGAACTATGTTGATGAAATCAATGTAAGCCATGGTGGCCAAAATTGTAAGAAATATTCTACAGCTGGCACTAAGTTTAAGAAAGTATGCATGCAAAACTCTTTAAAGCTATTAAATGCTGAAGTAAGACACCTTGGTACCGATGTAAACTACATTGTACTTGAAAATATTTATAACGAAATAAAAGACCATGTTGATATCATCTTCAACTCTCCAGTTGTCGATGTAGTATGTAATGGTGACAATGACTTTGTTGTAAAAACAAATAAAGAAGAATATAACTGTAAAGATTTAGTAATATCTGTAGGAAGATCTGGCTCATCTTGGATGGAAAAAATTTGCCAAAAGCTTGATATACCAACTCGCTCAAATAGAGTTGACTTAGGTGTAAGAGTAGAGCTTCCAGCCGTTATCTTCTCAGATATCACAGATGAACTATATGAATCAAAAATTGTCTATCGTACACCACATTGGGAAGACAATGTAAGAACCTTCTGTATGAACCCAAATGGTATTGTTGTAAATGAAAACACTAACGGTATCATCACTGTAAATGGTCATTCGTATGAAGGTGATGATATGAAAACGGAAAACACTAACTTCGCCCTACTTGTATCAAAAAACTTCTCATTCCCATTTAAAGATTCAAATGGCTATGGCGAATCAATTGCTAGACTATCTAATATGCTAGGTGGTGGGGTAATCGTCCAAAGATTTGGCGATCTTGAAAGAGGAAGAAGATCTACTCCTGAAAGAATAGCTGAAGGTGCTGTTAGGCCAACACTAAATGCTACTCCTGGTGACTTATCACTAGTTCTTCCAAAAAGAATACTAGATTCAATCATCGATATGATACATGCCCTAGACAAGATTGCTCCTGGCACGGCAAATGATGATACGCTATTATATGGTGTAGAAGTTAAGTTCTACAATATGACAGTTGAAGTAGACAATAACCTTCAAAGTAAGCACAAGGGACTATTTATTATAGGCGATGGTTCAGGTATCACACACTCTTTATCACACGCCTCAGCAAGTGGTGTCTATGTTGCAAGATATATTACAAATAGTTTAGAAAACTAGGAAAGGAAAACACATGGAGTTAAAAACTATTGTACAATTCGATAGTAACGAAGTAGATGTTACTAACTTAGAAGCTGATGTTAAGACTATTCTTAAACAAAACAAAATTGCTTTAAAAAATGTTGAAGAAGCACAGGTATATGTAAAACCTGAAGCTAAATATCTAGCTGTTAAAGTAAATGGCGAAATAAAAGAATTTGTTATTAAGTAAGATTAAGGCTATAAAGCCTTTTTCTTTACTTAAATAAACAAACATCTTATAAGCGAAAGACCTATTGCTATAAAAACAACAACAATTATTGGGTAAGCATTCTTACGATGTTTATCAAGATAATACAATAAAAACGTGTATACTATCGTAATTATAAGTGAGGCTACAATCTTAAAATTTAAGCTATAGCTTATAAAGTACCATGAAACAAAACTAATAACAGGAAAATGTGTTAGATAGATATAAAGACTAAGTTTTCCTAACTTCTTACTAATACTATCTGAAATAGATTGTAATGATTTGGTAATTGGTGTTTTATTAATTGAAGCACTAGCGACTATATACATAAAAGGAATAATACAAAATAAAGTTCCATCACCAATATTGCAAAAAGTCAAAATAATAGTAAGTGGAAAAACCAGCCAACATACATAGCAAAGAATAATAGCCTCTTTTCTTAAAAAGAATTCACTTTTACTTGCCCAAATATAAAACTGATAAGAAAGTACTCCAAGGCACTGTCCTGCAAATGCTCGATATAAAGAATCGGGTAATAAATATGTAATATCCTTGCCAACATTTATCGTTCCATATTTTTGCATCATAAAACCATACACAAAAAGAATCATCAAAGGACAAATAATACGTATAAAGACCTTTCGATAATACTTTGCAAGAGGATAAATTATAGCTTGGGTAATCATCATGGCCGAAAGATACCATGCAGCACCCACTAGAAAATCGCTATTAAACTGGGGATTTTGAATAAAACCTGCACATTGAAGCATTAAAAACTCCCACTTAAAATGCCATAGTTTTAAAAATACATCTGCGATTGTATTAATGCCGTTATATTTACAATAAACCACAAAATGTATCGCATTAACAATACACAACGCACCAAAAAAGCTTTTGCATTTATGCAATAGATAACTAATTATTGTTTCATCATCTTCTTTTGATTGACTATCTATATGAGACATTAAAAAGAAACCTGATATTATAAAAAACAGTTCTACATATATAGTAGGCACATCACTTATTGGATAAATGTTATTTAACCCAAGTAATTCCCATAAATGAAATAGCACTATCATTAATGCAGCTATAAATTTCAAAATGTCATATATTCCACAATACCCTTTTTTATCCATTTGACCTCCAGAACATGCATTATAATTTACGATTAAATGTTTGTGTATAAAAATTATACACAAACTAAAGCTTATCATCTATAAACATTTCTATAATTATTTACGGAATATTCGTTTTTATTTTCTAATCTAAAATAAAACAAAAAGGAGCTTTCGCTCCCTTAAGATTAAAGTGCAGGTTCGATATCAACGTAATCGATATCAGTAGCAGTTTCTCTACCAAAGAAGATGATAATAACAGTCGCAACCTTACTTTCATCATTCATTGATTCAACAGTACCCTCCATACCAGAGAAAGGTCCAGATAAAATCTTAACTACATCGCCAACCTTGAATGTTACATCAATATTTGTATCTGTTTGACCAATTTGACGCAAGATACGTTCAATTTCCTCATCCTTAACTGGGATTGGTTTAGCACCACCACCAGAAGAACCAATAAATCCAGTAACACCAGGTGTATTTCTTACAACATACCAAGCTTCATCAGTCATAATCATTTCAACAAATAAATAACCAGGGAAAAGATTAGTTACGATTTCCTTAGTCTTACCATTTTTTACTTCAAAATCAGGCTTTTCTGCAACAACAATTCTAAATAAGTTGTCAGAAATACCCATTGTTTCTAGTCTTTTTTCAAGGTTATCCTTAACTCTATTCTCATGACCAGCGTATGTATTAACTACATACCATCTTTTTTCATTACTTTGATCTGCCATTATCCAATAACCCCAATCAATTTCAAGCATACAGAAACCAAGAATTGGCATAAGTAGAAGAATGCTGCGAAGAAGGCAGTAAATACTACTACTTGAACACTGTTTGCAACTAAATCATTTTTCTTTGGCCATCTAATCTTTGAAATTTCTTTAAAAATGGCACTAGGACTAAACCACTTCATATAAAACCCTCCTTATTTGGTTTCTTTGTGAACAGTATGCTTATTACATCTAGGACAAAACTTACTAAGTTCTAAACGCTTATTAGAGTCAGCCTTGTTTTTATGAGTTACATAATTACGTGATAAACATTCACTGCATGTCAAAATAACTTTGTTCTTATCTTTCATAAATTTAAGTATTTAAAAAGTTATTGCAAATCAATAACCTTTATTATTATGGACCCAAAAGTCAAATGTGTCAAATTTTTAGCCAATTATCAATTAAATTAAAAGCCTCTTGTTTATCATCAAACCAATTAACATTCATTTGATTGTTAAACCAAGTATATTGTCTTTTTGCGAAATGCTTAGTATTTCTTTTGACATCCAAGACACAATCTTCTAAAGACTTAGTGCCATTAAAATAATCTCTAAACTCTTTATAGCCAATGCCTTGCATCGATTGCATATCAAAGTTTACGCCATTATCTAATAATCCCTTAATTTCATCAATCAAACAATCAGATACCATCATATCAACTCTTTTCGATATATCATCATATAGTTTTTCGCGATCTTTATTTAAACCAATAATTAAGGCATCATATAAAAGCTTGTGCTCTTGTCTACCCTTAATATCTGATATACCCTCTTCATGTTTATTGACTATATTTAAAGCTCTAACTAACCTTTTACGATTATTAACATGAATCTTTTCAAGACATTTTGGATCTTTCTGCATCAAAATATCATAAATCTCTTGATTGCTTAATTCATTGAATTGGTCATCTTTTTCTTCTTCATCATAAAATACATAATCATATAACAATGCTTTAATATATAAACCTGTGCCACCTACTATAACAGGAAGTTTACCCTTACTTGTTAAATCATTAATGTATTTTCGACCAAGTTCTTGAAACTCCTTAACCGAATAATTTTCAAAAGGTTCTTTAATATCTATAAGATGATGAATTGCTTGTTTTCTTTCCTTAAGGCTAGCTTTAGCACTACCTATATCAAGTCCCTTATAGATTTGAATACTATCACCAGATATTATTTCGCCATTATATTTTTCACAAGCCCTAATGCCAAAAGCTGTCTTGCCACTAGCTGTGGGACCAACTATAACCAATACTTTTTGCATTAATAGCCGCTTCCATAGTTGAAAATATCACTATTAAAGATTGGTGTGCTCTGACTTGAATAAGTTACATAATTCTCATTCTTTTCATCTAATACTTTTTCAACCTTAACAATAGCACCCTTAAATAAGGCATAGTTATTATAATTACCATTTAAAACATAACTATTAGACATTCTACCAAAGTAGTTTAAAGCATAGTCTTTATCAATAACAAATTCAATTACTGAATTATCTGATAGATGGTAACATCCGCTAGCATCTGTATCTGAATCTGACTTCTCTTCACACTTTACAATAGGTAAAACCACGCCAGACTCTAAAGTAAAGTAATAACGATCACCTATTTCACCATAATATGAACCAAGGGCAGCTCCAATAAAACCATCTTTGTCATATAAAAAGCCCGTATTTTCATCAACCGTCATTTCATTATGCATAAATTGATATTGTCTACTAGCTCTAGCTGTTGTGGCGCGATAATCCATATATGTCTTAGTTGTACCACTGGCACAAACACTTACTTCTTCGCTTTTATACTCTTTTTGATAATCATAAAAATCATCAATATTTAAGGTTTTGGAGTCGCTTTCTCCTTCATCTACATAACTATATCCTGAAAATATCAATCCAATAATAAGTATAATCAAAATCTTACTAAAACTCTTCATAGCCCTATTATCTTACCATATTTTTAGTTGTTAGTTAATTAGACCCTTACCACTTCAACAAGAAGCTTTGACATAAACTTCATTTCATTGATATTCACATATTCAAATTTGCCATGACAATTACGATCGCCATTACCTAAATTTGGACAAGGTAGACCCTTATAGGTTAGACTAGCACCATCCGTGCCACCTCTAATAGCACTACTTGTTGGCTCTATTCCTAATGTTTTCATCTTATTTTTAACATTATCCACAATATCCATTCTCTTAACAATGAATTCCTTCATGTTTTGATAAGAATCTTCAATATCTAAGTTTACAGTACCTTCTCCATACTTCTTATTTAAAAAATCAGTCGCATTAACAAAATCATTTTTCTGTTTCTCTAATAATTCCTTATCATGGTTACGAATAATATATTCTAAAGTTGTCGATTCACAATCACCATTAATACTTCCCAAATGGTTAAAGCCTTCATATCCTTCGGTATACATTGGATTATCAAAAGTTGGAAGTAAACTTTGAAATTCCATACCTATTAAAATAGAATTAAGCATCTTACCTTTAGCGCTGCCTGGATGAATTGATAATCCAGCAATCTTTACAATTGCACTAGCTGCATTAAAGTTTTCATATTCAATATCACAAACATCGCCACCATCTACAGTATATGCATAATCCGCATTAAAGTATTCTACATCAAAGTTTTCTGTTCCTCTGCCGACTTCTTCATCTGGCGTAAAGGCAATGGCTATATCACCATGTTTAATATCAGGATTATTAACCAACTTGTCTAATAAATCCATGATAACCGCAATACCAGCCTTATCATCTCCACCTAAAAGGGTAGTGCCATCAGTTACAATCAAATCAGCCCCAACATCCTTTTTTAAACAAGGAAATTCTTTAGGAGACATTTTGATATTCAGTTTCTCATTTAAAACTATTTCACTTCCATCATATTTCTCAATAATACGAGGTTTAACATTAATATCCGACATATCAGGGCTAGTATCCATATGTGCAATTAAGCCGATTGTGTCGACCTTCTTATCAGTATTAGACTTAAGTCTGCCATATACTATACAAGAATCGCTTAATTTAACATCTAACCCTAACTCAGTTAATTCTTTTTCAAGTTTTCTAGCCAAATTCCATTGTTTCTGACTACTTGGAACGCTATTACTATAAGGATCAGACATTGTCTCCACCTTGCAATAATCAATAAATCTTTCAACAATATCCATATTACTTTAACCTCTTAATCTTCTTTTTATATTCGCCATCAAGCGACTTAGCATCGCCCAATAAAACATCTTTAATCTCATTAAATAAGACTTCCATTATCATTGCTGAAGCTATGGTTGGATCATTATATTTATCTAATAATCGATCGTATGCCTCTTTAACATAATCTAACTTATTAATATGATTTTGGACCGCATCAGCCAACATCAACTGTAAGATATCAATATCTTCATTATCTATGCGCTCATCAAAAAATTCTTCTATTTCCTTTTCACTTACATAATCTTCTAGATTGATGTTTTCGACATTTTTCTCAAAACCTAAATCATGTGTTTCTTTAATAAAATCATAAATATCAAAAGGTAATGTATGCTTAAATTCATTATTCATTTCTTCTACATCAAAATAAGTTATATCTTCCAATAAAGAAAAAGGAATATTATAAGGGATATAATCGTCTGGATCATTTTCTCCATAGATATTAAAATCATAGTCGCCTACTAAAGAAGCATCAAAAAAACAACGTCCATCCTCAAATAAACCTACACCAGTTCCCTTTAATGCATACGCAAATTGTTTGCCTCTTTTCTTTTGACTACCTATAACTTCACAATCAAAACGCCATTCATCACCAAAATCATAAATATATTCGAAGTGGTCGCCTAAATCTGCCAGCAAATAATCGCTCATATATAATGTTTGACCTGTTGCATTGCCATAATTCTCTAAGACAAAGGAATTGCTGCTTGTCTTAAACATGAAATCATGTTCAAGTGTGCTATATAGCGAAGAACCCAACACACAACCTAGTTCAATTAAAGATAAATCATCTCTAACAAGTAATTCTCTATTTAAATTTTCTTTTGCATCCTTATATGCAAGTCTTATTATTTTGTAATTCATGTCTCCATTATAACAAAAGCAAATAAAAAGCTCTCTTTCGAGAGCTAATATTATTAAACTAATTCAACAGTTGCTAATGGAGCATTATCACCACGTCTAATACCAGTCTTAGTTAAACGAGTGTAACCACCATTTCTTTCTGCATACTTAGGTGCTACTACATCAAATAGTACTGAAACTGCACTCTTGCCATCCTTAGTAGTAACATTGCTTAATAAGTTAGCAGCATGTCTTCTGCTAGCTAAATCATTCTTCTTACCTAATGTAATTAAAGAATCAACATAGCTTTTTACTTCCTTAGCTTTTCCTTCAGTAGTTTCGATCTTACCTCTTAGGATAACTTCAGTAGCCATATTTCTAAGTAATGCTTTACGATGATCAGATGTACGTCCTAATTTACGATTATGCATGACTCTCCTCCTTATTCATAATGCTTGAAACCAAGGCCCATCTCTTCAAGTTTTTCTTTAACTTCCTTAAGAGACTTCTTACCTAAGTTTCTAACGTGAGCCATTTCATCTTCTGTCTTTAGAGTTAACTCTTCAACAGTAGAAATGCCAGCTCTCTTTAAACAGTTATATGATCTAACTGTTAAATCTAAATCTTCAATAGACATGTTAACAGCCTTAGAGTTGTTTTCATGTACATTTTCTTCCATAACTGATTCAGACTCTTTAACTTTTTGATCAACTTCAGTTAATAATTCTAAATGTGAGATTAGAATTTTGCTAGATAAAGCAATTGCTTCCTTAGGATTAATTGAACCATCAGTCCAAACTTCCATAGTAAGCTCATCAAACTTAACGCTTTGTCCAACACGAGTTGGTTCTACCTCAAAGTTAGCTTTTGTAACTGGTGTATAAATTGCATCAGTATAAATTGTACCAATTCCTTGTGAAGAACCTTGGAAAAGGTGCTTATTTTCATCTGCAGAAACATAGCCTCTTCCTTTTCTAGCAAGAAGTTCCATATCTAATACGCCACCATCTTCAACGTGCGCAATAACTAGATCTGGATTTAATACTTCAACACCACCTGGAACGATGATATCTTTACCAGTTACAGTACAAGGTCCTTTTGCAGAAATTCTAAGTGTATAACTATCATCATCTAAAATCTTAAGTATTAATGACTTAATATTTAGAATCATCATTGTAACGTCTTCTCTTACACCCTTAACTGATGAGAATTCGTGATAAATTCCATCAAGCTTGATAGAGTATACAGCGCCACCAGGTAAGCTAGAAAGCATAACTCTTCTAAGTGCATTACCTAAAGTAGTACCAAAACCTCTTTCTAAAGGTGAAATTACAAATTTACCATAATGTTCATCTTCAACATATTCAGAAATTTTAAATTCAGGACGTTCAAATTTTTGCATATGTTACCTCCTTATTAGCCTCTAGGCTTCTTTGGTGGACGACAACCATTATGTGGAACTGGTGTAACGTCACTAATAGCTGTAATCTCAAGACCAGCAGTAGCTAAAGCTCTAACAGCAGCTTCTCTACCTGGACCAGGTCCCTTAACTTCTACTTGGACTTTACGCATACCATGATCCATTGCGCTCTTTCCAGCTGCTTCAGATACAAGTTGAGCAGCATAAGGTGTAGACTTACGAGAACCTTTGTAGCCAAGTGCACCAGCACTAGACCAAGATACAACGTTACCAGCTTCATCAGTAATCGTTACAATTGTGTTATTAAATGTTGAGTGAACATGAGCGATACCGCTAGCAATGTTCTTCTTAACACGTTTCTTACGAACTGTTTTTTGTGCCATAACTTACCTCCTACTTCTTCTTGTTAGCTACTGTACGACGAGGTCCCTTACGTGTACGAGCATTAGTCTTTGTTCTTTGACCTCTACAAGGTAAACCTTTTCTGTGTCTCATACCTCTATAGCAAGCAACTTCCATAAGTCTCTTGATATCAAGTTGAGTTTCTCTTCTTAAGTCACCTTCAAGTTTGTAGCTATCTAAAGTTTTACGAATAGCATTTAATTGATCATCAGTTAAATCCTTAACGCGGATATCTTCACTGATACCATTGTCAGCTAATACCTTTTTAGCAGTTGGTAAACCAACACCATAGATATATGTTAATGATATAACTACACGCTTATCATTAGGAATATCTACTCCAGCAATACGAGCCATTTAATTTCCTCCCTTTTTAACCTTGTCTTTGTTTGTGTTTAGGGTTTTCACAAATAACCATAACGCGACCTTTACGCTTAATTACACGGCACTTGTCGCAAATAGGTTTTACAGATGGTCTTACTTTCATCTAATTTCCCTCCTAGACTACTTATGTCTAAATGTAATACGCCCACGTGTTAAATCATAAGGTGAAATTTCTACGGTCACTCTATCACCCGGTAAAATGCGGATGTAATGCATGCGGATTTTACCAGAAACGTGAGCCAGGATTTCGTGTCCATTCTCTAGTTTCACCTTGAATTTCGCATTTGGTAAAGTATCAGTTACCAAACCATCAATTTCAATAACATCTTGCTTAGCCAAATACTAATCCTCCTTCGTCAAGATTTTGTAACCATCCTTAGTAATAGCGATACTGTGTTCATAGTGAGCACATAAACTGCGTTCTCTATTTACAACCGACCAGCCATTATCAAGAGTTACACAATGAGGGCTTCCAGCAAATACCATTGGTTCAACCGCAATACACATACCTGGTTTTAAAAGTTCCAAAGTATGAGGACGGCCAACATTTGGTACATATGGATCCTCATGAACGCTCTTACCTATGCCATGTCCTGTATACTCAATTGGCGTTGAATAGCCATAAGACTCAACATAAGTTTGAACAGCGTTAGCAATATCACCAACGCGATTACCTGGTTTTGCCATTTCAAGCCCCTTATATAATGCATCTTCTGTAACACGCATTAAGTCAAGAGTGCTTTGTTTTACATTTCCAACAGCATACGTCCAACCACTATCGCCATGGTAGCCTTTATAACAGGCGCCAACGTCGACAGTTATTATATCACCATCTTTTAAAATACACGAGTGACTTGGTATGCCATGTACTAAAATTTCATTTACTGAAGTACAAACAGCACCAGGAAAGCCATAGAGACCCTTAAAAGAAGGAGTAGCCCCGTTTTCTCTAATTACTTCTTCACAAATTTTATCAATTTGAGCAGTTGAGATACCAGGTCTAATAACTTCTCTTAATTTCTTATGGACAAGGGCAACAATAGTGCCCGCTTTATCCATAAGTTCAATTTCTCTACTTGACTTTAGAGTAATCATTAGATTTCCTCCAAAGCTTTCTTTATATCTTCATATACCTTTTCAGTAGTTTGATCTGAATTGATATAAGATACAAGATTCTTTTTCTCATAATATTCAACAACAGGCTTTGTTTGTGCATAATATGCATCAAGTCTCTTGTTTAAGGCCTCAAGAGTATCATCGCTTCTTTGAATTAAAGTACCACCACATACATCACATACTCCCTCAACCTTAGAAGGCTTATTAGTAATATGATAAATACTCTTACAATTAGTACAAACTCTACGGCCAGTAATTCTACTCTTTAATGGTTCATCTTCCATCTCTAAGTAAATTACTCTATCAAGCTTCATATCAAGTGAAGCAAGCAAGTTGTCCAAATCTTCAGCTTGAGCAACTGTACGAGGATAGCCATCGAATAAGAAACCATTTTTAACATCATCCTTTTTAAATCTTTCAAGAATAATATCATGAATAGTATTATCAGGAACAAGTTGGCCCTTGTCCATATATTCTTTTGCACTAAGACCAACTTGTGTTTGATTTGCGATAGCTTCTCTTAACATGTCTCCTGTTGATACATGTATAACCTTATAATCTTCAACAATAAATGAAGACATTGTTCCCTTACCAGTACCAGGAGCACCAATAATTAGAAGATTCATTTTTTATTTACCTACAAATCCTTTGTATTGTTTTGTCGTTAATTGACCCTTTAACTCTTTGATTGTATCCATAGCAACACCAACGACGATGATGATACCAGTACCACCAAGTGCTGCTCTTGAAGATAAACCAGTTAAATTACTTACTACATAAGGTAATAAAGCAATGAAAGTTAATAGGATAGCACCAAGGCAAGTAATACGATTAAGTACCTTAGCGACATATTGTTTTGTTTCACTACCAGGTCTTACACCAGGAATGTATTGACCTTGTTTACCAAGATCTTCAGCCATCTTATCAGGATCAACTGTAAGATTTGTATAGAAGAATGTAAACAAGATAATTAATACAGCATAGAAACATAAGAACCAAGGATTAGTGAAATCACAAAGCTTACTTAAGAAATTATAAGCGTTTGTATTAACCCAAGATGCAATAATTTGTGGACCTTGAATAAGAGCACCAGCAAAGATTACTGGAATAACGCTTGCTGAATTTATCTTTAGTGGCAAATGATTTAAATCACCCTTACTCTTATTTAAACGTTGACTAGTAGATTGTTGAATAGGAATTCTTCTTTCTGCCATTTGCATCACAACTACCAAGACGATAATTGCAAGATACATTAACAAATAAATGATAAATCCAGGAACACCTAAGCTACTAGTAGCACTCTCACCAATGAAAGTGTTATAAACTAGTTTAAAGTTGTTTGGCATATCAGCAACAATACCCGCAAAGATAATTACTGAAACACCATTACCTATACCCTTAACCGTAATTTGATCAGCCAACCAAAGTAAGAACATTGTACCAGCTGTAAAGATTAAGGCGATATAAGCATAAGACATAAATCCAGGATTATCTACAATACTATATTGTGTAGATAATAATTGAACAATGAAATAGCCTTGAACAAGGGCAAGTACAACTCCTAAATAACGAGTTATACGATCCATTTGTTGTCTGCCTTTTTTGCCAGACTTAGCCATTTCGCTCAATGCTGGAATGATATCCATACTAAGCAATTGAATAATGATACTTGCAGTGATATATGGTCCAACACCAAGTGAGAAAATTGACATTTGTTCAATTGAACCACCACCAAGCAAAGACATCATATTAAGCAAGGAATTAGCGCTTAATGAGATGATTGAATCATTAATGCCTGGAGCCGGAATAGCCGACCCCAAGCGATAAATAAACAATATTACTAAAGTAAATAGTATCTTTTTTCTAATTTCTTTGTTAGCAAGAAAATCCTTAAAAATACTAAACATCTTAGTCAGCCTCTACTTTTCCGCCTGCCTTTTCAATAGCTGCTTTAGCACTAGCAGAAACCTTGTCACACTTAACAGTTAATTTCTTAGTTAATGTACCATTACCTAATACTTTAACGCCATCATATTCTTTCTTAACAAGGCCAGCTTCCTTTAAGATTTCAGGTGTAACAGTAGCACCATCATCAAATTTTTCAAGAGAATCTAAATTAACAATAGCATACTCTTTTCTTGTGAAGTTTGTGAAACCTCTTTTTGGCATACGCTTGAAGAATGGAGTTTGACCACCTTCGAAACCGATAGCAACACCGCCACCAGATCGAGCGTTTTGACCCTTATGACCCTTACCAGAAGTCTTACCAGTACCAGAGCCAGGGCCTCTACCAAGACGCTTTACTTCTTTACGAGCGCCATCATTGTATTTCATTTCATGTAATTCCATTATTAGCGCCCCCTTATCTAATTTCTTCTACTTTCTTACCACGAAGTTTAGCTACACTATCAACAGTCTTAAGACCCTTTAGAGCAGCAAAAGTAGCTTGAACCATATTGATACTAGTTCTAGAACCAGTACACTTAGTGATTACATCTGAGCAACCAACAAGTTCAAGTACATCACGTACGGCACCACCAGCGATGATACCAGTACCTTCTGTAGCAGGCTTTAATAATACTTCACCAGCACCATATTCACCAACGATAGGATGTGGTACAGTTCTATAACCATTTACAAGAGGAACTTTAATAACGTTCTTCTTAGCAGCCTCGCTAGCTTTTCTAATAGCATCTGGTACTTCATTTGCTTTACCAGTACCAAAGCCTACTCTACCTTTCTTGTCACCAATAACAACTAGAGCAGAGAAACGCATACGACGACCACCCTTTACGGTTTTAGATACACGATTGATTTTAACTACACGTTCATCGAATTCTTTTTCTTCTCTTGGACGGAAGTTCTTTCTTTGTTTACGATTATCTTTTTCGCTCATATCTTTCTCCTAGAATTTTAAACCAGCTTCTCTAGCTGCATCAGCTAGGGCTTCAATTCTACCATGGTAGTTATAACCACCACGGTCAAATACTACAGTGTCAATACCCTTAGCTAAAGCTAGCTTAGCGATTTCGCTACCTACAGCCTTAGCAGCTTCAATATTTCCACCATTTTCAAGTTTTAAGTTAATTGATGAACAAGAAACTAATGTAGTACCCTTTTCATCATCAATGATTTGGCAGCTAATGTGCTTATTAGAACGGAAAACGTTCAATCTAGGACAAGTAGCTGTACCACTAACTTTAGTTCTTATACGTGCATGTCTTCTTAGACGTTCGCTATTTTTAGATCCTTTATTAATCATACAATACTCCTTTCCTATTACTTAGCAGCTGTCTTACCTTCCTTACGAAGAATGTGTTCATCCTTGTAACGAATACCCTTACCCTTATATGGTTCTGGCTTACGATAAGATCTGATTACAGAAGCTACTTCACCAACTCTTTGTTTATCAATTCCTGAAACAATGATTGTATTAGCATCAGGAGTCTCAAGTTTAACACCCTCTTCAGCAACATAGTTGATATCATGAGAGTAACCAATAACTAGGTTAAGCTTATTACCGCTTACAGAAGCACGGTAACCAATACCCTCGATTAATAATGTCTTAGAATAACCTTCATGGACACCAGTAATCATGTTAGCGATAAGTGCACGAGTTGTACCATGAAGTTGCTTAGTATGCTTTTCTTCATTAGCTCTTGTACACTTTACTTCATTACCCTCAACCTTAATACCGATTAGAGAGTTAAATTGACGTGTTAAAGTTCCCTTAGGACCCTTTACAGTCACCTCATTGCCTTCAGACACTGAAATTTCAACGCCTGCAGGAATGGTAATCGTTTTATTTCCGATACGTGACATTTATTTTCTCCTTTATTTATTACCAAACGTAGGCAACAACTTCACCACCAAGCTTATTCTTTCTAGCATCGCGGTCAGTCATTAAACCCTTAGAAGTAGAAATAATTGCAATACCTAAACCATTTAATACTCTAGGAACAGCATCTACCTTAGCATAAACCTTTAAACCAGGTTTAGAAATTCTCTTTAAACCAGTGATAACTTTTTGACCATCTTCACTGTATTTTAATTCGATTGTAATTGTCTTATCTTTAGCAGTTTCACCCTCAACCTTATAGTTATTGATGTAACCTTCAGCCTTAAGGATCTTAGCAATTTCAATCTTCATTTTACTAGATGGTACAGTAACTGTATCATGTCCAGCGCTTAAACCATTTCTGATTCTAGTAAGCATATCCGCAATTGGATCTGTCATATTCATCATTTTTGCTTCCTCCTTTACCAGCTTGCCTTCTTAACTCCAGGAATTTGACCCTTATAAGCCAATTCTCTAAAGCAGATACGACATAATTTGTATTTTCTTAATACTGAATGTGGACGACCACATCTTTCACATCTTGTGTAAGCTCTAGTAGAGAACTTAGCAGGACGATGTGCCTTAACTTTCATTGATGTCTTAGCCATAGTTCCCTCCTTTATTTAACAAATGGCATGCCAAGTTCTGTTAAAAGATCCTTAGCTTCTTCATTTGTCTTAGCGCTTGTAACAACAACAATATCCATACCTCTGACCTTATTTACTTTATCGTATTGAATTTCAGGGAAGATAATTTGTTCCTTAATACCTAAAGTATAGTTACCTCTGCCATCAAAAGCAGTAGCACTTACACCATGGAAATCTCTTACACGAGGAAGAACGATAGATACAAGCTTATCCATAAACTCATACATCTTTTCACCACGTAATGTTACCTTACAGCCAATTGGCATACCTTCTCTTAATTTGAAGTTAGCGATTGATTTTTTAGCCTTAGTAACAACTGGCTTTTGACCAGCAATAGCAGTTAAATCAGCTACAGCTTCATCTAATGCCTTTGGATTTGAAACAGCTTCACCAACACCAAGATTGATAACAATCTTTTCAAGTTGAGGAATTTGCATTGCACTTGTATAACCATGCTTCTTAACTAAAGCAGGCTTAATTTCATTAATGTATCTTTCTTTTAAACGATTCATTATTCTTCTCCTTCTTTAGCTTTCTTTGTTGTCTTCTTAGTTGTTTTCTTAGCAGCTGACTTCTTAGCTTTTTTCTTGCCTTCATCAAGCTTTACATTAGAAACATTAATAGGCATTTCCTTATCAACAATTCCACCATCAGGATTGATTTGATTAGGTTTTTGGTGCTTCTTTCTAACATTTACACCCTCAACAATAATTTTATTTGTCTTAGGGAAAGCAGCCTTAACTTCACCAACAGTGCCCTTATCTTGTCCAGTTATGACCTGAACTTTATCACCTTTTTTAATTTTCATAAATTCAGATCCTCCTATAATACTTCCGGTGCTAGAGAAACAATTTTCATAAAGTCTCTATCACGAAGTTCTCTTGCCACTGGGCCAAAAATACGAGTACCCACTGGAGTTTTATCATCTTTAATAATAACTGCAGCGTTATCATCAAACTTAATATAAGAACCATTTTCTCTGCTGATACCATATTTAGTTCTTACGATAACAGCCTTAACTACTTGGCCCTTTTTAGCTGAACCACCAGGTGCAGCTTCCTTTACAGAACATACAACAACATCACCGATGTTACTTGTTTTTCTATTTGAACCGCCTAAACATCTAATAACTAGTAATTCTTTAGCACCAGTGTTATCAGCGACATTTAATCTTGACTCATTATGTATCATAACTGCCTCCTATAGAATTACTGCCTTTTCAACAATTCTCAATAAACGGAAATGCTTTTCCTTACTTAATGCTCTAGTTTCGATGATTTCAACAGTATCGCCAACCTTAGCTTCATTGTTTTCATCATGAGCCTTAAACTTACGAGAGAATTTAGTTTGTTTTCCATAAAGTGGGTGAGCTTTTTTCTCAGAGATTTCAACGACAATAGTCTTATCCATCTTGTCAGAAACTACAACACCACGTAATGTACGTCTTGTATTTTTTCTTTCCATTATTAGCCTCCCTACTTACCTTCTTTTTCGTTTAGAACAGTTAAGATTCTAGCAATAGTCTTCTTAAGTTCACGAATTCTCATTGGATTATCAACAGTACCTGTAGCCTTTTGGAATCTTAGGTCGAATAATTCTTTCTTTGATTCATCTAAAGTCTTTAGTAATTCATCATTTGATTTATCTCTAATTTCCTTAATGTTCATAATTATTCTCCCTTCTTAATAAATTTACATTTAACTGGTAATTTGTTTGCAGCAAGTCTGAACGCTTCTCTAGCAGTAGCTTCATCAACGCCACCGATTTCAAACATAACTCTTCCTCTTTGAACAACAGCAACCCATCCTTCAGGAGCACCTTTACCAGAACCCATACGTACTTCTAGAGGCTTTTTAGTGATAGCAAGTTGTGGGAATATTTTAATCCAAACACTACCACCTCTGTTCATATATCTTGTCATAGCAACTCTGGCTGCTTCAATTTGGTTATTTGAAACATAAGCACCAGTAGTAGCTACAAGACCATATTCACCATAAGCAATGCTTGTGCCTGCTTTTGACTTACCTTCGTAACTCAATCTATGAGGACGACGGTATTTTGTTCTCTTTGGCATTAACATTATGCGACATCCTCCTTAACTTCTTCCTTAACAGGAGCTTCAACAGTTTCGGCCTTTACTTCAACATTATTGTTGTTTCTGTTGAAATTACCTCTTCTTCTGTTGTCATTTCTTCTTTGACGACCATTTGGATTACCCTTTGGTTTTTCAGGTTCCTTAACCATTTCACCAGGTAATACTTCACCACGACAGATCCATACTTTAACACCAAGTTTACCATATGTTGTCATAGCTTCTTCCCAAGCAAAGTCGATATCAGAACGTAAAGTATGTAGAGGAACTACACCTTCAGAATAACCTTCAGTTCTTGCGATATCAGCACCACCAAGTCTACCACCAACAGCAGTCTTGATACCCTTTGCGCCAGCTCTCATAGTAGCTTGAATAGCTTTCTTTTGAGCTACACGGAAAGATTGTCTTTCTTCTAGCATCTTACAAATCTTTAATGCAACAAGTCTTGCATCTAAATCAGGATTAGCAACTTCAACAATTTCAATGCTGATTTCCTTGTTATCTGTAAGCTTGGCTAATTTCTTCTTTAAAGATTCTAACTTAGTTGAATCATTTCCTAAGAACATACCAGGACGAGCAGTTCTGATAATTAGTTTGACACGGTTCTTGCTTCTTTCGATTTCAACTCTACTTACTAAGCAATCAGCACAGTCACTTAAAATTGTTTTACGGATTTTAATATCTTCTTGAAGAAGAGTGCCGTATTCTTTTTCAGCGTACCATCTAGATTCCCAATCTCTGATGACGCCGACTCTCATTCCAATTGGACTAACTTTTTGACCCATATCTTACCTCCTTATCTTTCTTCAACTACCACTGTAATGTGGCTTGTTCTTTTCATAATAGGGGTTGCTCTACCCTTTGCACGAGGCATCCATCTTTTTAAAGTTACGCCCTCGTTTGCATAACATGTTTTAACATATAATTTTGATTCATCTTGTTGATGATTGTGAGATGCATTAGCAATTGCACTCTTTAGTACTTTTTGTACATCCTTAGCAGCATGATTTGGAGTAAATTCCAAGATACCTAATGCTTCTTCAACATCCTTGCCTCTGATAAGATCTAAGACGATTCTTACTTTTCTAGAAGGATGTCTAATAGTTTTAGCTGTTGCTTTAACTTCCATAATTCCTCTTAAGCCTTTCTATCGTCGTCCTTACCATGACCGCCGAATTTTCTTGTTGGAACAAATTCACCAAGTTTTTGACCAACCATATCTTCAGTTACATATACAGGAACATGTTCCTTACCATTATGTACAGCGAATGTATGTTCTACAAAGCTAGGGAAGATTGTTGATCTTCTTGACCAAGTCTTAATAACTTCTTTTTTGTTTGCAGCATTTAATGCTTCAACCTTTTTCATTAGATGTTCATCACAGAAAGCACCTTTTTTCAAACTTCTTGCCATTATTAATTCTCCCCTTTCTACTTACCGTTTCTTCTTCTTACGATTAAATCGTTTGAAGCTTTCTTTTGCTTACGAGTCTTAACGCCCATAGCCTTCTTACCCCAAGGAGTCATAGGAGACTTACGACCGATAGGACACTTACCTTCACCACCACCATGAGGGTGATCAACTGGGTTCATTACAGAACCTCTAACTGTAGGCTTAACGCCCATCCATCTTGTTCTACCTGCTTTACCAAAGTTGATTAAGTTGTAATCTTCATTACCAACGGCACCAACAGTAGCACGACAGTTACTTAAGATTTTTCTCATTTCGCCACTTGTAAGACGAAGAGTAACATATTTTTCTTCAACTGCTAGAATTTGAGCGCTAGCACCAGCAGCTCTAGCAATTTGTCCACCTTTACCAGGTTTTAATTCAATATTGTGAACGATTGTACCTTCAGGCATGTAACGCATTTCTAAGGCATTACCAACCTTGATATCAACCTTTTCACCTGAAACTACCTTCATGCCTACTTCTAAGCCCTTAGGTGCTAAGATATATCTCTTTTCACCATCAGCATAAGATACTAAGCAGATGTTACAGTTTCTATTTGGATCATATTCGATAGCCTTAACAGTACCAACGATACCATCTTTATTTCTCTTGAAATCGATAATACGGTAAAGTTGCTTATGACCACCACCGATATGTCTTGTAGTAATTCTTCCTGTGTTATTACGTCCACCAGACTTATTGAAGCTTACTGTCAAACTCTTTTCAGGCTTTGACTTAGTAATTTCTTCAAATGTAAGACCAGTCATTCCACGTCTACCAGGAGTAGTTGGCTTATATTTCTTGATCGCCATTTTAATTTTTTCCTCCTAAATGCAATTTTTCCGGAAATAGCATTATTCTTCCGATAATAGTGATTGATTACTTATCAGCTAAGATATCAATCTTTGAACCATCTTTAAGCTTAACGTAAGCTTTTTTAACTTGGTTTGTTACAAAATGGTATTGACCATATCTGCCCATTCTCTTTTCTTTAGTAGGGCAATTAACAACGTTTACTGAAGCTACCTTAACATTAAAGATTTCTTCAACAGCTTGTTTGATATGAACTTTATTTACACCTTTTTTAACTTCGAAGACAACAGTATTGTTTTCTTCGTTAAGTTTCATTGTCTTTTCAGTTACAAGAGGACGAATGATAACACTTCTTGCATTAGTCATTATTTAATACCTCCCCAATCTTCTTAGCAGCTTCTGTAGTAATTAGAAGCTTGTTAGCGTTTTGTAAGTCGTAGATATTTAAACCTTCAACAGTAACCATTTCAACATTACCGAAGTTTCTAGCGCTTAAGTAAGCATTTTCGAAATCTTCATTAACATCGACAACGATTAATACTTTTCTATCAAGTTTAAATGCATCTAATACGGCCTTGAAGTCTTTAGACTTGATTGCATCAAACTTAACATTTTCAAGAACTGTTAAGTTGTTGTTAGTAGCCTTTAAAGTAAGACCACTTCTTAATGCAAGTCTTCTAACTTTACGGTTAAGCTTGAAAGTATGAGATCTAGGAGTTGGACCAAAGGCGATACCACCACCTCTGTATTGAACAGCTCTAGAAGAACCTTGTCTAGCTCTACCTGTACCTTTTTGTCTAAAAGGTTTCTTACCACCACCAGATACTTCACTTCTTGTCTTAACTTTATGAGTACCTTGTCTTAGTGATGATTGTTGTCTTAATACTGCATCAAATATTGCTTGAGTATTAACTTCGCAAGCAAAGACGCTATCAGCTAACTCAACGTCGCCAACTTTCTTAGCAGTTAAATCATATACATCAAATTTAGCCATTGATTACGCCTCCTTGTTTTCTAATAGAACTTTTGGTTCTACATGTTTATTTTTCTTAACTGTAGTCTTTACTACAACAAGACCTCTTTTAGGACCAGGTACATTACCCTTAATTAACATATAGTTGCTTTCAGCATCTACTTTGATAACTTCAAGGTTTTGATTAGTTGTAGTATAAACACCGTCATGTCCAGGCATTGGTGTATTCTTTTCGATACGACCATTGTTACGACCTGTAGTAGCTAGAGAACCAACACTTCTATGTACTGGACCAGCACCATGTGTTTCTCTAATAATGTGGTGATTATGTCTTTTAATTACACCAGTGTAGCCTTTACCTTTTGAAACGCCTGTAACATCTACAATGTCACCAGCGGAAAAGATATCAACTTTAATTTCTTGTCCAACTTCGCTATTCATTAATTCATCAGCTTTGATTTCCTTAACGAATTTCTTAGGACCAACGCCAGCCTTTTTAGCATGGCCGATTTCAGGCTTAGTAGCACGAGCTTCTTTCTTGTCTTCTAGACCAAGTTGTAATGCATCATAACCATCAGTTTCTTTTGTCTTCTTTTGAAGAACAACGTTTGGTTCACATTCAACTACAGTAACAGGGATTAATGCACCCTCACTAGTGAAGACTTGAGTCATGCCAAGCTTTCTTCCAAGTATTCCTTTCATGATGTCACCTTTCTTTATAATTTGATTTCAATATCAACGCCGCTAGGTAATTGAAGACGACTTAAGATGTCGATTGTCTTATTAGTAGGGCCGATGATCTCAATTAATCTCTTGTGCGTTCTGATTTCGAATTGTTCACGAGAATCTTTGTACTTATGTACCGCACGAAGAACTGTTACCACTTGTTTTTCAGTTGGAAGTGGAATAGGACCAACAATTTTCTTTGCACCGTTTTCTTCAGCAGCCTTAACAATTTTTTCTGTTGCTAAGTCTAAAGAACGGTGTTCGTAAGCTTTTAATCTAATTCTTACGCTATTCTTTGCCATGAATTTTTCCTCCTTACATTCATTAACTAAGGTCTTAAAACGCCTTAGTAACTTGCTCCTTGTGAGTTCCCTGGTTATCACACTGTCACACAGTTTTCAGTGTGCCAGCAATCTCCCATATCCTTGCAAGCGCTCAATTATTATACCTTTTTTCAATAATAATGCAACACTAAATATTAAAAAAATGCGATTATTTAGGACTATTTTTCATTTTATATTGTCACACACCATATGGCGTGCCATAATTTACTCTAAAAATTATATAAAACGATCATTTTTAACCTTAAAATCATCTATTTTGCCTTTATATATTTCCTTGGTAATGTATTTTGTCATACAAAAAGCCCTCATATTGAGAGCTTAATGTAAATTATTCACTAACTTCTTCTTTAGACTCTTCTAAATCTCTTTTAGAAGTTACTTCCTTAGGCATTACTTGTTCACTTTGATGTCTGCTAGACCATTCAGACCATTCTTCATGACGCATATCAACAAGTTCTTGAGCCCTTTCAGCTACTTTATCAGAAGAATCTCTATGGAACTTAGAACCAGTACCAGCAGGAATAAGCTTACCGATAATAACGTTTTCCTTAATACCGAATAAGTCATCCTTTTTAGCATTGATAGCCGCATCAGTTAATACCTTAGTAGTTTCCTGGAATGAAGCAGCAGATAAGAATGAATCAGTTTCTACTGAAGCCTTCGAAATACCAAGTAGTAATGGACCAAACTTAGCAGGAGTCTTACCTTCTAAAAGTAGCGCTTCATTTGCTTCATTAATCTTCTTAATTGATACTGATTGACCAGCACAATAATCAGAATCACCTGGTTCAAGTACGATAACCTTCTTTAACATTTGATGAATAATCATTTCAATGTGCTTATCAGAAGTATCAATACCGGCAAGTGCGTAAACTTTCTTAACTTCTCTTAAGATATAGTTTTGAACAGCTTGTACACCCGCAATGCTTAATAATTCCTTAGGATCAATATTACCTTCAGTTAGCTTATCACCAGCCTTAACCTTAGTACCAACACTCATCCAAGATCTCATAGTTTGAGTAGGAGCCAACTTATGTTCAATTGTCTCACTCTCACCAGTTACCTCAATAATTAATGAGTGATCGTCTTGTTCATTAATAGCAGTGATTTCACCATCAATCTTAGCTAATATAGCAGGACGCTTTGGACATCTTGCTTCAAATAGTTCTTCAACACGTGGTAAACCTTGAGTAATATCACTATCACCCGCAGCGGCAACACCACCAGTATGGAAAGTACGCATTGTAAGCTGAGTACCTGGTTCTCCAATTGATTGGGCAGCCATAATACCTACAGCCTCACCATTTTCAACAAGCTTACCAGTAGCCATATTTGTACCATAACACATACGGCAAATGCCATCCTTGCTACGACATGTGAAAGTATTTCTAATATACATGCCAGTGAAACCAGCATTTACAATTCTATTGGCAATATCTTCAGTAATGAATTCATCTTCATTAACAATAACCTCACCAGTATTAGGATCAGCTAAAGTTTCCTTACTTGTTCTACCAACGATACGATCATAGAAAGATTCAATCTTACTGTTATCCTTACGGTCAATAATGCTTTCAACATAATAACCCATATCAGTATGACAATCATCTTCCATAATGATGACATCTTGTGAAACATCGACAAGACGTCTAGTTAAGTAACCAGATTCAGCAGTCTTTAAGGCCGTATCAGTTAGACCCTTTCTTACGCCATGCGTTGAAATAAAGAATTCACTTACATTCATACCTTCACGGAATGAAGAATAAATAGGAACCTCAATAATTGAAGGTTGATATTCCTTTGACTTAGATTGGGTAGGTCTACCCATAAGACCTCTCATACCGGCTAATTGGGTAAAGTGTGACTTATTACCTCTGGCACCAGATACAGCCATCATATTGATTGGCGACTTTCTTTCAAGGCTATTCATAACCTCATCACCAACCGCATTCTTACAATCATCCCAAAGTTTAGAGAAATGCTTTTCCCATTCAGGAGGAGTAAGTTGACCTCTATCTAATAAGTTTTGTAATACATCAGCCTTCTTCTTTGCCTCATCAACATATTTTTGCTTATTTGGTGCAACATTGATATCAGCTAAGGAAACAGTCATGCCCGCAACAGTAGAGAATTCAAAACCTAAGTCCTTGATATTATCAAGAACAGTGCTTGAACCATCAGTTCTATACTTAGCGAAAACTTCCGCAATAACACTACCTAAACACTTCTTAGTAAATTCAGGTGCTACAGCCTTAGCTGCAATATGTTCCTTAATATCAGTACCCATTGGCACAAATTGATCATGAGGAGTCTTCTTTAAAGAATCACCCTTGACAAAGTTGATATAAGGGAAATCAGCAGGGAAAGCATTGTTGAAGATTAGCTTACCAATAGTAGTAATTAAATACATACTATTTTCATCTTCTTCAAAGCATGTTTTACCTAAAGAACCAGCATAAATTGCTACTCTTGTATGAAGGTGAACTTGCTTATTTTGATAAGCCATAATAGCTTCATTGTAGTCTTTATATACATGACCCTCAGCATCACCAAAACGCTTCCACATTTCAGCAGCTTGCTCATCACCCAATGCATTTAGTAAATCAGCCTTCTTATAGAATTCATCCTTAGTCTCTTCCATATTTAAATAGAAATTACCAAGAACCATATCTTGTGAAGGGGTTACGATAGGCTTACCATCCTTAGGACCCAAGATATTGTTACTTGCAAGCATCAATACCTCAGCCTCAGCTCTAGCCTTTTCGCTTAATGGCAAGTGGACAGCCATCTGGTCACCATCGAAGTCCGCATTAAATGCTGTACAAACTAGAGGGTGAAGACGGATTGCTCTACCTTCAACAAGCTTTGGCTTAAATGCTTGAATACCAAGTCTATGTAATGTAGGCGCTCTATTTAAGAATACTGGATGATTATCCATAATCTTTTCTAGAACAGACCAAATTTGTGGATCTTGTCTTTCAATCATCTTCTCCGCAGTCTTTTGCGAATTAGCGATATCTTGTAAAACAAGCTCACTTATAACAAATGGTTTATATAAGCTAATGGCCATTTCTCTTGGAATACCACATTGGTACATCTTAAGATTTGGACCAACCGCAATAACAGATCTTCCTGAGAAGTCAACACGCTTACCTAGTAAGTTTTGTCTGAAACGACCTTGCTTACCCTTTAAGCTATGTGATAAAGACTTAAGTGGACGATTAGCACTACCCTTAACTGGATTACCTCTTCTACCATTATCGATTAGCGCATCTACAGCTTCTTGCAACATACGCTTTTCATTTTGCACAATGATTGAAGGAGTACCAATATCAAGTAACTTCTTTAAACGATTATTACGAGTAATAACTCTTCTATATAAATCATTTAAATCACTTGTGGCAAATCTACCACCATCAAGTTGAAGCATAGGTCTAAGATCTGGTGGTATAACTGGAATTTGCGTTAGAACCATCCACTCAGGCTTATTATCACTATTAACGAAAGCATTAACAGTCTCTAAACGCTTGATTAATTTCTTACGCTTATCACCTTGAGCCTTTTCAAGTTCCTTTTTAATTTCTCTTTGTTCCTTTAAAACATCAACTTGTTCAAGTAATGTCTTAATAGCCTCAGCACCAGTAGCCGCCTTAAAGGCCTTATCACCATAAGTAGCTTGTAATTGTCTAACCTCAAGTTCTGTTAGGGCTTGCTTATATTGAATCTCTGAAACAGTACCAGGATCAGTTACAACCCACTTAACGAAATA
Source organism: Oscillospiraceae bacterium (assembly GCA_963654705.1). Lineage (GTDB taxonomy): Bacteria > Bacillota_I > Bacilli_A > Erysipelotrichales > Erysipelotrichaceae > Colivicinus. Next base: position 33,723 of record CAVKAO010000018.1, read on the forward strand.
AACGATTTCTTCAAGTACCTTTGGTGAAATATTAAGTACTAGACCAAGTCTACTTGGAATACCCTTTAAATACCAAATATGTACAACAGGAGCCGCAAGAGAAATATTACCAAATCTCTCTCTTCTTACTGATGACTTAGTGATTTCAACACCACATCTATCACAAGTAACGCCCTTGTATCTTACTTTCTTATATTTTCCACAATAACATTCCCAGTCTTTAGTAGGACCGAAAATTTTCTCGCAGAATAAACCATCTCTTTCAGGTTTTTGCGAACGATAGTTAATGGTCTCAGGCTTAGTAACCTCGCCATAAGACCACTCTAGAATTCTTTCAGGAGAAGCTAATCCAACTTGAATTGCTTCAAATTTATTGTTATCCATCAACTATCCTCCTTATTAATCAACACCCATTACAACTTCATCAATTGACTCTTTTTCAGTTAGATCACTAACATCCTCTTCATCAAATGAAGTCTCAGGAACAACACTCTCACTTGGAGTATTATCATCATCCGCAAAACTTGCAGGCTTAATTTCCTTGCCATCTTTATCAAGCATCTTGATATCAACCGCAAGAGCCTTAAGTTCGTTTCTTAAAACGTTGAACGATTCAGGTAAACCAGGTTCTGGAATATCCTTACCCTTGATGATGGCATCATAAGCCTTTGTACGACCATTGATATCATCTGACTTAATAGTAAGAATTTCTTCCAAAGTATTGGCAGCACCATAAGCTTCAAGTGCCCAAACTTCCATTTCACCGAATCTTTGACCACCATTTTGAGCCTTACCACCAAGAGGTTGTTGAGTAACCATTGAATAAGGACCAGTAGAACGAGCATGTAACTTATCATCAACCATGTGGGCTAACTTAATCATATACATGACACCAACTGAAATTCGCTCATCATATGGTTCACCAGTCTTACCATCACGTAAAACAAACTTACCATCTTTTGGCATATTAGCTTCCTTCATGATGTCCATTAAATCATCATTAGAAATACCATCAAATACTGGGGTCGCAAACTTAACACCAAGTTTCTTTGCAGCCATACCTAAATGGATTTCAAGAACCTGTCCGATATTCATACGCGAAGGAACACCGAATGGATTAAGCATAATATCAACTGGTGTACCATCTGGCATAATTGGCATATCTTCCATAGGAAGGATACGTGAAATGACACCCTTATTACCGTGTCTTCCGGCCATCTTATCACCCTCAGAAATCTTACGCTTTTGAACAACGTAAACCTTAATTACTTCAAGAACACCAGGACCAAGTTCACTTTGTGAATCCTTTCTGTTAAATACTCTAACAGATTGAATAATACCAGCACCACCATGAGGAACTCTTAATGAGTTATCTCTAACTTCATGAGACTTTTCACCAAAGATAGCTAACATTAGCTTTTCTTCAGGAGAAGCATCAGATTGTCCCTTAGGAGTAACTTTACCAACAAGGATATCGCCTTCTTTAACCTCAGCACCAACCATAACGATACCACGGCTATCAAGATTACGACATGCGCCCTCTTGAACATTAGGAATATCTCTTGTGATTTCTTCTTCACCTAACTTAGTTTTTCTTCTTTCGATTGTATATTCTTCAATATGAATTGAAGTATAAACATCATCTCTAACCATTCTCTCAGACATAATGATGGCATCTTCATAGTTGTAACCATGCCATGTCATGAAAGCAATAGTAACGTTTTGACCAAGAGCTAATTCACCATCTTCCATACTAGGACCATCAGCGATAAGCTCGCCCGCTTTAACCTTATCACCCTTTACAACAATAGGCTTTTGGTTAATACAAGTACCAGCATTACTAGATCTAAATTTCTCTAGTGCAAAATCATGTAAAACACCATCTTTTGATTGAATGACGACATTTTGTGAATCAGCATAAGTAACTGTACCATCAACATCACTTACAACACCAGTACCAGAGTCTCTTGCGATCTTTGGTTCAATACCAGTGCCAACAAAAGGTGAATGTGGACTTAAAAGTGGAACAGCTTGACGTTGCATGTTAGCACCCATTAGGGCACGAGTACAGTCATCGTTTTCCAAGAATGGAATACAACTTGCTGCAATAGAAATGATCTGCTTTGGCGATACGTCGGCTAATTCAACTTCTTCTTTCTTAGCCATGATTGTTTCACCAGCTTTTCTAGCAACAACCATATCACCCTTAAGCTTACCATCTGCAACCTCGTTAGCTTGTGCGATTATATAATCGTTTTCTTCATCAGCAGTAAGATAAATATATTCTTCAGAAACATTACCCTTCTTATCTACCTTACGGTAAGGAGTAGTAATAAAGCCATATTTATTTACTTTTGCATAAGAAGTAAGATAAGAAATCAAACCGATGTTTTGACCTTCTGGAGTCTCAATTGGACAAATTCTACCATAGTGTGAATTGTGAACATCTCTTACTTCAAAGCCTGCTCTTTCTCTTGTTAAACCACCAGGACCCAAGGCACTTATACGACGCTTATTTGTAAGCTCAGCAAGTGGATTTTGTTGGTCCATGAATTGTGATAATTGAGAACTTGAGAAGAATTCCTTGATAGCACCAGCAAGAGGACGATTGTTTGTCAAACTCTTTGGTGTAGCAGTGTCTAAATCAGCAATAGACATCTTCTCAGTAACAGTCTTTCTCATTCTGCTTAAACCAATTCTGAATTGGTTTTGGATAAGCTCACCAACAGTTCTAACTCTTCTGTTACCAAGCATATCGATATCATCAGTGCTACCCACGCCATCTAAAATAGTTAGCATATAAGAATAGTAAGCAACCATATCTGAAATAGTTACACACTTCTTATCATTTAGTGGATCAACACCAATTAGTTTAATTTGTAAACTTGCATCAGTTGGGTTTTCAATATAAGCAACTTGACATGCACAACCAACAAGCCAAGCAGTCAACTTTTCACCCTTAGCAACTCTATCTCTTACAACTTGTTCCTTATCAAATGTTAATAGATAACAATCATGATCTGGAACATATAAAGGGATAGCTAGTTCATCATCAACTAGAACATCGCCAGCCTTATCAGTAAGTCTTGCAAGCTTAAAGAATCTTTGACCATAGTCAAGTACGGCATCAATGTTGCTAGAATCCATTTCCACAGCCTTAGCAACGATACCAGAATAAACTTTAACACTCTTAAACTCTTTAGCAATCTTCTTGATGTCATCTTCGCTTAGTGCAGTACCAATGTAATATACATCGCCACTCTTAAACTCTAAATCACACGCAAGAATTCTGCCTACTAAAGCAAGCTTGTCTTTTGTATCAACATCTACAATTGTAGGATGCGTAAATTCATGAACAAATGGGAAAGCAGTAACATGACTTCCCTTAGCAAGTTCTTCTCTTAATAGGTTTCTTTCATCTCTTTTAACAAGAGTACCCTTTTTCATTAATAAAGAACCATCAGCCTTGTATAAATCGCTTGCCAATACATGATTTTCAATACGATCTACAACACTTAGTTTCTTTCTTAATTTATATCTGCCAGCAGCAGTTAAATCATTTTTAGTCGCATCAAAGAATTTAGCATTCATTAAAGATGCGGCACCCTCGATAGTAGGAACTTCATCAGGCTTTTGATTCTTATGCATTTCAACTAATGCTTCATCAGTTGTACTAGTCTTCTCGGCATTTAAAGTGTTAGTTAACTCTTCATATGGACCAAAGAAAGAAGTATAAATAGTATCATAGATGCTTAAGAATTGACGATCATCATGTTCACCAATTAAATCATCATAAACATCTAAGCCCATTGACTTAACAAAAGTTTTAGCCTTAGCAGTATCAGTAACGTTCTCACCTTTTTCAACATTCAATGAGAAACCAATAGTTTTTAATAAAATAGTTGATAAAATCTTTCTCTTACGGTCAACACTCATATTCATAAGTCTGCCAAGATTAGATTTTTTATCATCAGTCATAAGCTGTAACCAAGTACCTCTTGCAGGGATAAGTTCACCATTAAAGATTTCCTTACCACTCTTGTCATCTGACTCAACCGCAAAATAAGCACCAGGTGATCTAACGATCTGAGAAACAATTACTCTTTCGCCACCATTGATAATAAAAGTACCAGTAGGTGTCATCATTGGGAAATCGCCTAAGAAGACCTCTTCTTGACGAGTGATAATTTCGCCAGTCTCCTCATTATAGATTTCAAGTTCCATATTAGCCCAAAGTGGAGCTACATAGTTTGCCTCACGGTATTTACTTTCTGCAACACTATACTTTGGCTTACGGAATTCATAGCTTAGTAACTTTAATTTGATGTTACCGCTATAGTTTTGAATTGGGTAAATCTCATCAAACACTTCTTTGATTCCTTCTTCAGTGAACCACTTAAAAGAATCTGTTTGAATTTCCACAAGGTTAGGTAACTCTAGATTACCAGAAACCTTTGAATAATCACGGCGAGAGGAATGTCTACCCGACTCAACGATATGATAAGATTGCTTCATTAATACGCCGTCCTTTCCTATTAAACAGTGTAGAATTATTTTGTCGCCTGAATAACCCAGTAGCCACCAGATTTATCCAGAACTTCAACGTGTTTAAATAACTCAGAAAGCTTTTTTATGCTAGAAACTGCCCCTTGTTTTTTCTGAATAACGATAAATAAGGAACCCCCAGTATTAAGCACTTTATGGGCTTTTTCATACAGTTCGTATATGACAACTTTACCCGCTCGAATGGGCGGGTTAAGTATCACAGAATCAAACAATGTATTTAGGGTTTCTATATCCAAACATAAACTAGCTTTAATCAGTGTTTTGTTTTTTAAAGCATTATAATTTGTAAGCTCTACAGCCCTAGAATTAACATCGATTGAAGTAACATCGATATCATCATTAAAGCGTTTAACGATGATACCAACTACTCCCCAACCACAACCTAGGTCTAAAAGCTTACAACCAAGCTTCGTCTTATAAGTATTTTTAATTAATAGATAACTACCGTAATCAACCTCATTTTTACAAAAGACGCCATTATCAGTAGTAAATACAAATTTCTCATTATCGAAATAATAGCCAAACGATTTTCTATTACTAGCTAAATCACTATTATCCGTATAATAATGAGTCATTTACTTATTTAACGTCAACAGTAGCACCAGCGTCTACTAATTTCTTCTTGATTTCTTCAGCTTCTTCTACACTAATGTTTTCTTTAATAGGACTAGGACACTTATCAACAACACCCTTAGCTTCTACTAGGCCAAGACCAGTGATTTCCTTAACAACCTTAATAACAGCAGTCTTGCTATCACCATATGCAGTTAAGATTACAGAAACAGAAGTAGGACCTTGATCTGCAGCTTCAGCAGGTGCAGCAGCAACAGCTACAGGTGCAGCAGCAGTAACGCCAAACTTTTCTTCGATTGCTTTTACTAAATCGTTTAGTTCTAGAATGCTAGCTTCTTCTAAGTAAGCTAAGATATCTTCATGATTAATTTTTGCCATTTTAATTTTTCTCCTTAATAATTATGCAGCTGTTTCTACAGGTGCTGCTTCCTCAGTTGCTTCAGGTGCAACCTCAACCTTTCCTTGGTTTGCTTCCTTAGCATCTGCAACGGCCTTTACAACACATGCAAATGATCTAACTGGAGATTGTAAGCAACTTAGTAACATAGAAAGCATGCCTTCCTTGTTAGGTAAGTTAGCTAATTCAGACAATGTAGCTAAATCAACTTCTTTTCCTTCAACGATTCCGCTTTTTAATACTAATGCCTTATGATCCTTAGCAAACTTTGATAATACTCTAGCTGGTGCAGTAGCATCACTAGAGAAAGCCATAGCATTAGGGCCAGTTAAAGAATTCTTTAATTCTTCAAAACCTAATTCGTCTACAGCTCTTTGTACCATAGTGTTCTTGTAAACCTTGAAGTCAACGTTTTCAGCTTTTAAAGCTCTTCTTAGTTCTGTAACTTCAGCTACACTTAAACCACGGTACTCTACGACAACAGTAGATTGTGAGTCCTTAATCTTAGTTGTAATCTCACTTACAATGTCCTGTTTCGCACTTAATACTGCTTGATTCATAATTCCTCTTTCTAACCCAATATACTCATACAAAATAAAACCTGTATCCATAGACACAGGTATAAAAAGTACATATTCACTTTTACCTCGGTAACCTTATTAAGCATACGCCGTTACTGTCTATGGTATATTGATGCCCTATTAAATTACCACAAACAAAACAAAAATACAAGATATTTTTTATTATAACGTTAACAAAATGAAGAAGATTTAAAGAATAGCGAATTAACACCTTAGAAAAGCAATAACTCAAGTGAAATTAAAAGTATTGCCACTATTTCAATCAATCAAATATACAAGACTAGCTAAGTCAGTTAAAAGATGAGCAATCATCTTTTATTTAGTTATCTCTATTTGAAATGCGGAAATTGGATATTTTGGCCTTAAACGAATTGCGGAAATTGGACATTTTACCCTTTTTTGAATTGCGGATTTTAGACATAACACGGGAAATAGCCTTTATTTATCGTTTAATAACAATCTTAAAGGCTATCTATTTATTTATATAGCAAAATTTATCTTTTTTATTATTTAAAGGGTACAAATAAATATTTTTTGTAACCTAATTAAAACAACTAAAAAACCGCATAATGATTTTGGAAATGAGGTATTACTATATGAAAAAATTATTTGTTGTATTAACTGTTTGTCTTATCACTTTATCTGCATGTAACCAAAAGAAAAGCGTTACTATAAATTATTATCATGATGAAAAGCCAACATATCAAACTATTGAACTAAAAGAGTTATCAAGTAGCTATATTAGTAAAGATAACGATTCTTTTAAAAATGCTACAAGCACTTATACTGATTTTGCCTTAAATATCTTTAAAGAATGCTATAAAGATAGTGATGACAATAGTCTAATTTCACCATATTCTCTATATACAGCTCTTTCTATATTGGCTAATGGCACAAATAACGATAGTCAAAAGCTAATGGAAAGCTTTTTAGGCATGAGTGTAGAAGATTTAAATAACTATAATAGGGACATTCTAGACTATGCTAGTTTAAATAGTGCCAATGGTCTATGGTTTAACAATAACAATAATCTAACTTTAAAAGATAGCTTTAAGGCTACTGTTGACCAATACTATGGCAGCGACTCTATTAAGGAAACTAGCTTTGTAAATACTGGTGATGTTGTAAATGAGATAAATGATTGGGCATATAACAGAAGTGGCAGTACGATTGATAATATTTTAAAAAGCGACGATGTTAAAGAAAGCGATAGTTTCCTATTGCTTAATGCCCTTACTGTAGATGAACTTTGGAATATTCCTTTTGATAGTGCTCTAACTACTATGCAAGAATTTTACAATCTAGATAACACTACCAGCAATGTATCAATGATGCATATAGATATTGATGGCTATTGGCAAAGCCAAGATGCCCAAGGTTTTGTAAAACAAGCAGGACAATATTATCTAGTTGGTATTTTACCTAATGAAGGTGTAGACTATGATACTTTTATAAACAATCTAGATAGCGACTATATCAACAGTTTTATTAATAGTGAAATAGGTGAAGAAAACTATAATCCAAGCACTAATACTGCAGATATGCATAGAACTGTTTTATCATTCCCTAAATTTTCTAATACCAATGAATATGATTTAACTAAGCATTTAAAACAACTTGGTCTAAACGAAATCTTTAATAGTGCTGATTTTACCAACATGGTAGATGGTGACGAAAGTTTAATTCATAATATAGCTTTATCCCAAGTTAAACAAAAGAATAATGTTGAAATTAACGAAGAAAGGGTAAAAATGTCTTCAGTGACGGTAGCAAAAGGCGACATGGGCACTTTAAAGCCAGAATACAACTACATTAATCATGTTGTTAGCTTTGATAGACCATTTATTTATGTACTAGTTGAAAACGTTCGCTTTACCCAAGGCATTTCAATGATATCTACAGATCAAAATGACTACAGCCATTTGCCATTATTTATTGGCTCTATTAGTCATCTAAATAATTAATATAGCCTAGTGCTATATTTTTTATATGTAAGCTTGCTATAATAGGTTTGAGGTACAAATTTATGGCAAGAAGTGCAATTAAACACACTAATAAAGAAATAAATGAATATTATGATTTAAGAGAAGAATTAAATGGCAAATTACAAATAAGAATTCCTGTTTGGATACATGATATCTTAACAAGTGACTTACAAACCTACACTCTAAGTAATAATGGTGTAGCCAACACAACCATCATTATTACCAAGATTCTTTCTTCTATTAAAGAATATAAGAAGTTTGAAAGAAACACTAAACTAAAGATTCTAAAGGCTGGAGATGCCTATACAGAAAACTATTATGGGGTTGAAGTTGACGTGGAAGATGATGAAGATCGTTTAGTCGATTTGGCTGATGATGCATCATTATTCATTGATAGTATACTTACTCTTCTTGATGAAGATGAAACTAAAAATAAGGCTTTGGGAACTATTAGAATAGATATTCAAATCACTTATGAAAACACTCCTCTTTTATCTTATATAAAGGAACAATGTGGTGATAATTTATCAATTACTGAATACATTAAAAATATTCTTAAATGGTATTGTAGTAAACCAGCCTATAAAAGAGAACAAATCCTCTTTTCTAAAACACTTAAAGATATAAACAACATCCTAAAAGATAAAGACAATCACTTCTATGATGTCTATATGAAAACTGGAAATGGTCATATAGTAACCATGAAACCCTATAAATTAGCACATGGTAAAGATGATGTTCATAACTATTTAATTGGAATTAGAAATATAAATGGTAATTTAAAGCCCACTTCTTTAAGACTAGATAATATTGATAATAATCTAGATGAAAACTTTGTCATTAACTATGATATACATACCAAAGAGTTTGAAGAAAAAGAAATAAAAACGTTAGATAGAATGATCAATAATAATCCAGCCTACCCCTTCTTTTCCTTTGATGATGAATATTATGTGCTTAGATTTAATAAACTGCTTGAAAACAAATATAAGGTCATCTATACGCAAAGGCCTAAATACATCAACAGAAAAGAGAATGAAGATGGTACAGTCGATTACACCTTTGATTGCTCAAGTAAACAAATGAATCAATATTTAATTAGATTAATCAGTTCACTTACAAATCAAGAAATAGAAAATGCAAGCATAAAAATAATATCGCCTCAAGCCTTTAAAGATAACTTTAAAGAGTATTATCTACACTTTATTGAAGTATTAAAGGACTAGTTTCCATACAACATTTATAAAAATACAAAAGCTAAGAATCTCCCTATTATAAAAGGCATTCTTAGCTTTTTCTTATTAAGTAACTATCAAACTATCTATTAAGGTACAAATATAAAATAGATGTACCATTTTAAGTACCCCTAATTAACGTTAATATATATTTGTTAATTAATTAGGAGGAAACATAAATGAAAAACTTAAAAGAAACATTAAAAAACAACCAAGCACAATATATCGCATTACAAGATAGCGAAAAGGAATATGTCACAGTTGATGATGCAACTTTAGCTTATACAATTGTGAAAGGTATTAAATACAATGATATTGAAGATTTTTATCTAGGATCAGCATCCCTAAACTTATTAAATACCTATGTTAAACAAAAGGATTCTTTAATCGACTATCGCTTTAAAAAATATACTCGCTTTTTAATCAATACTTTAGCTAATAAAGATATTGAAGGCATTAAAATGGACTTACAGATAGACAAAAATATGCGTCTTTTAATGATTCAATTATTAGATGAAATCCAATTTAGTTTCCATAGACCATCAATCGATAATGAACTTTTTGATAAGCTACATAAAAAATCTATTGAAGGAGGTCTGACTTTTGATGGTATTAGAAAACAAAGATGTGCAAACACTGTCTTTCATAATGCCCTTGAAGCATCTAATATTGATGTGAATCAAATCAAAAGTTCTAATTCTTATCAAAGTATGAAAAATGATATTGAGAATTTAAAACTGAAACATTAATCATATAGTATGTTTATGCATTTTTCAAATTCATCATCAGATAGTTTAGTCATTAAACTTTTGTCTAAAATAATTTTGTAAACAAATACTTTTTTTAAAAACATATCCAAGTCTTCGCTTCCATTCTTACCCTTGATAGTCACCTTTTTAGTTTTATCAAGTTTAATTTCATATTTGTTTAGTTGATAATCAAATCCTTTGACATAATCTTTACTTTTATGATTGAAGATTAAATCTTTAATAGTTCCAACTTTTCTATCAAAGGATAAATTAGAAACACATACATTGAGTAAATTCTTCTTTTTCACATTATAATTTTCACAATTTACATATTTTAACCATTGATCAGCACTATAATCCTTTTTTATTTGATCCAATTTATTTTTAAATCTTTCATTATTAATGCCGTCCAAATACTTCTCTTCTAACCTATCCACATCTGATGTTTGCAAACTAGGTTTCACAGTTTTACTTGTTCTATTGTTTTTGTTATTAACCCCAGACTTTACAGTTGGTGTATTCTTATCTAATTTGATTGGTTCACCAAGCACTTGCGCAAAATCATACTCTTCAAATTCACTTAAATCTGCATTTACAATCATCTTATTAAACTGTTTTAATGCTTTATCTTGATAAAAATATATATTTTTAAAATCTAATGCCAATAATAAAAAGATAAGGTTTTCTTTAAAACGATTATCAAACGTATTGGAAATTATTAATTCAATTTGTTTATCATCAGAAGCTTCTAATTGATCAAAAAAGACGCTTTTCATATATTTTACAAGTTTAAAGCATGTATCTTTAAGTGTTGAAAAATCTTTTGTTGGGTTTTTTAATTGAGGGATTATTTTCTCATTAATGATATAGACATTGATATTTCTTTTTAATAGATAATCCTTCTCATTCTCTCTTAGTTCACTACAAATGAATATAGATGTTGTTTTATCATTTATAGCAACCTCTTTTGTTTTCATCATATTTACAATTTCATCTACATTCTTTTTGTCTCTTTGCATAAGCGCAAAATCTTGTAAGCATAAAATGAAATCTTTAATTATTTTTAAATCATCATAAGATATATTTGTTTCTTGTTTATTTTCATCAAGAGCATGTGCGCAAGTATTTCTGACTAATCTAAAATCTTTTGTTTTTGGATCCCCATTATCATATTTATTAATTAATTCGATACATTTGTCATATACTTTTCCACTACCACGCCCTTTGATTTTCAAAAAACATGAATATAATCCATCTTTTCGATAATCCTCATCTTTAATTGACTCCATGTTGACTTTCTTGTTCTTTGCTCTTAAATATAAAGGTACAATATAACTTCTTAAACCTTCATAAGCCACACATGCAGCTTGAGAATAACGATGTTGCATCAAATACCATTTAGCTAATATCAATTGGTTATCGGCGTATTGTAATGGATTGCTAGCTTTTGTGATGTCTAATAGACCACCAATGCCCTTACATATTTCAACATTTAAGGCATTTCTTAGCATACTGATAATATCTGTATATCTATTATGAGAGCTGTTTGTCTTTTTTAGAATTTCATTCATATTAGCTAAACATTCTGTAACAGCACTACCATTATTGCTACCAACTGCCCAATCAAATTCCTTTAGTGAATCAATCAATCCAATAACTGATTCATTAACCTCTTTTTCTTTGCTTTTATAGTCATCAAGATATTCTAATAAACTTTTAACGCTACCCGTTTGTTTAAATTCAGCAACCGCACTAGTAAGCTTCATGATTGAATTCACTTCATCTAACTCTAGCAAAGGGGCAACCCCATTGTTGTATCTTTTTGCCTCATGCATACCATAATAGATTTTATCGATTTCTACCTTATAACTTGTTATCTCTTTAAAATAAGAAAGGATTGCATAATTATAAAAGGGAATTGACCTAAAAGAATGAGTAATATCAAACGCCACTTTATATTCATATTCATCAGATAATTCTTGTTCAATTTCATCAAACAATCTTTTATATATTTCAGTAAGTTCTTCATCACTTTTACCAAGAGGCAATATAATTGCGCGAACTTTTTTAACTTCCTCAAATTTATTTTTTAATGTCGGCTCAATTATATCTTCAATTTTCTTTTGATCTTCTTTTGTTTTAATAAGATTATCCTTATCATATGTATTATTTTCGATTTGTTCTAACACTTTTTCAGAATCAGGATTTATATCGCTAATAAAATAAGAATAAAAAGAAGCCCAGGCACTAGAGTAAGTACCTACAACATAGACATAATCTGGTTTATATAAATTAATTAGTGGTTCTGCTACAAAGCTAGATTCAACTATTCCACCATCTTTATCTTGGTATATTGTCTTAGCATATACTGCATTATTAGATGGTTTTTCTTTTTCTACTTGTTTTACATCACTTTTAGTTGAAAATAATTTTTGCAAAAAGTTTTCTTTCTTATTAGTAGTATCTTGATTAGATGCATTCTTTGTTTTATTATCACCCTTATTACCCCTACCAAGTGACAACAACAATATTCTCTTTTCCTCCATAACAGTCCCTCCTACTTCATATTAGTTTTTAATCTATAAGCTAATAAAGAGTTTCTAACACTTGTATCACATGTCTTAATTGCCTTATCAATAGCCTTCTTATCCCCAACAAAAATGCATTCTTCTTTCGCTCTAGTTAAGCCAGTATAAATAAGATTACGATTAAATAAACCGCATGTATGTTTTGATAGCAAAGGCATAATAACGCACTTATATTCACTACCTTGTGATTTATGTACACTCATGCTATAAGCAAGCGTAATATTAGCCATTTCCTCATTATTATATGCGCAAGTTTGGCCATTTTCCCAAGTAATGTTTACAACACTATTATCTAGATAAGTAATCTTACCAACTTCGCCATTTAAAACATCATCCATGTTTTTCCAAGACATAACTCTATCACCTACTCTAAAGTCAATAACACCATCTTTTGTATTTACAACAAACACTTCTTGTTCTTCTTTTAATGGATTAACAAAATCCCTAATCAATAGATTAAGTTTGCTAGAAACCATATTTAATTTTCTAGTACCTTGATTTCTTAATGGGCAAAGCACCATTACCTCATCTTCTTTATACTTTTGAACACTTTCCAAATATAAATTAATTAAAGCATCAGTATTATTATCTTCTAAATCTAAAAGGCGAGTATTTTCATCAAATAATAAAGCACTATTTTGATCTAGTATTCTAAAAGAATTTTCCACAATAGAAGAAGCATTATCTTGTCTTTTATTCATTGTTAAAACACTAGTCTTAATCATATTAGACTTAATAAGTTCATTTAAAACATTGCCCTTTCCAACTGATGGCAATTGATTAACATCACCTAATAATACAAGTGTAGAACCAGTTTGAATCATATCAAGCATTCTAGTAAAAGTCTCTTGATCAATCATTGAACATTCATCAACAATCACAAGACCCTTGTCAATCTTTCTTAATTCACTAGCTTCATTAGGAATCATCTTAATGGCACTATGAATAGTACTAGCTTTAATGCCAGTAGCTTCAGCCATTCTACTTGCAGCCTTTCCTGTAGGAGCCATACAAGTAATATGCATGCCATGAATCATTTTATATACCTTAATAATGCCCTTTACCACTGTAGTCTTACCAGTACCAGGACCGCCCGTAATAATAGATACTTTGTTTTGTAAAGAAGTGGCAATAGCTGTTAATTGCTCATTAGTAAAACTAAATTCGCTAGAACCATTTAATTTAGATACACATGAAGAAATAAGTTCATTTATTGTTTGGCTATTAGAACAATTCGTTAAAAGTTTTAGCTTTTTAGCAGCACAAAGCTCATTTTCCATATCCTTTTTAAGCATAATTATTTTCTTATTATCATATTCATTTACATAGATAAAAGAATCAGGATCCTTACTACACTTGGATATAACCTCATTAAAATTATCAAAAGTAATAATATCATTAAGCATTTTAATAACTCTATTGCCTATCATTTCATAATCAAAATAAAGATTCTTGCTACTTTCACCAAGATTAACTAAAACGCTCTTTGTACAAGCCGATACACTTGAATTTAAATCCTTTTTATTAATAGCCTTAGCAATTCTTTTGCACATATCAAAACTAAGACCAAGAGTCTCTATACAATCATATGGATTATTTAAATCTGAAAGACTAGTTATCTTATAATAATCAAGAATTCTTTTTTGAATATCTAAAGAAACACCATACTTTTCAAGTTTGATAGCTAAGTTTGAATCATGATATTTATTAATATCATTTAAACAATTTGTCATATCCTCAATCATTTCTTTACTACTACCAATTGGACATAATAAAGGAAGCAATGTTGATAAATCACCATCTTTAAATGCATTCAAAAACTCTTCTTCTTTTTCTTTTAATAAATCATCTAGTTTATCAATTGAAATCAACGAGCTTTTAATAATAGTCTCCACAAATAAAGCTCTAATACTCTTAATAGAATTAGGCCATAAGAAAGACCATTTATCACATGCTAGATAAGATTTACCATTCTTATTATTCTTAAGATTACAATTCATAAAAACCTTCAAACCATAAGCCTTAGGTAAATCACTTCCAAAAACAAGGCAACTATTTAAACCCTTTTTATACTTACTTGGATAAGAATTTTTAACTTTATCAAAAGTATCAACCCAAACGTTATTGAATTGACCATTATAACTACCAACAACACCACTAAATCTAATCATATTTTCCATAATTTTTCTCCTTAATTAATACACAATAATAATATCTATTATTTGAGGTAATTAATAAGGTATGATTATTATATTCTTGTACCCCAAATATCGACTAAACATATAACCTTAACTTTGTAAATTTTGTATAACTAAATGCTAGTAGCTCATTTCTGATATAC
>CAVKAO010000019.1:0-46851 GCA_963654705.1 Oscillospiraceae bacterium
CCTTAAAAATCTGATATTGTCCATGAAAGATATTATAAATCATAATTTAACAAATAAAAATCAACATCAAAATTATATAAAAATAGTAACATGTCTTTCATGCTGTCCATTAAAAAAGGACTGTAAATTATAATCCATAGATTTTTTACAGACCTTTTAAAACTTAATACTTTAATAATTATTTACTACTTGTATTACTTACTTTATATACACAAGCTTTCTTAGACTCAGACCAAGTCCAATCTTTAGACTTCATATATTCTTCACAAGTAACAACTTTGTTAACTACTTCTTCAGGCACATAACCAACTTTAGCTTTAACTTTAATCTTTAAAGTAAAATTATTACTCAAACCATTAAATTGCATATAAGAAGGTTGTCTAATACTACCCTTCAAAACAATCTCTTGGCTATCATAGTTACTTGCATCAAAATAAGAAACAACACTATAAGTTACATCAGCCTTTAAGTATTCTTTATCAAGTGTCTCTAATACAACAGTAGGTAAATCAAGCTTACTTATATCATTATTAATAGATAGTGCATCCTCATAAGCTATTTCTTTTGTATAATCGCCTATTTCAATGTTACTTAAGGTAAAACTTAATGGTGCATCATTGTCGTAGCCACCCTTACTACCTTCTAGTTCTGGGAAGATGATATTAAGAATTGCCTTACCATTTTCTTCTTCAATATACGCATAAATTTTATCATTATCATTAACCACAACATTTAAGCCAGATAAATAATCTACATTACTAATATTTAATTCAGCCTTAGCTTGATATACCGTATTATTTAACACTTTATCACTACTTGGTGTCCAAGATGAAATTGAAACATCATTGTAGCTAGCTGCTATATCATCAGATACCAATAGATCAATTTTACTTATTGTTGATGGCAAAGCTTGACCATATACAATATTGTCAATTGTTACATTAATCTTTGAAATAAACGACTTATCTAATGAGAAGCTAGTACTATTATCAAGTGTATAAATTCTACTTGAAACGCCTGACATATTGTTACTATCAGCTACCCAAGCAAATGCCTTAACTTTCTTATAAGTATTTTTATTTGCTTCTACTGTTGTATCTTGATACTCCAATAACTGCCAATTATTATCTCCATCTTTGTTTAATAGTAAATATTTCTTTAGATCGGAAGTTGCATAATCTGTTATTATTTGTTGACCTAAAACACCATTTTCATTCTTTCCACTTGTACCATCTTGAAGTACTGGAGCAGTAAGTGTAGAATCACTTGTCTCCTTAGGCAACACCATAACAACAACACTAACTGTCTCATTACCATTTAAATTAATATTATTATTGGTAGTAGAAACACCTATACTTGTCTTATAAGCTTTAACACCTTCTTTTACAGTATTATTTTCATCAAACATGCCTTCGATATTAAATTCTCCAATATCAGTTGTTTTTAGACTAAGTTCATAACTATTATCATAATAAGAAGTTGCGATAGGTGTATTTCTATTAATGGTACTTAAAACAGTTTGTTTTGAATCACCTTCTTTGACTGATACGATAATAGGATCAATATATACTATTTTATCTTTGCCAACAATAATATCATTGCTTCTAAAGCTTAAAGTACCCTCATCATTTAAAGATAATTCACTAAGTGCTATTGTTGCACCTCCATAATTTACCGTAATATTATCCTTAGTAATTGCACTAGATAATACATTTACACCATCTTGTACAATATCATCGCATACTTCAAATATATAAACCGTGCCATCACTTGCATTTTCGCCAGTACAACTAATATATTTGCCATCTACTTTTTTATACCAATTTAATGTAACTTCCTTACTATTAGTTTTTCCATCAAATGTATACTTAAAAGTTGCATTAGCAGGTAAGGATGCACCTTCAGTAATCTTTTCAACATTCAAAGAAAGATCTGTAGCAGCATCTTTATATTCTCCTATTAAATTAACTTCATTAGCAGGCATCGTAAAGCTAATTGTTTTTGATTTCCAATCATCTTCACTAAGACCCTTTATTGAATCAACTTTTTTCCAAGAAACAAAGATTTTACCAGGGTCACTATTATTATCTACAACTGTAACATTTAAAGTGCCTTCAACATATTTACCAGCTGGTTGACCATTTACCTTAACCGCATAAGATGTTTGACCAGGCCTTTGCCATAACTCGTTATCCTTAGATTGATAACCAATGTGATAATTTGAAGTTTCATTTAAAAAGAAACAAGAAATAAGATCTGTACTAGAAATGTTTTTAACCACCAATCTATCACCTGTGGTTTCAGTTCTAATACCAATTAAAGAATCGCTACTAAGGCCACTATTTATAATATAAGCTTGGCCAAAAGCTGATTGTAAAAATATATCATCATTAGCGCTATCTGTACGATGGTTATTATAGATTTTTACATTGCCTTTTAGATAGACATCTACATCATACATTACAAATAAGCCACCACCTCTTATAATGGCTGTATTTTCCGTAATTGTCACATCTTCTAAATACAAATTTCTAGGATGAGCTTCAATGCCTCCGCCCTGTCCTGCATAATTTCCCTTAATAGTTAGGCCCTTAATAATGCCATAGTTTGACGCAAGCTTTTTCTCGGCAGCATAAATACCACCACCTGTAGTGCCATTACCATAATCACCCGGAATAACTTCATTGTAGCTAATCTCACAAGTACCATCACCTTCTAGTGAAAACCAAGAATAGTTAAAGGCAACACCACCACCATCAGAACCTGTTTTATAGGCTTTATTATAATTGATTGTTGATTTATTCTTCATATGAATATGAGTACCATCAGCATTAGAATAAATGCCACCGCCGCCATAATCATTAGCCACATTATGATCGATATGGGCATTATCCATCCAAATTTCACAATCTTCAGCATGCGCCTCAATATAAACGCCACCGCCCCTATATTCACTACTATTGCCACTTATCGCAACATTAGTTAAATATAACTTGGCAGACTCTTGCATATAAATAGCCCCACCAGTATAGGCATAACCACCAGTAACTAAACCACCACTGGTTACTGTATTGTTTTTACTATCAGTGAATACTTTTTCTTCAGTTGAACCATATAAGTACAATTTAGAATTTGGATGTAAGGTAAAAATACCACCCTCACTGCCATCCGCTTTTTGACCATTGGATTTTTTAATAGTATGGCCATCCATATAAATTATAGAAGTAGTACCCTCTACAATATTAATTTGCGCACCAAGATCCCAATCAGTAAGCATATGAATAGCCCCTCTTCTAGAACCATTCATCGCATCTGGAATACTATAAAAGTATTCAATTATATTTTCATCATCATCTTTCATACACGCAACCGCTTCTTGCGCATAGATTCTTTCTGGAACAATTGTAAAAGTTAATACACATAAAACAGCACATTGAATTAACTTTAAAAATGAGGACTTCTTCATAAGCATACTCTCCTTATGAAGAATTATAGCATTACAAACTACAATATTATCCCTTTAATCCTATTAATTAATCATTTTTAAACAAATAAATTATTCTCTATTTTCAAGGGTAGATGCATGCATATTTAAAAGCTTTTTCTTGTAACGAAACTTATTATTAACATAAACACCAATAAAAGCCTTGATAAGTAAAAGGCAGGCTAAAAATCTAAGCCACCATGTAAAACTTACTATATCTTCCCAATCGCCAACCGCCTTTAGTCGACCACTTAATGATACAAAGCCAAAAAAGACAGCGCCGAAATAATAAAACCAAATTCTTTTGCCACAAGCTTCAAGCCATTCTTGAAATTTAGGCCTTATAAGCATAAACAAAATAAAACAAACAATAGCTATGCAAAAAGCCATAACGCTTTCATTACGGTCTTTAACTGCCATAGTTAAGACTAACATAATATGTAAACTTAAATAAAAGAAGGATCTAAAGGTATTTTTCATAATTTTGTAAATATTTGGCCAAGATTATCAAAGACAAAATCAGCCATACTTTGATCAATCTTATAGGCACTTGCGTTTCTGGCAAAAGTTAGGCAATTCGCTCTTTTCCCTGACAATATACCATTATACGAGTCTTCCACAACAATTGCCTCATCATTTTTAATATTTAAGTCAAAAATAGCTTTTAAATAGATTTCTGGATCGGGTTTTGGTTTACTTACTTCATTGTTTGAAATAAGTACATCAAAGATCCCCTCTAGCCCACAATCTTTAATAAAGTTTTCTAACATATAACGTTCACTAATTGTACAAAGAGCCAACTTATAATTCTTTTTCAATAAACTTAAATTATCTTTCACATCAGCAAAAAGATAATCATTATAGTTAATAACATTCTCTTGATTAAAATAAGCATCATTTAACTTCTTAACCCTATCAATATCCAAACCACTAATACTAGCTAGATATTTATAAGTATCATCCATGCTTAAACCAACGATATTATAGATAGCCTCTTTATTTACATCCACATATCTTTTAAGCCAAGTATAAGTGCCTTCTGTGTAATATCTTTCTGAATCACAAAGAGTACCATCCATATCAAAAAGTAAGGCCTTAATCATCGTTTTTCACCATATACTTTTCATCATAAGCAATATTTCTTTTAACTTGTTTATAAGTATAAATAAACATAGGAAGAAGATAAATCAAAGCCGTAATCCAAGCTACTTGATCGGTAAAAGTAATGGCATCAAAACCATATTTATTTACAAAAACAAAAGAAACAATTGTTCTAGCAAACATCTCAATGACACCCGCAAAAACAGCTCTAAAAGAATAACCTAGACCTTGTAAAGACATACGGGTAATAACAATACCACCAAGTATTGGATAAAAATAGCCCATTCTTCTTAAATACTTATATGAAGCATCAAGAGCCAAGGTTTCATCAGCCTTTAAAAACAACATACTCATATTGCGACCAAAGAAGAATAGTATAATACCTGCTAAAATGCCATAAACAATCGCGATTTTTAAAGATTGTTTAAAACCTTCTTTAATTCTATCTATTTTTAAGGCCCCAAAATTTTGAGAAAGGAAAGTTGAGCAAGCCCCACCAAAGGCATCAAATGGACACATCATTAATTGTTTAATCTTAGCACCTGAGGCAAAACCTGATACATATACAGTGCCTAAGCTATTGTTTGCTGACTGCATGACCATAGAACCAATCGCAATAATTGAAAGTTGAAAACCCATAGGCAAACCATTGGCCAATAGCGTTTTTATATGAGCGCTAGAAAATTTACGATTTTCTTTTTTAGGATGTAAAGTATCAAACTTAGTAATAATTAATATAAGACATAAAATACCACTAATAGCTTGTGAAACAACAGTCGCAATAGCTGCCCCAGCAGTGCCCCAATGTAAAACAAGAATACAATAAAAATCTAAGAAAATATTTAAGATAGCTGAAAAAGCTAGAAAGTAAAATGGTGTCTTAGAATCACCAATAGCTCTTAAGATAGCACTTAAATAGTTATATAACAAAGTAAAAGGAATGCCCATGAATATGACTACAATATATTGATATGAATAATCATAAATTTCAGCATTAACACTTAATAAAGATAAGATGTTTGGTGTAAAAATAACTGTTAAAGCAGTAATAATTATGGCAAAAACAATTGTTAAAAATGAGGCATTAAAAATATATTTTCTTAAATCATCAATATCTTTAGCCCCAAATCTTTGAGCCACTAATATCGCAAAACCTTGAGTTAAACCCTGGCAAAAGCCAATTACCAAAAATTGAACAGAAGTCGTAGAGCCAACACCAGCCAAAGCTACACTGCCTAAAGTTTGACCAACAATAGCTGTATCGACGATATTATAAAATTGTTGAAATAAATTGCCTAATAATAAGGGAATAGAAAACGCAATAATTAGTTTAAATGGATTCCCCTTTGTCATATTACCCTTCATAAAAGTCCTCCCAAACACAACAATTATAGTTAAATTAAGTTTCTCTTACAACGTCATTTAAAAAGTTCCAAATGGAACCTTTTAATCTTTTAATAAATTAGTAGTTGAATGCATCGAAATAAGCAAGGTCGATACATTATGCAAATAAGCGGTAGTTGTACCTGTTAAAATGCCAAATACTCCAAGTAAAATAAGACCCGAATTAAAGCCCATAATAAAACGATAATTACTATGGATCCTATCCATTAGGCTATCCGCCAATTCTTTAAGCGTTAATAATGTATATAGATTATCTTCACTTATAGTAACATCTGCAATTTCCCTGGCAATAGCTGCCCCATCGGATACCGCAATACCACAATCTGCCTCCGATAGTGCAGGTGAATCATTTATGCCATCACCCACCATTACTACAACTCTACCTAATTTATGCTCATCTTTAATAAAATTAGCCTTATCCTCAGGCAAAACTTCTGCCTTAAATTCATCGATGCCAACTTTTAAAGCTACTGCCTTAGCTGTTCTATAAGAATCGCCTGTCATCATAACCACTTTATCAAAGCCTGCCTTATGTAACTTATCAATTACTTCCTTGGCCTCTTGTCTAATAGGATCTTCAATCAAAACAACAGCTGCAAGTCTTCCATCAATTGCCATATATAAATGACTATATTCATCAGGAAGATTATTAAACTCTTCTTGTTTATCTAAATCAACAACACATTTTTCATCCTCAAAGACAAAGTGATAACTACCAATGATAACTCTTTTTTCATTAATCGTACTAGCGATACCATGAGCCACCAAATATTCCACCTTGGCATGCAGCTCATCATTATGAAATAAATCTTTTTCTTTAGCCTTATTTATTACGGCATTGGCAATACTATGTGGGAAATGTTCTTCTAAGCATGCAGCAAGCCTTAAACATTCATCTTCATTTAACTCACCAAATGGTACCACCTTATAAACACTAGGCAAAGAATAAGTTAGGGTACCTGTTTTATCAAAGACAATCGTATTTGCATCACTAACAGCCTCCAAGAACTTACCACCTTTTACAGATATATGATGATAGCTTGCTTCCTTAATAGCTGATAAAACACTTATAGGCATTGAAAGCTTTAAGGCGCAAGAATAATCAACCATCAAAACCGCCAAAGCCTTAGTAACATTTTTAGTAAATAGATAAGTTAGACCAGTTAAAACAAATGAATATGGAACAAGCCTATCACTTAAATGCACAGCCTTAGATTCAGCATTAGACTTAAGCTTTTCACTTTCCTCAATCATCTTAACAATTGAATCAACTCTACCACATCCACTAGTATTTGTAACTCTTATAATACATTGTCCCTCATCAACAATCGTACCAGCATAAACACTACTGCCACATCTTTTTAAAACTGGCAAAGATTCACCTGTCATACTAGACTCATTGACACTCATCTCACCATCTACCACAATTCCATCTAATGGAATGGTGTTACTAGTTCGAACAACAATTTGATCACCCTTGTTTATTTCCTTGATAGAAACTAAAACTTCACTATCTTCATTTTTAAGCCATACTTTATCAACATTAACAGCCATTGCATTAGCTAAATCACTAATCGACTTTTTATGTGTCCACTCTTCTAAGATATCGGAAAAGCCCAATAAGAAAATAATGTTACTTGCCGTAGAAAAATCATTTCGAGCAATTGAAACGCCTATCGTCGTCGCATCAAGTAAAACCACTTCAATATTACCTTTAAGAAGTGATTTTAAACCCTTCCAAATAAAAGGAACAGCCTTAATCAAAGTAATAATTCTTCGAATTGAAAAAGGCATAAACAATGTATTGAAAGCTCTATTAAAAATATGCCAATATAGTTTTTCTTCATAAGCCACATTAAGTGCTCTACTAGAATTAGATACAACAATATCACATGTCTTATAGCTAAATTTAGAAAGCATATCGATAATGCCATCTCTATTATCTTTATATTTGATGATCGCATTACTAGTCCTATGACTTACACTGCTTTTTTTAACGCCACTTATCTTATTTAAATATTCCTCAAGAATATCAGCCTCATCTAAGCTCATGTTTACCACATTAACATGTACTCTTAAAAAGCCTCTTGATTCATGTAAAATAATACACTTCATAATCTTTTAATTAAAAATGGCAACTAAGTGCCACCTTTACTATTTTTCGCTAGCAGCCAAAACTGCCTTAGCATCCTCAATAATTCTTTCTCTTTCTTCCTTAGCTCTTAAATCATTGATGGCCTTGGCATCATTTGAAATATCCAAACAATTTTCCTTTATCGTTTGTGCTGTCTTCATAACTGAATCAGCCCCACGCATACAAGCTGCAGTAACTTGCGTATAAACTTTTTTGGCATCCTTGCTAGATAAAATCTTTACACCAGCTGTACCAAGTAAAAAACCATAAGCTAAAAATTTTCCTTTTACAAAAGACATAATTAACCTCCATTTGTTCCCTTATTATAGAATAGTATTTGTAACATAAGGCTAACAAATACTACTTAACAGGACTTACAACAGGCTTGCCATCTTTATCAACTAAAACAGTAAGACCACCTGCATTAATGCCTGGACTATAGCGATATAAATAGTTTACACCAGTTTCCTTATCAACCCAGATTTCCAAAACATCCAATGTACCTTGAGTAAAAACTTTCTCAAATCGATTATTTGCCATATTATGCACCTCCACTTTTTATTTATTATATAATTTACAAGAGGTGAAAATATGCTTGAATTTAAATACGACACACAATTATTAATCGAAGGAAAAGGATTAAACGAAGAAGCAATCAATGAGTACTTCAACACTCATTTTAAAGGTGATTGCTTATTGGCAGTAGGGGATGATGAATTAATTAAAATTCATTTTCATACTAATGAGCCATGGTTAGTACTAGAATATTGTGCAACACTAGGTGAAATATATGATATTGTTGTGGAAGACATGGATAGACAATCAAGAGGCCTAAAAGGCTAAGATATGTAACCACTTTCATTTAAAAAAGATATTGAATTTAAAATAGGCCGTAATAAACTATTTAAGTATGAAACTTTTAGATAAAAAACTACTTAAATATACCTGGCCTATTTTTATTGAATTAGTATTACAATTACTAGTCTCAAATGTCGATAAGATAATGGTAAACACTGTCTCGACAACTGGCGCAAGTGCCATTACTAATGCTGCAAGTATCATGGATTTATTGATCATTGCCTTCTCTGTTATATCTCTTGCGGTAACTATCTTGTGTTCACAATTTTTCGGTAGTGGTAAAACTAATAAAGTTGAACAATTATACGCCCTAGGAATAATTATTAATGGCGTATTTGGCTTTATTGTTTCAATATTATTATGGCTATTTGGTAAAAATATCTTTAGTCTAATGAAAATACCATCTGATTGTATGAATGAAGCTTTAATATATCTAAATATTTGTGCAAGCGGACTTATGTTTCAAGGCATCTATTCAACATATAGCGCTATGTTTAGAAGTAACGGTTGGATGAAACACTCAATGTTGGCCTCAGCATTAATGAATGGCTTAAATATCCTTGGCAACTACTTTTTAATACCACATATAGGCGTTGGGGGAGCAGCTATTTCATCAGTAGTATCTAGAATAATTGGCCTTGCATTTTTAGTAATCATATTTAATATGCTAAGCGATATTAAAGTTAACTTTAAATGCCTTAATCCTTGGCCTAAGAGCCTATTAAAAACAATGTTACAAATAGGGCTACCAAGTGGAGGCGAATCACTTTCATATAATGGCAGTCAAATGATTATCTTAATGTTTGTAAATATGTTAGGAAATTCAATAGTAAAAGTAAGAACCTTCGCCTATATGTTTGCGATGATTGGGTATCTACTTGGATGTGCACTATCTCAATCTTCACAAATCATCATCGGCTATATGATTGGTGCAGGAGATAAAGATAAAGCCTACAAAGAAGCTAAAAAAGCCACCATCCTATCAATTATGTTAAATGGTACTACTGCATTGTTAATCTTTCTATTTGCCAAACCATTATTTTCTTTCTTTATTGACGAACAACTTCTAGATATTGCCAAATCCGTAATGTTTGTTGACTTAATACTAGAAATAGGAAGAGCCATTAATATGACAATGGTAAGAAGCCTACAAGCAGTAGGTGATATTAAATTCCCGGTAACGTGTGGCATCTTAAGTATGTGGTTTATATCAATTCCAATAGCTTATTATTTTGGCTTTATACAAAACATGGGCCTAACCGGTATTTGGATTGGCATGTGTGCTGATGAGTGTCTTAGAGGAATTATCTTTATCATAAGATGGGAATCAGGGGCATGGCGTAAAAAGGACTTGATTGCTAATATATAAAAACGGTTATGCCGTTTTTTTATTTTGTAACAATTAAATATTTATAAATATACTCGAAAAAGTGTAATCAAAACTGCCGAAAAACTGTAATCAAAAGTGCCGAAAAAGTGTAATCAAAAGTGCCGAAAAAGTAGAAATGAATTTAAAAAAACTTTATAATAAGCTTATAAATAAAGGACTTTTAAAAATGGAATACATAAAAAGAATTGTTGATAAATTAATAGACGATAGAACCGAAGCATTTAACGCTATAAATATCATCGGTCCTAAGGGTTCAGGGAAAACACGCACGGCAAAAGAAAGATGCAAAACCATTATTGAATTTCAAGATGAAGATAAAAGAGATGGATATTTGGCAGTAGCTGAAATCTCTCCTAGCTTATTTTTAAAAAATGAAAAGCCAATTTTATTTGATGAATGGCAAGACGCTTCTAAGATATGGGGAACAATTAGAAAAGATTGTGATGATCATCCTGAAAATGTTGGCGAATATTTTTTAACTGGTTCTTCTAGCAAGAAAATTATAACACCACATACCGGTACAGGAAGAATTAGTGAAATTATAATGTATCCTATGTCTTTATACGAATCAAAAGAATCAAATGGTAAGATTTCAATAAGTAAAATAGTCGAAGATAGTAGCTATGATATTGATGGTCAAACCCAAGACATAAAACTTGAGCAATTATTTTTTGCCGCATGTAGAGGCGGTTGGCCACGTCAAATGACGCTTAAAACTGACAAAGCAAAACTAGAAATCGCAAAAGACTATTTTAATGAAATTTGTAGTAAGGATATAAGCGCAATCGACGGCATAAATAGAAATAGCGAATGGACAAGAACACTTTTATGGTCTTATGCCAGAAATATGGCGACATTAGCCAAAAAGAAAAATATTTACGCTGATGTAAAGGCAACACAAAATGTTTTAGATCGAACTTTGGATGTTTATTTAGAAAAACTCGAAGAATTATTTATCATCAAAGATATCGATGCGTGGACTCCTCAAATTCGTTCAAAAACCGCAATTCGTGCTTCAAAAAAACATATATTTATAGACCCATCTATCGGTTTAGCAGCATTGGGGATTAACCCTGATTATTTTAATAATGATTTAGATTTATTTGGACATGTCTTTGAAAATATGGTTTTAAGAGATTTGCTAGTATATAGTCAAGCCCATGATGCCAGAATAATGCACTACAGTGATTCTACCGGCCTAGAGGCTGATGCAGTCTATCAAATGCCAGATGGAAAATATGCCTTAATTGAAATAAAAGTTGGTGCTAACAAAATACCTCAAGCTGAACAATCTTTATTAAAAATTAAAATTTTAATTCAAGAATACAACAAAAAAGCCTTAATAGATAAAGATCATCCACTCCCAACTTATAGAGAACCTTCCGCTTTAATAATAATATGCGCCAATGCACCTATGGCTTATACAACAAGTAATGGTGTTAAAGTGGTTCCTATTGGTTGTTTAAAAGATTAATAATTAACTTTAACAAAATGCTTTATAACTAAAACAGAGAATCTTATTTGATTCTCTGTTTTAATGCATTAAGCGTTACATTATAACTATCTTCTTCATATGGATAAGCTATATCTTTATAGATGAAATCACTTTTTTCCCTCTTAGCTAGTTTAGTTACAATCTCTTTTGTTAGACTTGGATTTTTAACCAAGATTGGTCCAATGATATGTGTACCATAGGTATTATTTGCTTTATAACCTTCATATTCATCATTTGGTAAATTTAAATCTTTAAAGATATAATCAAACCATTTTACATCCTTGTTTTCTTCGATAATTGAACACTTATTAATAAAGCCAACTACTTCATGATCATCATCTTTTACAATCACATCACCCGTATAGCGCTTATTTGTTAGCTTTGTCTTTATTGGTACAATATCCAAAGCTTTTTTATCATCAATAGTATCGCCAAGAAGTTCCATACTATTTCCTGTAAAGAAAATAGTACTTCCTTTATCAATCGCCTCTTTAAAGTTATCTTTATGCTTTAGTAAATCACTTAAAGCTACATCTTGGTTTTTTTCAGTTCCACTGCCACAATAAATAAAGGCATATTCTGTAAAATCAACATCATCGCCAATACTCTTTTTATCAAGTGTTACCGCTATCCCTTGATCTTCTAAATGCTTTTTAAGCACAACAATATTGCCATATTCACCATAAAGATTCATCAAATCATAATATAGATGCAATATTTTCATTTTAATACCTCTACTCTATTTAATAATTTATGTTGATCAGAGAAACAAGTAATGGCATAAATGTGGCCAATGGCATTATCCTTTAGATAATTAATAGCTGATTCAATATCCTTTTGGATATAGACCTTATCAAAATCAATATTGGCATAAATAAATCTTTCTGCAATATCAGAAGCATATTGACCAGTAATAACTATCTTTTTAATACTAGGAGCATTCAATAATTCAAAATCAATATCCCATAACCAAGAAGTTTCACTAGTAAAATATTTCCTACTTATCGCATCAACCATCACAAAGGCTGTAACATCTTCGCCATTTGTCGCAACTCTTAATGATTGATTGTAAGAAATAGAATTTTCATGTTTGGAAGTAAGAAGGGTACCCTTTTTATCACCTACCACAAAATTAACCACTCTACCATTTTTAAGAATATAGTTATTTAATGTGTCGCAAACTATTTTGCCATCAACATTAAGCTCTTTACATAATGCATAAGTAGCCAAAATATTATAAGCATTATAGATACTCTTTAAAGCTAGATTAATCTTATATTCATTATCTAAAACTAGATATCCATCCTTTAAATTAACATCGCTTATATGATATTTAGGCTCATGTCTTTTATAACCACAAGAAGCACAATAATAATCACCCACATGATTGAAATGACGATAATTATAAATCATTTTTGACTTACACTTTGGACAATAAACGCCATCATCATAAACACTAGTATTTTTATCAGTACTATCATTATAACGATCTATACCAAAGTAGACATCCTTATCACTTCCAAAAGCATTTACTAATGGATCATCACTATTTAAGATAAGTTTCGATCCTTCATGAATAGAATCCTTGATGATATCAAACATCCACTCTGGATGGCCATTTCTAGTCATTTGATCGCGATATAAGTTAGTGATTACATAATGTGTAGGAACAAAGTGTTTAAAAGTATGGCGGGCATATCTTTCATCAGACTCAAGTAAGACAACATCACTTTTTACTTTACCAGATAAGCTTGAATTACTAAGAATGAAAGTTGCAACACCCTCAATCTGATTAGACCCTTCGCTATTATAAGCTACACTCAAGTCACTATTTTCCAAAACTTCCTTAATCATTTCAACAGTACTTGTTTTACCATTAGAACCTGTTACGGCAATAACATACTTAGGAAGTTTAACCTTACTTAAGATATTAGGATCAATTTTTAAAGCTATTTGACCTGGCATACTAGAGCCCTTGCCAAATAGTTTGCCAACTATTCTAATTAGCTTACATACAATAATCGCAAGAACTTTTCTCATGATAATTTACTGCCATTAGGTAAGCTAGAACATAAAATTTCAATCTTATCATCATTGCTTGCGCAAACTATCATGCCTTGTGATTCAACGCCCCTAATCTTACAAGGCTTTAAGTTTGTAACTACAATTACCTTCTTACCTACAAAGTCCTCTGGTTTAATAACACTTGCAATACCAGATACGATTTGTCTAATCTCACCATTTCCAATATCAACTTTAGAAACAAGCAATTTATCAGCAGATTCATGCTTCCTTGATTCTATAACCTCACCAACAATCATCTCAACCTTAGCGAAATCATTAATCGTAATTTCAGGAAGATGTTCTACTTCCTTAACCTTGCTTTCAGCCTCAAGTTTTTCCTTTAATTCTTTTTCATCAATTCTAGTGAATAAAATCTCTGGCTTTTCAATTACTTTATAAGAATCAACTTCACCAACCTTATTGTTTTCAAAAGAAGCATTAGTAACATTTAATTGTTCATAAATCTTCTTACTAGTAGAAGGAATAAAAGCCTCAAGCTCTATTGCACAAAGTCTAATACCCTCTAAAATTACATACAAGACATCATTTAATCTACTCTTATCATCTAACTTGCCAAGCTTCCAAGGCTCTGTTTCATCAATATACTTATTTAAACGATTAAGTCTTGAGAAAATATCAGCCAAAGCACCAGGTGCATTTAAAGCATCAATCTTTAAATCCACATCGCTATCCATAGACTCTAGGTAAGCTACAACCTCTTTATCTAAATCAGTAGGATTACTATATCTAGATACTTTTCCATCAAAATACTTATTAGCCATAGAAACAGTACGATTAACTAGATTACCCAATACATTACATAAATCACTATTTCTTCTTTCAACCATTAACATTTCTGAGAAATTACCATCAGAACCAAATGGTACTTCACTTAACAAGAAATAACGAATTGTATCAACACCATAGTCATTAATAAATAAACGTGGATCTTTGTAATTGCCTAAAGATTTACTAATCTTATCCCCACCCATGGTTAACCAACCATGGCCATAGACTTTCTTTGGCAAAGGAAGTCCTAAAGCAATAAGCATAATTGGCCAAATAATTGTATGGAATCTAAAGATTTCCTTACCAACTAAATGCAAATCAGCAGGCCAGAATTTATTAAATAATGTTTCATCATCGCTCTTATATCCAAGGGCACTAATATAGTTAGTTAAGGCATCAACCCAAACATAAACAGTTTGTTCAGGATCAAAAGTTACGGGAATACCCCATTTAACACTAGATCTAGATACACATAAATCTTTTAAACCTGGTTTTAAGAAGTTATTGTACATTTCGTTGTATCTAGTTACCGGTTGCATCAATTCCTTATGGCCATCTAAGTATTCCTCTAATTGTTTTTGATACTTAGAAAGTTTTAAGAAATAAGCATCCTCTTTAGTAAGTTTTACTTCTCTACCACAATCTGGACACTTGCCATCTTTAAGTTGAGCCTCAGTCCAAAATGATTCACAAGGTGTACAATACCAGCCTTCATAAGCACCCTTATAGATATCTCCTTGATCATATAATTGTTTAAATACTTTTTGAACACATTCCACATGTTCCTTATCAGTTGTTCTAATGAATTTATCATAAGAAATATCTAGAGCTTTCCATAAGTCTTTGGCATTGTCAATAATTGGATCAACAAACTCTTTTGGTGTGCAACCCTTTTTCTTAGCTCTTTCTTCAATTTTTTGGCCATGTTCATCAGAACCAGTTAAAAAGAAGACATCATAGCCCTTTAAACGTTTATAACGTGCTAGTGCATCAGCAATTACTGTTGTATAACAATGACCAATATGGAAATTATCACTTGGATAATAAATTGGCGTCGTCAAATAATAAGTTTTCTTTTCCATATAACTTCCTCCTAAAAATAAAAAGGCAGTACAAAGGGTGCAAAGCACGGTACCACCTTAATTTTAACTTAATCTCTTAACGCGAGTAACGTTTAGCTTTACTAAAAGTTCCAGATCCATGTTCATTACTCTTAACTATTCCCTTACACCTAATGGGAACTCTCTTTAAGCCTTAAGCAATTACTCTATCTTTCTTAACCACTCATATTATACACTAAAGCGCAAGAAATCACTCATCACATGAAGCAATATGCACACAAATAAGGACATAATAAGCGTTTCAATAATTACTTCAAAATATTCATTAACTAACTCTCTCATCTTGCATGTCCTTTCATTTGGCCATCAATATTCATATTAAACAAAGGCAAGGCGATCTTATAATTCAAAGTAATTAGATAATCTTTACGCGTATTGATACTGTTTTCTTCTTGTTTTTCAAAATACCAATTTTTATACATATCATCACTTAAACCACTATTTAAATCATAGGTATAGTAGGAATTAGAAAACTTATCAACACCATCACTAAATATTAAGCGTGCATTTAATACTTGGGTACTAATAGAAATAATGCTGGTAAAGACAAATACCAAAACAATTGTTACTACCATCGTATTTAGATACTCAAACATGTTCTTCACTTGAATCAATTACCTCCTTTTCATCCACTATAATTAATCTTCCTTTAATAGCTTTACTAACACCGTTATATCTTAAAATATAGGTCACTTCATTATCCAAAACTTTGGAAAAATCAACTTCTTCTTTAATAGTCACATAACTGGTGATATCTTCATCATTTGTATTTAAGGCTAAAACATTATCCTTTAAACAAAATTCTTCCCCAACATTAATCAATACATCTTTTACTTCAAATTGTTTTATATTAACAGGCGAAACTATAGAACTAAGTTCTGGTGCTGTTAAATCATCTTTTACAATACTCATATTAATATTTAGTAAACTATTTAAGAAAAAAGAAATTAATAAAGAAAAGATAATCGAACCAACAAGAACCGTCAAAATAGTATCTCCATATTCATCAAATAATAATCTCATAATATCCTTTCCATCCAAGCCATAATAATTTGACTTAATCCATCATTTAAAATTGCTTTTATAAAAATCTGATAAGTAAGTAAGCCAACTATCGCACTAAGCAAAGTTAAACTAAAGCTATCAAACATCTTTCGCATATTATCCCCCTTTTAAAGTCAATACTCTTCTTAATTCTTCATAATAATCATCATCCTGCCATATCGAGTTAAAAGGCAAGGTATCTAAATACTCTTCATCTATATAACGTGCATATATTTTAAGTTCATCACTATAAGGGTCAATCACTTCCCCATCACCCAAAATATAATATTTTCTTTTAACGCTAGCCTTTATATCACCACTATTTAAAACATAAAACTCGATATTAAAATAACCCTTTTTAGAAACATCTAATTCATTTGGATTACTAACTTTATTTCCATCATCATATTCAATATAAGAAACTTTAATGTTTTCACTAATATCACCATCAAGTTCATCCATTGCGCTAGCTTTAACCATTTTAATTACTTCATCAATCGATATCTTATTTTCATCAACCATAAAACTTGTATAGCCTACATATAAAGTAGGAGGCTTTCGCTTATATTTGGCAACTAATTTTAAATCACCAGTACTACCCTTACTAATATGATCTATTTTCCTATCATTTTGATACCAGCCCAAAAATTCATAACCAAGCTTACTAGCGTTAGGCAATTCAATATCATCTAAAACCGTATAAGAATAAATAGGTTCACCAACAAACTCACCACCATCTAAATCATAAGAAATAGAATAAGTGATAGGATGGCAATAAACAATTCTACTTACAGGAATCTCAGGATTTTCGCCATATATACGAGTATATGGTTTATCAAAGCGCCAATCTCTACCACTTGACCACTTTGTTACATAACTATACATAGTAGAACCTGTTGTTGCCCAAGTTCCAACGATGCTGGTGCGATTACGATTGTTACCATAATTAGAGTCCATTTTAAGTTCTAGATAGCGACAACTGTTATTAATACTAGGACTCCAGTTTTCTAAGTGATTGTGTTTACCAATAGAAGCAATCTGTTTACCATCACAATATAGTCTTAAAGGTGGGGCCTCATAATTTGTATAGCCAACATTATAATATGTATCAATATCAGCATAAAAGAATGTTACTTTAGCACTATAGCCAAAGTCCCATGTAAATAGGCTCTTTGCATCAACATCCCACCATATCTTATATTGATTATCATAAGCGTAATGTTTAACACCCCCATCTTTTACTCTTACATCACTGCTATTTGGATAATCATAGGAATAACTAGACCATTCTATTGGCACTTGCCTGCCATATTGAATAGCGCTTATTTCGCCTTTAATACCTGTTTTAGTTTCACTCCACTGGCTATACCCCAATAAAGTATCATCACCTGATACGATATTTGTATTTACAAGTAATAGTAAAATCACCAAAACAAATTTAACTATTTTCTTCATACTTCACCACATCAATAATATTTACTAGCTTCTTATTAATTGTTTTGTTTTGGCCTAAAAAATTAACATAAGAATAACTTATGTTGGCATAGGCTATACCCTTTAAGGGATTAAAATAGCCATCAACACTATAAGTCCCATCGCTTGTCTTCAAAGTATTTAGATTATCATTAAAAATCGTTAGATAATCCCTAGCACTTGTAATAGTTTTTCTAGCATTGTTTGTTTTGTAATAATGATCCTCAATATTTTCCAAAACGATCATTTGGCTTTGATCCATGGCCATTCTCGATACTCTATCCACTTCATCATAGCGTATTATCATATCAAAGCCATGCATAAGCATTAATACAATACAAAGACCCATAATAGTAAAAGAAAATATCCTTATCATTATCCTCATATCGTAAGACTCCTTGAGATTGTTGACATTAAAA
Source organism: Oscillospiraceae bacterium (assembly GCA_963654705.1). GTDB lineage: Bacteria > Bacillota_I > Bacilli_A > Erysipelotrichales > Erysipelotrichaceae > Colivicinus. The sequence goes on from CAVKAO010000019.1 coordinate 18,777, forward strand.
AGCTAAACATCGTAAACATTGAAACTAACATTTGAGCTGAAAAAAGTAAAACTGGAACATAGCCAATAGCTTCCACATAACCAATTGAATCATTATTGCGAATGCTTTCGGCTCTATCTAACATTTCTTGGTTACGAACAATCAGATTAGAAATACGTCTTTTTACATCAACCTTGCCAACATTTTGAATTGAATATAAAACTTTCATGCTGCTTCTTGCATCCTCTAAATCAAAATCAGATAAGAAATCATTGTATGGTTTAATTGAAGTTGGGTCTTTCTTAGTCTTTTCAATAAATTCTCTAAGTTCCTTGCGCATTGGAAAAGACGCCATATTTTGCGAATACTCTATCGCATTTAAAACCGTTAGATTACTTAAATTTAGTGATATTTCTCTTAGCCAAACAGGAAACTCAACTGTAAAACTTTTATGTAAACTTTTATAGGCACTACGATATATTCTTCTTTTATTATTTATAACTAGTATTCCTATAAACAAACAGATAAGCGCAAACACATATTGTTTTAGATAAATTAAATAAATAAAGCCTAATAAACATAAGATTAAAAACAATACTTCAACTAAAGCAGGCTTTTTAATTCCACCCTTATATATTCCATACTCTCTTTCAAGCTTTTCATCATTTACATATTTAGTATCCTCAACAAGCCAGCCACCATGCAATCTTGTAAGAATTAAAGTGATGGTAATTAAGATACTCGCGATAAAAATACTAGTTGATACTTGATACACCATATTATCCGTAAAACCAATAAAGGCTTCATTACTTACATATAAAAAGACAAACAAAGTATTCATTAATAAGGTCACAATACACAGAATAATAAGTTTCTTTCTTCTATTTTTTAGATCCTTTTGAAAACCATAGACTCTTTTAATCCAGTTTTCAATATCCTCATACATGTTGCCACAAACCTCGCCATAATCCTTGGAATTACTAGCTTCAATAGTCAATAATAATTTATGAACGGATTTAATACGCGAATTATTAAAATCATTTTCAATAATTTTCAAAGCATTCTCACTAGCTCTTGGATCATCTAATGTGCTATCTAAATAATCAATGGCCTTTTTAATCGAATCCTTCATTTGACCAAAAGACATTGTATATAGTTCGCCTAGGGTATAACGAATCTTACTTTTTTGGGTGAATAAAGGAATAATATTAGTTAAATAATCAGCTACCATTGAAAATCTTTTGATATTGTAGCCTTGAGCAAAGAAAGCAGTGATTAAAAAAGGAATAGTTAAAATAGCTAATAAAATTAGAACTAAAATATAGCTTATTTCTAGTTTTGATAAAAAAGCTACTAGAAACACTATAGACAAAATAATGAAATTCTCAATTAAAAAATCCTTGGTTGAATAATTGTAACCATATTTATTAATACTGGTCTTTAAATTCTTTAAACTATATATCTTATAAAACTTCTTCATCTTTTAAATACTCAACATAAGACTTTAAAAAGTCTTTCTCCCTATTTTCATAAAACTTTGTATAAACCCGCTTTGGAATAACATTTTTAATCGGCACCCCATCTTTTAGCACTACCTTAATAGAATTAGACTGATCAGATCGATCAAAGAAACAAATTTGATCGATCCTTCTTCTAATGCCCTCATTAGAATAATCAGCCTTAACCTTAATAGCGTAATCAAAGAATGTATAAATGTCGTTTTCAAAGCCTCTTCTTAATTGATCGCCAGCCATATTTATGATGCGATCTGGGATCTCCCATACGTTCTCCGCATGAATTGAAGTAAGTGCCACGCAACCTGATGAAGCACCCTCCATTACCCTACTTATCTCTCTTCCTCGACATTCTGAAATAATAAGCCACTTGGTATTAATTCTAAGGGCATCTCTTATGGCTTGGCTGGCAGGATATAATTCACCAATCTTTAAAGAATAAATATCCTTATTTGGATAAAGTAACTTAAGTTTCATCTCCAATGTATCTTCAACGGTCACAATAGGATCGTTATCGGGTATAAAGCTACATAGATACTTCTCAAGTTCCGTCTTACCAGCCCCTACATCACCAGTAATAATTCCAGAAAGTCTTGCCCTCATTAAGCAAGGTAATAGTTTTAATACAAAATCATCGGCATAACCCTCTTTTTTTAAATCCTTATTTAATAAGCGAGCTATGCAAGGTGTCTTTCTAATGGCTAAGCAAATGCTATCATCACCAGATACCGAATTATGAATGGCTTGAATACGTAGTTCTTTGGTCTCAGCACTTAAAGATGGCATCGACATATTAAAATTTTCATTTACCGAATTCGCAATTAAATTAGTAAGAATCTTTAAAAACTCCTCGCTAAGCTTTAAATCACTCAAATACCTTCCTTTTTTTAAATCCGTAATCCAAAGGCCACTGCCATTCCATTTAATATCCGTAACATCATCATCAATAATATATGGCCATAACTCTTTAAATAATTCTTCTTTTACTTCTATCACTTCTACTCTCCTGGAATAATTAACTTGTTGTCACTTGTAACAACCTGGTTTTTAAAACCATTCATTACATCACTAACACCTGTTTGTACAGTACCCTTTAAATTACCGGCAATCACAATCAAAGACAAAACAACAATAGCCGATAACATAACAAACCCATACTCCTCAAAAAATGCTTTCATATCTCTTCTCCTTTCTTCATAATCTTTATTACGAAAAATAAGTAAAATTCCTACACCAAAATAAAAAAATCTTTTTTTCAAAAAGAACTATAATTTTTAGATTATATTTATTATCAACAACCATCAAAGGATAAGTATCACCCTTATAGGCATCTAAGGCGTTATCAAATGATGTAAAAATAATATAGTCTGTTCCAACTTCATCACTATATGATTTTCTTTCAATATCTTTAGTATCACTGCTATACATATCAGGAGTTTCAACCAAAATTAGATAATCAGCTGTTTTACCAATAGAAGAATTATCGTAACCAACAGTTTGAACACTATTGTTTGTAGCCGATACTACTAAATGAGTATTTTCAGGGATTGTATAAGTAATTGTTTTAGAACTATTTTTATTAACTGTATCTGTTTTACTTACGGTATTTTTAATGGTGCCAGTATTGATTAATTCATCACTTGTCTCACTTATTAAAGCTCCTGTTAAATTATCGTAGATATCAACCTTAACAGTATTCTCTACACTATGTCCATTATCATTCTTAAGTTCAACGGTAAAGATTTTAACATTTCTTGTTGCGCCAACTTCCATTGAATATGATAAGTTATTAGATTCGCTTCCACCCATAGAAGTAGTTAAAGACTTAGAAGTAATATTTTCACTTCTATAGCTATCCTTAACTGTGTGTTTTCTTATATCAGAAGTGTAATATATAGGATTTGTTGTATCACTTGTTACTGTAAAATCAGTATCAAATACAATTTGTTTAGTAATACTTTGTTTAGGTGCTAAAGTATAAGTTTCACCATTGATAGTACCCGTTACACTTACTCTATCATTTGTATTAGTAACTTTTAAAGGATAAGAGTTTGCTTCAAACTTAGCATAAACCTTAACATTGCCTGTAGAACCTTTAGGAATAGTAGGTTTTTCATTTATAAAGTTTTCTTCACTATACCAACCAATAAAGGTATAACCAGTTCTAGTAGGACTAGCGAAAGTAATTGTATTATTTTCTACGTTATATGTAGTTACACTAGCATTTGGATTAATAGTAGGATTACCACTTGGATATCTATTACCTAATTCTAAGGAGTATTCAATGTTATAAGTAATGATTTGATAAGTGATTTCTACTGTATGACCATCTTGTGCAACATTCCAATTTACTTTTCTATCATTTACTTCATAACCTGGAATTGCATTATGAGAAATAGTAACTATTTCATCAAATTTATGTGTTTCCTTTCTTGTATCTAATATCTTGCCTGTACTAGACTTAAAGACAATTGTATATTCATAAGAATTTGCCTCCCAATTAGCTGTATATGTTTTGCCACCATTAGGGTAAACAGTTTGACCTGCACTATATGTATTTCCATCTGCACTCCAATTTTTAAATGTATAACCTGTTCTAGAGGCAGTTGGTAAAGTAACACTTGGCCAAGCATCTCTACCCCTTTCTGAATATTGAGCATAAGCGGTAGTATCACTTGTAAAATCCGTACTATAGTTAGAAAAACCATTAAAGTTGTAATGGATTGCTCTACTAATGGAATCAGAATATTTAGATAATGTTACATTAGTTGAACCACTACCTTTATTGCCATTATAGCTAACAGTAGCATATTCTGTGTCATCGCCCTTAGAACAACTAGGTTCTGATACAGAACCTGTCCAATATGAAGTACCACAAGAACCCCTTGACCAAGCAGAACCATCTGAATTACAAGTATCAGTTCTATATGTAGCAGCCTTACTTCTTTTGTCACTTGATTTGTCACATGAGCCACCATTTGCGTTATAGTATTGTGTAGCTTCTTGATAAGATGAGCAGGTTTCTGTTTTTGTTGCGTTTCTTTTGCAAGTTGGATTTGGAGTGATATAACCGCAAGCTGTGCAATCATATCCTTTGCTAGTTGTAATCGTATTCCATAAATAATTAGTTACATGTCCATCACAGCTAACTCTTATATAATATGATCCACCAGTTGCAGTAGAGGAAGTTGTACATATACCACCCTTTCCTGAATTTGTGCAGGACACAGCATCATGGGAACCTTCTCCTTCGCTTACTCTTATGGTATCAGCGACATCACAAGATACGCTGACAGTTATCCTACCGGTAGCTAATTCCATTATTTCTTTATTACCAGCAATTTCTTCAAGTTGTTCTAAAGTTAATTCATCAACTGATTTTAAATCAGATTTGTTAATATAGCTTTTCTCGCCACCTTTAAAGGATCCAAATAAATAATAATTTACTTCTTCATCTACTTCTTTTTGAAATACGTAATCGTTATCAAAAGAAATCAAATAATCATTATCTTTAGTTAATCCTTCAATTTCTAACTTGCCATCTTTTATTTCAAGTTCATTTAAAGGCGTTCCCTTATCGTAGTCGGTAGTTTCTTTACCATCTTTGATATAAACAGAAACAGGAACCTTAGTTCCTCCTTGGTCTTCTAATTTGACGATAGTAACAGTATCTTCAATATCTATTGGAAGACCATCTTCATCAACGAAATTAATGATTGTTTTACTAGTTTCAGCACTAATAAAAGACGTATTAAAACTTATTAATGAAATCATCAATAAACTTAACACATATAAAAGTATTTTATTTCTACATTTCATAGTAATACTCCCTCTAGAAATATTACTAATTTAGGGGGTTACTTTATCATTTTAAAGATTAAGATTATAACCACAACATTTAATTATAAAGTTTATCCACATCTATAGCTTTTAACGTGAATTATTCGGCTACAAGTAACCGAGAATTCCCGCTGGGATTCCTAAATTTCGTCAAGAAAACAGAATATAAAAAGAAGTTCCATTATAGAACTCCTTGTAAAAACAAACATTATCTATTATTGATGTTCGCGAATATTCGTTATATATTGGTCTACAAGAGTGGTATCGTAGTAAGAAAGATTATACGTAGCTTCAACGCTGTTTTCTAGATTTCTATATACATCTATGATTGTTTTTGAATTTGTTGTTGATATAACGTTATACTCTTCTTCTCTAGCTACACCTAAGATTATTTGTTTGTAGTCAACTTTTGAGACACCAACTTTTTCAAAAGTAATATATAAACCAATTGGTCTAAAACTATCGTGATTTAAAGTATCTTCTCGTGAGCTTTCAAATGGAAACATACTCTTTTTCTCTAAATACTCTTCCGCTGTTAAAGAAGAGTATGCTTCGCCAACCCATTCAATTTTATAAGAATCAGCGTTAGTATCTATATCTAAATAGTTTTCTAGATTATTAGTAAAATCTTCAACTGAAGTTCCCTCTTTTACAAGTATAAATTCAGCGTTATCTTTTATTTTTACGTCATAAGTAAGTGGTTCTTTTACATTCATTGTAGAAGTGTTTGAACTGCAGGCGATTAATAATGTAATAATTGGTATTAATAATATTTTTTTCATTTATGTTATTCTCTCTATGTCTATGTTGTGTGTTTTTAAGCAATATTTATAAGTACATGGTTAGCTTCAAGATTATTAGGTGCTGAGTGGTTGATGTGATTTTCCAATAACCGCTTTTTTATGTAACTCTTCAATTTTAAAAGTTTTTGTTAAATAATGGTTGATGCTAGAAAAAAGGGATTTTTTATATTTTATTTTTAATGACTGTCGTAAGTTAATAGAAGTAATTATCTGAAGATGTTGAAACTGGTTCAAACAATTGGAAAAGGCCATTATAAGCTGTCTCAGCACAAGTCATCATCTCTTGATATGTTTCTGTATTATCTTTATAAAATGTTTTTAAACCATTTGTGAATCCCCAGTCAGTGTTATATTTAGTATTTGTTCCAATATTCACATAAATCACCAATTCACCTTTTGTATTTATTTTGTACGCATAATCATTTTCTATTAAATATCTCAAAAAATCCAAAGTGGAATGTACTGGGCCGCTTATTCCAAGTTCCAAATACGAGCCAAGTGGCATTTGGCCTCCATGCATTGACCATTGTCCCGCGTTAGCGGCATACGCATAGTCCAAAGCAACTTGGCATTTATTTGTGTCATTGTAGCAATAACCTTTAGCTGAAAGGCTTTGAAGTGCGTAAGAAGTTTCATCGTTAATAAGAGCGTCCTCGGAACCATACAAAGGAACTGAAACTTTAATTGTAGGAATAACAAGCTTGCCAGACATTCCATTGGCGATGATATTGTTCATTCTAAAATTACCATAATCATTTATGTCAACATCTCCATCAACATAATATCCGCTTTGAGTAGCAGGACCATTATAGTTATAGCTAATATATCCATCATCATCATTTTGTGTTAATACGCCAAAATGATATCTGTTTTCACTATTTATAACAGATTTAGCTAATTCTTTTTTATCAGATAGATTGATGTTAGATGTTAAGTCTAATGTTTCAACATCGCCACTAGGAATAGATAAAGAATATAAACTTTGTATATGTTCATTTTTATCATTAAATAAAGACAAAACAGATTTATCATCTTTTGCTAATAAGATAAAATTAGCCATTTCTTCTTTAGTTATTGCTTTTCTAGTTTCAATAGAACCTACCATTTCTTTTTCATATTCAGTTGTTTGGTAAGCACTATATGGAGTATAACCATCAATTGTTAGATGTTCATATTCTTTTAAACCATATGGAATATAATCCCACTCGCCATTGGTATCTTCAGGATAAGTAATTGGAATATCAATTCCTCTTAAGGCTTTCTTAAATACTGTTGGTTCAATTCTGCCATTAATACAACCATCTGATAATGAACCATCATTTTGATAAGCATAGATTGTATCTGTGCCATTAGAGAAGGAAATTACATCATCTGTAATATTTACTTCCTTTGTCCAATCATCATCTATATCATGAGCTAAGAAAGTATATGAGGTTTTATTTGTTTTAAAAACATTGTTAAAGATTTCTTGAACCTTTTCTTTTTCTCCACTTGCATATAAGTAAGTATTATCTTCTATCTTACTTACTGCAGTATAAACACCATCTTTTTGACTAGATCCTGTTTTTAATTTATCACTTGTAATCATTACAGTTAGTCCAGAACCGGTTGTAAAGTAATTATTGTTAGAGTTATAGTTAATTGAATCATTAACACTTACTCCATAATAGTTATCGTTACACTTAATGATTACACTAGAAACTTTAATCTTGCCATCATTTACGTTATAGGCAATTCTTGTTGTGGCATTGACTGTGCCATTTTCAGTTACTTTGCTAGTACTTGAGCATCCACATAATAGTAATAAAGCAAGTAAATATATTATTAGCTTGTTTTTCATATCTAATAAGTCCCTTCTATAGATAATTATACTTTAATGCGATAAGTTTATTAATGATTTCATTAACAAACTTATCGCATATAAAAGTATTTTATTTCTACGTTTCACAGTAATATTCCATCTAGAAATATTACTAATTTAGGGTGCTATTTTAGCATTTTAAGAATTCTGGCGAGAATTCTCGATTACTTGTAGCCAAGATGAAAGCCAGATTTTTAATAAAAAAGCCAGAATTCAATGTCTCTGGCAAAATGTATATTATATTAAGTTTGCTACGTTCATCCAATTTGCATCATAACCCATTATGGACATGATATTCGTGGCTAAAATGGTATGTAACTGTTTTTGAAGTTTGCCAAAAGCAGTTCTCATAGATGAAATAAAGTCCTTTAAGTCGGATTTGCTTAGTAATAGCGCAAACATTATAGCTATGGCGTATGCATCATTAGTTCCATAAGTATAGGAGCCATCTTTGGCACGTACAATCCCTAAAACGGAAAAATTTTTAATACTTTTTGTATGAATTCTTTCTTTGAATTTAATATCAAAGAATCGTTCATCATGAGCACATTTATTGCGAGCAAGTGCAAGCATATGCATAAATTTGGCAAGCTCGTCGGGTTGCAGATTAAATTGTTTAGCTACGGCTGTTTTATCCGCAGGTTTCATGTTTTTGTAGAAATTTTCAATTTTACCAAAGGTAAGTACGTTAACCAGAACCCACAAAGGAATGTAGCCATGTTCAGTCATGTAATGAGTTACCACCCGATGATGTTTACTCATTTGTCGAGCGATTTCCTGTTGGATATCTCCTATAAGCTTAATTGAGGATGATATGTTTAACTCAGTGGAATTATCAAAATTCTCTATTTTGAGATAGTTGTCATGTCCATATTTAGCAGAAAATTCATGCGCAATTACTGTCTTAAAAGTGTTTTCTAGCTTAAGAAGGTATTTTAAATATATGTTTCTAAATTCTCTATCAAAATTATACAAAGCATAAACTTCGTCAAATGTAGTGCCTTTTTTATAAACTTCATCTGCGGTAGTAGTGGCTTTAGATTCAAGGAACAATTCCTTATATCCGTTGATGATATTGTAATAGTTTTCGCGTTCAAGAATGCGCATTGCACGTGAACCTTGAGATCCTTTTCCAATCACCATGCCTCTTGAACGTAGGATATTTAATTGTTGCCGATACGATTTGTATGATTTATCTGCCATGATTCCTCCTATATATAAAAAGCCCCCGGACCCGAAGGACACCGGAGGACAAACTGGCAATCTCTTGTGTAAATATATTACCACACATTGGCAAAATGTCAATGACACTAACATACTGATTGATTGTATAAGCTGCTATTATCTTCTGTAAATGATCAACATTCCTTATCACAATCATTAAAACACCAAGATGGTTTCATTTGGCAACAAGAATCACAGTATTCTTACCGTTCTTGATAAAAGTATGCTTGTTTTATGTGACCATGAAACGATTGATTATTTATCTTTAATCAAAAACAACAATCTATCTCTTATTCTTTTTTCTCTATCGGTTAAATCTTTTGCCACGCAATCAATTTCAAAGAAATCTTCAACGCCTCTTGCACCATCATATACACTTAAATGCTTAATTTCTTTATATAATTCATCGAATGAAACAAACCCCATTTTTAATTTTGTAAGCATAATAAGCATAGCGAATTTAGGATTAGCTATATATCTTCTTTTATTTTCGATATAAAAATATTCACCATCAGTTGTTACATCTTTTAGAAAATCAGTATCGTCAATCATTCTTACTATTATTTTGAAATTTTCTTTTTAGCTAATGCATAAAATAAGGTATGGTTACCCTTTTCATAAATCGTTCCTAATTCTAAATTCTTTAAATATAAAGGCTTAAAATCAATTAAAAGATCTTTATGAATCACGCATTCTAGCAGTCTTTCTGGTTTCCATACATCACAAAAGAAATTCTTACTTTGGTTTTTTGAAAGAATTTCATTTTTTGTTTCATACTCATTAAAAATATCAAAAAAAGAAAGGCTCTTTATATTTATAGTCCTTCTTTCTAAACCCATCATCCTTTTCAATTATATTTGCATCCAACAATTGTCTTAATGTTCTAGCTACCACATTATTGTGTATATTATTTTAATAATTTTAGTTCGTTTTTATAAAAAATGGACTATTTTTCTTTTCAATATATATTATTTTTAAATAAAATGAACTATTTTATATGTCTACTTAACTAAAACCGTATCCCATCTTATTTGATGTTACTTCAAGATGCCCAAACTATAATAAAGTTATAACACTAGATGTATAAACACAAGTTTAGTTGCTTGCAACATTGATTTGCTATTTTGTCATAAATAGCTAACTTTAATTATCAGACACTTTGTTATCGCTTATCTTACTTGGATAAATGTTTGTATGATACATTATTTATAAAAACTCTTCCCTGCATCATTTATGCAAGAAAGAGCTTTTAATTTAAATATTATAATTTATTCACTCAAGGCATCCTTAAATAAGTAATAGTTATCAATATAGCTTCCTGAATTCCAAACGATATAGCCATTATCATATATTCCTGAATCCTTTAAACCATCTATTTGTTCCTTAAGTTTTTCATTATCATAAGCCACAAAAGGCTCATAAATTGAATCATAACCCTGTATATAAGTTCTAACCTTAGCAGGACTAGTTGTCTCATTTTGCCTTAACATCGCTTGTTTTCCCCAAGCACTTAATAGTTTATAAGGAACCTCCCATACTATTTCTTCAATATTATAAGAATGAGGAAGGAAGTGATCAGGATAAGGCATTGGTGAAATTACATCTACAACATTAGAAATTGCAGGCCAATATTGACCATAAGCACAAACATAATCATTGCTAGTCTCACCAAAGACATCGGCCGATACATAGGCATGCACATCATGAAGCTCATCACATGCATACATCAAAAATCTTTGTATAGCTTGCGATCTTGTTTCATTGTATTCATTTTGTAAATCCAATACATCTAAAACATCCGCATAATAATCTATTTGTTCAGGGAATCTAACATAATCAAATTGAATTTCATTAAAGCCAAGTTCTACAACCTCTTTAGAAAGCTTTACATTATATTCCCATACTTCCCTTTTGTATGCACTAGGCCAATAAGAACCGCCATATTCAAAAGGTTTATTATCATCACCCTTATCTAAAATGGCATATTCTGGATGATCTATCATAAAGTTTTTATCCTTAAAAACCGTAATTCTAGCCACCATATAAATACCAGCTTCTTTTACTTTATCAATTTGAGCTTTAAAATCTTCCTTACTAAAATAAGCAGTCTCATACGAAGTAGGCGAATACTCTTTCATAACATCCGACTTAAAAGTAACAATATGTGCATCTCTAATATCAATCACAAAAGTATTAACACTAGTTTGCTTGGCAAGTTCAATATAATCTTCAATATCCTTTAAAGCCTCCATATTGATATATAAAGACTTACATACATCAGGCATTACATTATCTTCAAAGACTGGCTTTTCATTATAGTAATAATCAAGCTGGCTAGCACTACCTGCTCCATAATCATCACTAGTCTTAGTTTGCATATAAGAGGCATAACTTGAATCATCTAAAGAAGATGCATATTCTTCATCACTTGTTAAATACTTACTATTAACATAACCACCATCAAAACCATATCTATTAACACTTCCATCTTCTAGTACCTCAGAGTGACCAGTAATCTTGATCTTATCGCCCTTATCGAGAAGGCCATTTAAATCTTCACCAACACTATTTTCATAAACACTACATGTACGATATGCCCAAAGTTCTTTCTCTAAGACACAATCGTTTTTATCGCTAACTAGGCTATTTTCATCAATATAGTAAACATTATCATCATAATAAATCTTATATAATGTTTGACCATCAAGCTCTTTTGTCTTGTTAGTTAAACTAACTTCTTTACCCCTTGTTAGACTTACTTGATTTAGATCACCATCATATAAAACAGTATCCTTATTATCACTTGCCAAATACATCGTTGTAATGCTTTCTTTATTATTTAAAGAATAAATTAAAAAGCCCAATAAAAGACATAACACTACAAATAAAACTGCAACTAATGTTTTAATTCCCTTATTATTTTTACTCATAAAAGAATTATACACACTTTAAATCAAAACTTATTCACAAATTAAAAAAGGCTTGTGAATAGCCAATAGAAAAATTTTAAATTATTGTATTCACAAACCTTTATATTTTATTTCATATCTTTTAAGAATACTTTATAAGCAAGATATGCTTCATAAACATCGACCTTGCTGGTGACTTCATACATTGCATGCATGTTTTGGACAGCCACGCCTGCATCAATTACCTCGACATCCTTATTAGCCAAGATATAAGCGATAGTACCACCGCCACCTTGATCAACTCTACCAAGTTCACTTGTTTGGTAAGTAACATCATTTTCATCTAATATCTTTCTAATTTTAGCGATAAATTCAGGATTAGCGTCATTACTACCACCCTTGCCTCTTGAGCCAGTATATTTATTAAATACAATACCACCACCAAATACAGCATTATTATTATTTGGTGAACTAACACTCGCATAGTTTGGATCATGGGCTGCACTAACATCGCTTGACAACATCATTGAATTTCTAAGACATCTTCTAATGTTTAATTCACTATATTCACCACACTTATCCATAAGTTCAGCTAAAGAGTTTTCAAAAGCGCTAGAGCACATACCTGTATTACCAACAGAACCAATTTCTTCCTTATCTGAAAGGATACAACAACTTGTTCTATCTAATTTATCAGCCTCTAAAATAGCCCTTAAAGAAGTATAAGCACAAACATTATCATCTTGACCATAAGCCATAACCATACTTCTATCAAGACCATAATCTCTTGCCTTACCAGCAGGAACTACCTCAAGTTCAGCACTAATAAAGTCTTCTTCTTCAATATCATATTTCTTCTTTAAGATATCTAAGATATTCTTTTTAACTAAATCCTTTTCATCCTTTTTACTAGTAGCTGGAATAGAACCAAATAAGACATTTAAATCTTCACCCTCTACCACATTAGAACCAGGCTTCTTCATTTGATCAGCCGCCAAATGAATTAATAAGTCTGATATACCAACAACTGGATCACCATCATCTTCACCAATTACAATCTCTTTTACACTGCCATCTTTTTTACAAACAACACCATGTAAAGCTAAAGGTTGGGCAACCCATTGATACTTTTTGATACCACCATAATAATGTGTATCAAGTAAAACAAGACCACCATCTTCATATAATGGATGTTGTTTTAAATCTAAACGAGGTGAATCAACATGGGCACCCAAAATATTTAAACCACTTGTTACTCCATCTTTACCAATCACATAAAGAAATAATGATTTACCACGATTATTAAAGTAAACCTTATCATTTGCCTTAAGTTTCTTACAAGACATTAAATCCTTAAAACCAGCCTTCTTAGCAAGCTCAATAGCGTTTCTAACTGTCTCTCTTTCTGTTTTAGAAACAGACATAAAATCAATATAATCTGCATTAAAATCCATCACTGGCTTAATCTTATTACCAGTATATTTTTTCCAAGCGTTAGCCATAATACCTCCAAATATTTCCTCATCCATCATATCACAAAACGATAAACATAAAAAAAGAGCTACATGAGCTCTAATTTTACAAATGGCGGTCACGATGGGAATCGAACCCACGATCTCCTCCGTGACAGGGAGGCATGTTAACCGCTACACCACGTGACCATCTGGAGCAGATGAAGGGAATCGAACCCTCGTGTCGACCTTGGCAAGGTCGCGTTCTACCATTGAACTACATCTGCACATTTTATTGGCGAAGAAGGAGGGATTTGAACCCTCGCGCCGGAAACCCGACCTAAGGCCTTAGCAGGGCCTCCTCTTCGGCCTCTTGAGTACTTCTTCAATTCACTAAATATTTGGCCTATTTAGCGCTTATTTAATATAACATAATTTTTAAGAGTTTGACAAGTCTATTTTAAAAATTTTTTTAATTATTTATAATATCGTTATGAATATCGGCAAATTTGAAAAAGTAACGGCACAACAATTTAAGCAAGATTGTACACAAATATTAGGTATCGACACTGATAACTACAAGTATATAAGTATTCCAAAAAGAGCTACATCAGGCTCAGCAGGATATGATTTTGTATGTCCCTTTGATATTGAAATTAAGCCAAAAGAACTGGTCAAGATTCCAACAGGAATAAGATGCTACATGGAACAAGGATATGTTTTATCAATATATCCAAGATCATCACTTGGCTTTAAATATCAAATGATGCTTGCCAATACTGTAGGTATTATCGATGCTGACTATTATAACGCTTTAAATCAAGGACACATTATAATTGCCTTAGTTAATATGGGTGATATAACTCTCAATCTAAAAAAGGGTGACCGTTTTGTTCAAGGCATCTTTACCAAATTTTATACAGTTGATGAACAAGAAGTTACAGATATAAGAACGGGTGGACTTGGTTCTAGTAATAAATAATTGCGCTTATAGCTCAATGGATAGAGCATTTGATTCCGATTCAAAAGGTTGTAGGTTCGATCCCTACTAAGCGCGCCAAAGGAGGAAATTATGTATATTGAAAGTATCTTGTATTATTCTAATATCTTAAATAAAGATATGCGTATCAACATTTATGGCACAAATGGACAACCTATTTTAGCTTTCCCAACACAAGATTCAAAAGCCGATAACTATGAAAGTTTTGGTCTTATTGATAGAATTTCTGACTATATAGACAGTGAACAAATTCAAGTCTTTGTTGTTGACTCAATTGATGAAGAAAGTTGGTCTAGTAAGGGAAAGAAAAGTTGGGCTAGTGCTAGACAAGAACAATATTTTAACTTCATAACTAACGAACTAGTTCCTTATATCAAAGAAAAAGCACCCTGCAAGAAACTACCAATAACCTTTGGCTGTTCTATGGGTGCCAATCATGCAACTATTTGTTTTTTAAGAAGACCCGATTTATTCAACGGCATGTTAGCCTTATCTGGTGTATTAGATGCTAGCTATTTCTTTGGCGATTATAGCGACGACAATCTATATAATAATGCTCCAGAACGTTTTATGGCTAATATGAGTAAAGATCATCCATATATCGATTTATATAATCAAAAAAAGATAATCTTCTGTATCGGCCAAGGTGCATGGGAACAACAAGGCCTTCCAACATACCAGTATATGCAATACCTTTTCCAAAATCTAGGAATTAATGCTTGGTTTGATTATTGGGGAGGGGATGTTGCCCATGATTGGGACTGGTGGTTTAAACAGATAAGATATTTCCTACCTTATCTATTAGGCTAACTTAAGTAAATCCTTATAGTAGGTATTAAGCTCTTTCTCGCTATTTAAACATGCAACATACATAAAGTTGCCCATAGCCCCAGAAAGAGCTTCTTCAACTCTGCCTTCCATGACTAATTTATCACCATATTTTTTATGAATTGCTTCTGTTGACATCTTATGCTTTAAGCCATCTCTTCTACCAACAAAAGCACAATAACGATGCTCATTATGATATTCAACACTTAGCTTATCAAAAGCGATCATATCGGCCCAAATCTTATAAACATTTACCCCATTGGCATAGTTCATCATTGTTGGAGATATGCCACCACTTGGACGCATATTAACTTCCAAAGCTACAATATCACCCTTTTTACCAATATGTTGATCACACTTTAAACAGAAAAACTCAAAATGTACAAAACGACTTCTTACATTAAAAGCCTTCAAAGTCTTACGACCTGTTTGTCTTAAATTATCAGGTAATTCCTTACGAATATAAAAAGCTGAATCACCAAGTGTATTAACTACCTCAAGTAAAGAAACAGGTGTTACATTACCAGTCTCAAAAAGAGGATTACCATTACTATCTACAATCGCATCATAAGAAACAATTGTGCCATCAATAAATTCTTCCATGATATATAAACAATCAGGCTTAGTGCCCATAAAATGCTTTAAATCATCTTCATTATTAATCTTATAAGTTCCTTCAGCCCCTACACCATTATCAGGCTTGGCAATAACAGGATAGCCTACTTCCTTAATAAAGTTTTTACAACCATCCATGTTTTCAACAAGATAATATCTTGCCACTGGCACATTAGCCAATTTATATTTTTCCTTCATCTTAGACTTAAACTTAACACATTCCATATCACTACTATGAAAGCTTGTATTAATATTAAAGTCATCACGAAGCTTTGCGTCCCTTTCAAGCCAATATTCATTATTAGACTCTAGATAATCAATCTTGCCATACTTAAATGAAAAGAAGGCTACTGCCCTAAATACTGAATCATAATTCTCTAAAGAATCAACCTTATAATATTCAAACAAACTATTTTTAAGCTCATAGTTTAAGTCATCATATGGACAATCCCCAATGCCCAATACCCTTAAACCATTATTAGCTAATTCCTTGCAGAAAAAGTAATAATTGCTTGGAAAGTTTGGTGAAATAAAAACAAAATTCTTCATTATCTTAATCCCCCTTTAATAATAAATTTATAAAAACAGGCACCTGTTTTTCCCAACTTGCTTCATTATGACCACTACCCTGTAAGACTCTTACATTTAGATTTAGCGGCTTAGTTTTTAAGACATCTACACAATTCCAGAAACTAGCACAAGCCCTTTTGGCAAACTTATTTTTACCAGCCTCTAAAGAACCATAATCTAGATACATAATTGTATCATGATTAAGTTTAGCCGACTTTGCAAGTTTAACTAGCTTATCATTATCCACCCAAAGAGAAGGCGATAAACAAGCAGCCCCCTTAAACACATCATTATGTTTTAATAAAGCATAATAGGAAATTAAACCACCCATACTAGATCCAGCAATATAAGTGTTTTCTCTACCACTTAATGTGGGATAATTTTCATCAATAAAAGGCTTTAAATCATTAATAAGCCACTTTATAAAAGTTTGACCCTGTCCCTTTATAAAACCAAATTTAAAATCATCGTAGTCATAAGGTGAATACTCACATAATCTTTCATTATGCTGGCCTCTGCTAGAATCAATGCCCACCACAATTAAAGGAACCTTATTTTCCACTAAATAATCATATAAGCCCCATGATTTACCATAGGTTGCATCCTCATCAAAGAAAAGATTTTGGCCATCCATCATATACAAAACCGGATATAAATCATCCTCATCTGGCAAATAAATCGTCAAATAACGTTTTTCATCCCTTAGGCACTCAATATTAATCTCAAATCTTTCAATCATTCTTAAATCTCACAATCTTTAGTTTATGAACAGCCTTCTTTACAACAATTAAATCATCCTTATCTATTTCAATTGAATCTGAACCATCAACAGATAAAAAAGCCTTATCACGATTATCTCTTATTGACCTAATTGAAAAAGAAACATCATCATCAAAAATAGTATAAGAACTACTTCTGCCAACAGGGCAAATAGGCGTTAAAATTATTTGTCCTTCTTTAATAATAGGTGAACCAGCCGAATAAGAATAAGCACTAGAACCCACCGCCGAAGCAATAATCAAACCATCCGCAAAATAAGTCTTTGATTCATTGACATAGAGCTTAATAGGAATATTGATATTAGCCTTAAGTATAACCACATCATTTAAAGCTACACGTTTATAATCCTTACTATCAACACTAACTGACAACATACCCTTTTCTTCAATAAAATAGTCATCATTTTTTAAATTAGATAACTTAGCTAATTCGCTCTTCTTTAGGCTTGTTAAATAACCAATACCACCATAATTAATCCCAAGCATAGCTATATCATGATGATAAACACTTGATGCCACCTTAAGCATACTACCATCGCCACCTAAAGTAATTAAAATATCTCTATCCTTTAAGCATTCATCCAATAATTGATAGTCGTCTTCATTATCCAATCCTCTATTAAAGACTTTTACATCTAAGCCAGCTAGTACCTTTAAAACATCTTCAACAGCACCTTGATAGTCATTAAGCTTAGGATTAGGTACAAGTAATACCCTATTCATCTTCAATAGTCCTTATTTTTTTATGTTTGTAATAAAGAATTGGTGAAATAAGAACCAACATTGGAATAAGTTCTAATCTACCTGCCAACATATCAATAATTAAAACAATCTTAGAAAACCAATTAAAACAATTATAGTTACTCATAGGACCAGCTAAAGAAAAGGCTGGGCCAATATTGTTAAAACATGAGGCAAGAGCAGAGAAATTAGTTTCAAAATCCAGATTATTTAAGCTTAACAAGATTAATGAAACAAAGAAAATAAGAAAATAAATCGAAATATAAGATCTAATTGAATTAACTAATTCATTATCAACACGCTTATTTTCAAAACGAATATTCTTAACTTCTCTTGGAAAGATATACTTTCTTAAAGAATTCTTAAAGTCTTTAGCTAAGATAACAACTCTACTGACCTTAATACCACCACCTGTACTTCCTGCACAAGCACCAATAAACATCAAAGTTAATAGGATGGTCTTAGAAAATTCTGGCCAAGTATTAAAGTCATATGAAGCATAACCAGTGGTGGTAATAACCGCTCCAACCTGGAAAAAAGAATGTTTTAATGTCGTAAAGAGATTACCATATATTGGATAAATATTTAACGCAATCAAAATAGCCGATACAAAGACAATCGCAAAATACCAATGCATTTCTTCACATCTTAATGCTGACTTAAAATCTCTCATTGAAAGGAAGTAATAAACGTTAAAGTTAACACCAAATAAAATCATAAAGATGGTAGTAACAATCTGCACTGAACTTGAATAAGAAACAAAAGAATCATTCAAGATACCAAAACCACCAGTACCAGCTGTCGCCATTGATAGTGTAATTGAATCAAATAAACTCATCTTACAAAGTAAAAGACAGCCAACTTGAACAATAGTCATAACAGTATAGATTTTATATAGTATTCTAGCTGTGGTAGATAATTTAGATACAAGTTTACCAACTGAAGGTCCAGGAGATTCAGCACGCATTATATAAATAGCTCTACCTTCAGCACCTGGAAGTACTGCCAAAGCAAATACCAACATGCCCATGCCACCAATCCAATGGGTAAAGGCACGCCAAAAGATCGTTGCCCTAGATAGACTTTCAACATCATTCATAATTGTGGCACCGGTTGTAGTAAAGCCTGATACAATCTCAAACAAGGCATCAATAAAGGTAGGCACCTCATCTAAAACATATAAAGGAATAGCCCCCACAACTGATAGTACCACCCAAGATAAGGCTACCACCATAAAACCTTCTCTAGCAAAAAAGATAGTTGTTTTAGGCTTATGGCGAATAGAGATTAGCGCAAGAATACCTGCAACCACACCTGTTAGAAAATACACCAAAAAGGCATCCATCTGCTTAAAGATGATGCCCATTAAACTAGTAACGATTAAAAAGATGGCCTCAATGCCTAGACACAAAGACAATACATAACGAACATACGCCTTATTCATATTAAGCCACAATATCCTCTATCGTATTTAAACCTTGATGGGTTGTTACCACAAGTACATTATCACCAATTTCTAAAGTTGTCTTGCCACTTGGAACAATAATCTTTTCATTACGAACAATAACACAAACAATTAAATTATTCTTAAGTTTAAGCTCTTCTAGTGTCTTACCGACTGACCTTGTTTTTTCCTTAATCATAAAAGTTAAAGCCTCAGCCTTATTATTCAAGATACGATGCATCGTCTCAACTTCATTCTCACCAGAATTACTAAGGCCCCTAATATAAGCAATTATATTATTGGCTGTAATGTTTTTAGGCGATACAACAGCACCCACATCCAAATTATTTAAAACACCATCATAGCTAATATGATTTACTTTGGTGATAATCTTAGCCTTACTAATTGTCTTAGCATATAAAGAAAGTAAAACATTTTCTTCATCTAAGCCTGTTAAGCTGCAGAAAGAATCACATTCTGGTAAACCCTCTTCAATCAAGACATTGTCATCACTAGCACAACTATTAATGATGCTGGCATCAGGTAAATTCTCTGCCAAAAATTCACAACGCTTACTATCCATGTCCATAATTACCACATCAATATTGGATTTTTGTAAGATTTGCGTTAAATAATAGGCTGTAGAACTACCACCAACTATCAAACAATTTTTAATCGGTGATTGATAAATGCCGATTTCTTCTAAGAAATTACTAGTTTCAATTGGCGTACCACAAACCGAAACCTTATCGCCTTTTAAAATCACTGTATCACCATTTGGAATAATAGCCTCATTATTTCTTTCAATACCTACAAACAAGACTGCTCCATCATGTTCTTTCTTTATATGAGCAATTGTCTTATTAACGATATTCTCATTATCATTTACCGCAAAACTAATAAGTTCAACCTTGCCTCTTACAAAAGAATCGACCTTTAAGGCACTAGGCCATCTTATAAGACGGGAAATCTCTCTTGCAGTTATCATCTCCGGATTAATAGTCATACTTAAGCCAAGTTCATCCTTGATATAACTAATTTCATTGGTATAAATAGGATTTCTAACTCTAGCAATCGTCTTTAAGTCTTTGTTTGCCTTTTTCGCAAAAAGACAACACAACATATTAATTTCATCTGCATTGGTTACTGCAATTAAAACATCCGCATCATCAACACCAGCTTCCATTAAGATATTCATACTAGCGCCATTTCCCGCTACACCTAAAACATCAATTGAATTAGAAAGATTTTCCACTACATCTTGATGATGATCTATAAGAACAATATCATGTTTCTCCTTAGCCAATTCCTTAGCAATGGTCTTACCAACCTTGCCGCCTCCGACAATAATAATTTTCATACTCCACCCTTAATTACCTTATCTTCACAATATATAATATCTAGACTTTTGTCAAAACAAGTATCTGGTACCCTATATACTTGTAAAAAGCTATAGGCTACACCTGCTATTATAGAATTTTTATCAGCCAAAAAACGATCATAATAGCCCTTGCCCTTACCAATACGCTTTAAATTTTCATCAAAAGCACTTAGTGGACAAATAATCATGTCAATTTCCTTCATCTCAACGCTATTTAAACCAGGTTCTAATATCCCATATTCATTTAAGACAAATTCATTATTTAAGGGAATCATAGCCATCATACTATTGTTTTGTTTACACACTGGATAAGAAAAAGTCTTATCATCATATGTTAACTCGCTTAGGTCAACCTCATTACCCTTAGCCTTATAAATCATGATATTCTTACTATTTTTATAAACATCACTATTTCTAATATTATCAACAATCTTCCTAGATAATGATTTTACTTCAATATCATTTAAGCTATTAATCTTATCCTTGCATTGTTTTCTTAAATATTTTTTATAAGTACTAATGATTTCGCCACTTAAATAAAGCGAACCACAAGCCACCACAACATCATTACTTAAGGCGTATCGCATGGCTTCACTAAGTTTATTAAAGCTTCTAGCTTTATAGCCCATAGATTCAATTGTTTTTTCTAAAGTAACACAATCAATCGCCCTATAAGTATTAGGCGAAACACAAACAAATTCGCTAGCCAAAGGGGCCAAACACTCAATGATTTCCTTATAGTCCTTATCATTTAAAATACCAATAATAAAAGTAATTGGCTTACTTGTAATATGTTTTAAACTAGATGTTAAAGCTTTTGCACATTGGCCATTATGAGCACCATCCAAGATAAATAAGGGCTTATCATTTAAAACCATCATTCTAGCATCCCATCTAACATTATTTAAACCATCTTTAATAGCCTTTAAATCAATGTTTAAACCCTTTTTATTTAATATACTTACAGCATCTAAAACAACAGCGCAATTATATATTTGATAATTACCCTTTAAAGCTAAATGAATATCCTTATACTCTTTATAATCAAAGCTATCTTGATATATCTTTATTAAACTAAAATCAGACACATATAGATTAGCCTTTTTATCTAAACATATCTTTTGATAAACATCCAAAACATCTTTTAAATCATAAGATAAGACATCACCATTTTCCTTAATGATGCCACCTTTCTCATAAGCGATTTTTTCAATTGTATCACCCAAAATTGCTGTATGTTCTAAGCCAATATTCATGATAATTGAAAGAAGAGACTTCTTAATAATATTAGTCGCATCCTTCCTACCACCAAGACCTACCTCAAGAACAACATAATCACAATTACATTTATCAAAATATAGAAAAGCCATACAAGTAAGCTTTTCAAAAAACTTAGGCTTATAGTTTAATGCCTTACAAGCTTCACTTACTTTATAAGCTAAATCAATAAAATCAACATCGCTTATACAATTTCCATTAATTAAAAAACGCTCATTATATTCAATCAAATGAGGTGAAATATAAGTTCCTACCTTATATCCAGCCTGCTTTAATATACTAGATAACATAGCACAAGTTGAACCTTTGCCATTACTACCAGCTACATGAATTATCTTTAAATCATCTTGGTCATTATTAAAATAAGCCATTAATTCATCAAAACGGCTTTTTTCATCATGATCTACATCCTCTATAAAACTAACAGCTTCTACCTTATCCATACTTTAATACGATCAACATACTTTCTAATAAAAAATAGCACAATAAGTTCTACTACAAACATAATCAAAGAAGAATATAAACGTGTAATAAAAGTAGCCTTAAAAGATAAGTTATACATAAAGGAAATAATTGTTGTATTAACAATTAAACTTACAAAAAAACGATTAATCAAACACGCTAATACAATACTTTTATTATTCATATCCTTCTTAAAAAAGAAAGCATAAGTTATACCACTCAATATAGCACTAAGACTCAATAAGGGATTATAGGGCCCAACAGGAAAAAGTAAAGCACCAACTAAATCCCCAAAAAAAGCCACCGTAATTCCCCCAAAATAACCATAAAAATAACTAGCTAATACAATTGTTAAAAAAGTAAAGCTAATTTTAAAGTTTAAGGCCTTTATGGAAACAAAACGTGACAAGACAATATTTAAGCTTATTAAGATAGCTAAAGTAGCTAATGTTTTAATATTTCTTTTTCGCATAGAAACATTATACATTCAAAATTTTTGTACATCTTACAAAATAACCTCGATTAACTAGTTTATTTTGAATACTCCTTATTTTATTTATATCCTTATCCAAAGTATAAACGGTAGAACCACTGCCAGTCACCATTGTAAAATCAGCTCCTGCATTACTTAAATCCCTTTTGGCTTTACCAATTCCCTTGCATAATTCAATAGCTGGCTTTTCTAAACTATTTTTAAGATATGGTTTAATATCCCCACCATCCTTTAATAGTTCTAGTATTAAATTGACATCGGGATGAACACAATTATTGATATCTAATTGTTTATAACATTCCTTAGTTGAAACACCTCTTTTAGGCTTAACTAATAAAACATAATAGGTATCCTTAATATCAATAAAAGTTAATTTATCACCAAGGCCCTCAACTAAAGCAGGCTTACTATAATAGTTAAATAAAACATCAGCACCGATTTTTAAACATAGTTCCTTGATCTTTTCATCAGATAACTGTAAATTATATTTTCGATTAAAAAAAGAAATAATACTTGCCCCATCGGTAGAACCACCAGCCAAACCAGCTTGGGTTGGAATGAGTTTATTTAAATAAACACTAAAGTTATCACTAATATTAAATTCGCTTTTCATTAAATCAAAAGCCTTAACTAAAGTATTGTTTTCATCAAAACGAATATAAGGGCGATTACAAGCGTATTCCATATGATCACTATAAACAATATCAATGTCATCATAAAAATCAAGAGGTACCATAATCATTCTAAGTTCATGATAGCCATCTTCTCTTTTACCAATGACATCAAGTGCCAAATTAATCTTACTATAAGCTCTAATTTTCATTTAAAACCTCATACATCTTAATAAAAGTATCAAGAGACAATTCTTGTGAGCGAACATTGTCACTAAAGTTCAACCTTGTATATATTCTATCAATTGTTTCATTATCCAAGAAATTCTTTAAATTATTATGTAAAGTCTTTCTTCTATTGACAAAACAGTTTTCAATAAAAGTAAACAGTCCCTTTTCATATTCAAAATTACGCTCAAATTTAGGCGTAAAAGAAACAACTGCACTATCAACCTTAGGGCTTGGATAAAAAACATTTTTAGAAACTGTCATCTCTTGTTTAACATCATATAAATATTGAACAATAATACTTAAGGCATTATAGTCTTCACTACCCACTTTAGCCTTAAAACGATCACATACTTCTTTTTGAACCATTACGGTAATCTTAGATATGTTTAGATTAGAATTAAATAACTTAAATAAAATAGGTGTTGTAACATAATAGGGCAAATTAGAACAAATTCTAAGTTCTTGTCCCTTGTACTTACTTAAATCGGTATCTAAAAAATCCTCAAGATAAACATTGAAACGCTCATCTTTTATACTTTTAAGCAATATTTCATACATATCTTTATCAATCTCATAGGCATCCACAGCCTTAGAATACTTAAGCAACATTTCACTAAGCGCACCCAAGCCTGGACCGATTTCTATTGTTAAACAATTTTGGTCACAGGCATTTTTGGCAATATTATCAACAATATTAGAATCAATTAAAAAATTCTGACCGAATTTCTTCTTAGCCCTTAAATCACCCAATGTTTGTTTTACATAATTAATATTTGAAATCATTCAATTCTTCCCTTGTTACACCCAATAAATTAAGCCTTTTAAGCATTGTCTTACCATTGCACTTACCAATATGATACTTCCTTGAAATAATATCACGAAGTCTTTCACTATTATCGTTTCCAACTAAAGAAAGCTCATACATATCATTTACTGTTAAAGAAGGTTTTACATCACTATATGTAACTAAATGTGATAAAGCCTCATTTAATGCCTTATATCCTGCATGTTCTACACCAACTTTTTTACTAGTTTTCGCATCCTCTTTTAATATAAAAGCATTTTTTAAACCCGGAATATAATCATTGATACGCTTTCTAATCTTTTCTCCTGGCGTATCTGGATCTAAAAACAGGATAACGCCTTTTTTTGTATTCACCTGTTTGATGTACTCTAATGTTTCCTTACTTAAACCCAAGCCATGAGTCTCAATAGTTTCGACATCAAAATACTTCTTTAGGTTTAGAGTATCATTTTTACCCTCTACTACAATCACTTCTTTTATCATATATTTAAAAAATCATCTTTATTAGTAAGCTTTTGATTATTGTGCTTAGCCTCTACTATCTTAATCTTATAACCACACTTTTCCATAATTGAGGCATCATCAGTGATACCATCGAGCTTAGTATTTTCATAGGCTTTTTTTAAATCGACACTCTTAAAAGCTTGTGGTGTTAAAGCATAATAAATAAAGCGACGATCAATTGTTCTATCAATAAATTCGTTTTCAACATACTTTATAGTATCAACCGCCTTTTTAGCTAAAATAGCACTATCATACTTAATCACATTATCCTTTAAATTATCTAAATCCTCTTTATCCAAAAAAGGTCTAGCCCCATCATGAATCAAAACATAGGGGCTAAAAACTTCCTTTAGACCATTTAAAACTGAATCATATCTTTCCTTACCGCCAGATACAAAGACTACTTTGTCATCACCAAAACGTATGTCTTCATTTGTTACAACAATAACCTTTTCACAATCTTTATCTTCAATAAATCTACTACAAGCATTCTCTAAGACGCTCTTTTCATTTTTCATCTTAAAAAGAACTTTATTAAAGCCTAAATTAGCACGCTTGCCAACTCCTCCAGCTACAACAATGGCATCATATTTCATTGCACAAATCCTTAACAGAAGCATTCAAGAAACTAATAATTTCAGCTTTATTAACTTTCAAGCTTATACCAAAAGCACCACCAGAAAGTTCAATTTCATCATGATTATTAACTTCTTTATCAAAGAAAACACCCTTATTTTTCTTGGCCCCAATAGGTGAAACGCTACCTCTTTGATAGCCTACTTCTTTTAGTAAGTCCTTTACATGAACCATCTCTAGGCTTTTAACACCAATTTCCTTAGCCGCCTTTTTTAAATCAAGTTCACTTAATACGGGAATAACGAAAACATAGAGGTCATGTTCATGCTTACAAGCAAGAGTCTTATAACACATCTTTGGATCTTGTCCTAAATATTCACTTACTTTAGCACCCGAAAAATCCTCTTTAGGAATATCATATTCTAATACTTCATATTTAATTTTGCCCTTATCTAAAAGACGCATTGCATTAGTTTTATTCATTTTAAAACCCCGAAATATAATTTGCTTAAATCATTAGGAAGCTCACAATCAACATTCATCATCTCTTGCTTTAAAGGATGATAGAACTCTAATTCATCAGCCATAAGACCCATTCTAATACAAAGGCTAGATGCTTCACCATATAAAGAATCATTCAAAATAGGATAACCTTCACTAGCTAAATGAACTCTGATTTGATGGGTTCTGCCTGTATCTAATGTGCATCTAAGCACAGAATAATTATCTTTCTTATTAAAGCCCAAGCTACGTACCTTAGTAAGAGCGTTTTGACCACCCTTAAAAATTACACGCTTGTTACTATTATGGCGGTCTTTACCAATAGGCTTATTAATATTGATACTTGCATCCTTCTCCATCTTGCCCCTTACAAAAGCTAGATAATATCTTCTAATTTGCTTTTCAGCCAATAATTTATCAAGTAAAGGCTGAAATATGATTGATTTAGAAAAAACCACCAAACCACTAGTTTCCTTATCCAAACGATGAATTGGAAGTGCACTAATATAAGGTCTATCAACATAATAACCTTCAACCCACTTAGTTAAAGTATCCTCTTCATTACCATCACTATGTACCAAAACATCCTTTGGCTTATTAACTACCAAAATAATCTCATCCTCATAAACAACATCTAAGTCGTGTTTGCATGTTTCATAATGATAATTTTCTGGATATAAATTAATTTCTAAATTTACACCTACAATAAAATCTTCTCTTTTACATGGATTACCATCTAATTTAATCCATTTATTTTGAATTAGTAAATGTTGTATCTTCTTTGAAGGAACAAATTCATCAAAAAAATCTTGAATTCGCTCATTAAAAAGCGAACTTATTTCAATTTTAAGTATCTTGTCATCTAATGTATATTTCATGTAAACATTATACGCTAAAAACAATCCTTCATATCAAGACTACACTAAATCAGCACTTTTAAAGTTTGTATAACCCTCATAATAATAACTATGGTCAATTCCTTTCGTAAAAACTTCACGGCTGTCAATCTTTTCAGTCAATGCACTCTTTAATAATGTTTTAATTTCTATATCTTTGATTGGACTTCTTTCTATCGCCAACAAATAGTCTTCTTTATCTACCATACTCCAATCAACCACCATGCCTATTTCCTTTTTTAAGATATGGTCAAGCCAAATACGCGTACTTCTGCCATTGCCTTCGCGAAATGGATGGGCTACATTCATTTCCACATATTTTTCAATAATCTCATCGAAATTAGATTGAGGCAACTCTTCAATACTTTCAAGTGCAGCTGTTAAATACATTAAAGGTGCAAAACGAAAATTACCCTTTGCGATATTAACAGTTCTAATTTTTCCCGCAAAATCATAAATATCTTCAAAAAGATACTTATGAATTATTTGTAAAGTCGAAAATTTTCCTGCAGGTAAAGTATCCAAAACACCACTGTCATAAAGTTCTATGGCCTTTCTTTTACTTATGCGTTCCTCTTCATGCGCTAGATCAGTGAAACTTGTAAGACCCAGTTTATTTTCAAGCATTGTGGCTCTCCTTATAGTGTTTTATTAAATGTGTTTACAAGCACAATTATATCAATTGCTTATTCGATATTTGCGTTTAATAAAAAGAGACGTTGTCTAATGTCATTAAGTTAGTGGAATTAGATTGAATGGTCTTATAAGGTACTCATATA
>CAVKAO010000020.1:0-44655 GCA_963654705.1 Oscillospiraceae bacterium
TACCAATAACCATTTGTACTTCAAGGTTTTTACCAGTATCAATTGCAGCTTGTTCAACTTCAGTCACTTCAACTAGATTTTGAATTTGACTATTACTATTTTTAATAGTTACCTTACTTGTAATTTCTTGAGACACACCATTAGATACAGCCTCTTTTACCTCAACTTTTCCAGCAGTGTACTTCATAATGTAATATTGATAACCTCTTTTCTCAAGAGAAGTAGCACCTGCAAAACCAAAGCCGTTATCTACGTTATCAAGTGTTAAGTTGCTACTTTGTGTATCTATATTTGGTGTGGTTTTATCTTTCAACACATATACGTAATCAAGCATAAGATAATATTCTTTGTCTTCAACAAAAACCTTATCACTTGTTTTAATATAGTTTACATGTCCATACGCATCTGTTATTTTTTCACACCAAGACAGAGAATATCCAAGTCTTGTTTCCAAATTATATTCTGGAATAGGATTTCCATCTTGATCAGTTATTGATAAAGCGTTATTGCTTATAGTAGTGCTTTCTCCTGCTAATGGATTTTGAACTTTGCCACTTACTTTTATAGTTGAAGCTTGAGTAGATTTAGGAGCTTCTACGCCAATATTTAAATTAACTTTCAAAGCCAAATCTTCATATTTGGAGTCACTAAAATATAAGACGTAGTCACCATTTACATATCCTCCATTAACTAGGCTGTCTTTTGAAATTGTAACTTTGCCATCTCCTTTAACAATTGCGATGTCATCTTCCCAGTTCATAATAAAACCCCAAAAAGCACCACAATATGAATGAATAACGCTACTTTGTGTATCAACTAAATAATTTAAGAAGTCTTCGGATTTATCACCTGTTGCTTCAATTACTAGATTTTTATTATCATCTTGATACCCTTTTAGGCTTAACCCATCAATGCTACTACCACGACATTTTCCATATAAATGGATTTCGTTTAATGTCCCCTTATTAAATGTTGCTACGCCAGTACCACTATCATACTTATAATTTTCTAATCCAGTCGTACGACCTAAACTTGATGGATACACATATCCTTCATTAGGTACTATTTGTACCTTAATATCTCCATCATCTTCATACGCAACATTAATCGTTCCATTTTCAATTTCGCTAATAATTGATGGATTTTCATCCGCACCAACCATTAGACATGATGAAAACAACATAAAAACAGATAAAATTATCGTAAGTAATCTTTTCATTTAAGTCCCTCTTCTTTCTTACAGAAAAATTTTACCCCCCCCGTTATGTAAAAATCAAGGGTTGAATAGTAAACTTAATTAAAAAGTAAAAAGATAATTACTGTTTTACTAAAAAATATAAATAAAAATAGGACGACACAATAATTTACCCACAAAACGACACAATAATTTACCCAAATGTAATATTTACTTTTTGTTGTAATGGAATCGCAGTTATTTAAAGTATTCTTTCTATTAAAAAACTCCACATAATTATATTTTTATGTAGAGTTTAATAATAAATGTTATATGCTAATCAAAAGGCAACTCTTACTCAGTTTTAGTATTAAAGACTATTAATATATTTATTAATTAAATCTTATGGAATTGGTATACCTTTTTCAACAAAAGTAAATAAACTTATTTTGAACTAGTATTGCTAACTCTATATACGCAAGCTTTCTTTGACTCAGACCATGTCCAGTTTTTAGAATTCATAGCTTGTTCACAAGTTACTACTTTACTATCAGAAGATGTATTGTTTGAACTGGTAGATTCATCTTTCTTTGTTTCTACCTTACTATCCTTATAGCAAATTGCATAAGTAGAGAACTTATCAGTCTTAAATGTAATAGACTTAGTAGCCGCATCATATGTA
The DNA here is from genome assembly GCA_963654705.1 of Oscillospiraceae bacterium. Classification (GTDB taxonomy): domain Bacteria; phylum Bacillota_I; class Bacilli_A; order Erysipelotrichales; family Erysipelotrichaceae; genus Colivicinus. The sequence goes on from CAVKAO010000020.1 coordinate 1,857, forward strand.
GCATCAATTACCTTAGGCTCTTCACCATCATGAATTCTAACTACTTTATATTCTCTATTAATACTAGAATTGTTATTAACAAGTCTTTCTTCAAGTGGGAAAGATATTACTGTTTCTACGTTTGTCTTAGTTACTTTTGTTACCTCAGCATCACCCTCGATATTCTTATAAAGACTAATATCATAAATAGCACCAGCAGTTAATCCCTTATTAGCAACAGTTGTTTCAACCTTAGCAACATCATCATTTGTTACATTACTTTGGCTACCAATAACCATTTGTACTTCAAGGTTTTTACCAGTATCAATTGCAGCTTGTTCCTTTTCTGTTACTTCAACTAATTTTTGAATTTCTGCAGCACTATTTTTAATAGAAACTTTTTCTACAAATTCTTTTGATAAATCATTAGTAGTAGATTGTTTTGCTTCAACTTTTCCTACAGCAAATTCAGCAGTGAAATAAGCAGTTGCTTTTATGTTCATATAAGCATGTCTTTCTGAGTAGTCTCTAGTAAAAACTTTTGTGTTATAGACTAGATTTTGATGTTCATAATTTAATGCTATACTACTAGCATCATCATTCGTACTCTTTACATAACTATATGCTAATGTTAAGTAATACTTTTTACTAATATCAAACGTTTCATCAAATGTTTTTGCATACCAAGTATTTCCATCTGCCATTACAGAGCCTTCTGCCCAATATAAATCAAAATCATTTGTATCAATCTTATTATTATTTTGATCTACAAGCACAAACTTTGTTTTATCAACTTTGGTAGATTTGCCTTCAATTGGAGAATCTGTTTTACCTGTTAAAGTTAATGAACTTGCAATATTAGGAATAGCCTTATTTAATCCAGCCATTGTAACAGTTGTTGCTACAGCCACTTTATTACCACATACAAATAAACTCCATTCACCATCAACAAATCCGCCGTCTATTAATGTTTGTTTGGCAACTCTTAATGTATCACCTTCTTTAGTTATATAAGAGCGTACATAGTCGTCCAAATTAACATTTTTTATCACACCATTATACAAATAGGTATAACCATTACCATTTTCATATTTACCGATATTTACTTCAATGCGACCATCAACATCTTCGCTTTTATAGCCTTCATAAACCGCTTCAATTAATTTTCTACCATCCTCATCATTAGCAGTAATCACTAAATCGCCATTTTCAGCTTGACTAGCTTCAAGGCTTGCTCCATCTGCACCAACCATTAGACATGATGAAAACAACATAAAAACAGATAAAATTATCGTAAGTAATCTTTTCATTTAAGTCCCTCCTCTTTCTTACGTAAAAATTTTACCCCCCCCCGTTATGCAAAATCAAGGGTTGAATAGTAAACTTAATTAAAAAGTGAAAAGATAATTACTGTTTTACTAAAAAATATAAATAAATTTATTTATTGTCATACCAATTATGCAAATCTTTAATTAGTTGCTCAGTCCTGGCTTTAGCCCCTTTTTCATTAAGATGCAGTATAGCATTATAGAAATAATCATAAGGAAACATATAATCGGTATAGTTTGAAATAACATCAAAGTCTAACGCATCAGTTAAATCATCTTGAAACTTCATGATATCTTCTTTTGTATAAGTATCATATTCTCCATGTTCTATTGGATAGCCTGCTATTAGTAAAGTAGCACCCTTTTGCTTACAATACTCATTAAACTGATTTAATCTATCTGTACACTCTTTACTAACAGATGGCAAAGCTGAATGATTCTTCTTGAAGAAATCGCCACTAATAGGCTTATCTATTGGCTTATATACAACATCGCCATATTCATTAAAGGCCTCTCGACTATATGAATTATCCGTTTTTAAATTACCTCTATGGGTTAACCAAAGTAGATACGATTTACGTAAATAAGTAGGATATGCCTTAATTAAATCTTTATAATCCTTCTTTCTAAAAATAGGAAATACTTCATCATTATAGTCATAAGTTAATAAAGCTAACTCCCCATCACCAATAGTATCACTATCGGAATAATCAGAATGACATACAATCACAATATCACCTTCATTGATATTTTGCTTAGCCGCTTCCTCATGAAAAACATTGCCAAGCCCTGCATGCAAGCCCATATTTACAACTGGCATACCAAATTCTTCTTCAATCATTTTTGAATCAAATCCATAGGCCACATTAGAATTGCCCACCAAGATAATCTTTGGCTCATTTATACTCTTTAATCTAGCCAATTTGTCAAGTATTGCTGCATTATAACTGTATTTATATTGACTACCAATAACCTTATAATCAAAAGCTATTAATCCAGAAAATATAGCCGCAATAAGGAAAATAAACAATAAAACTTTTTTAATAAATCTTTTCATTTTCTATCCTCCTAAAATTGAAAGTAAATAAACTCATTTAAATTGCTATAGGGCAAAGAAATGATTAACCATACAATAAACAAGACATATATTATCCATCTAACAATCAAACTTTTATTAGATACACAAGATATCACATCATTATTAATTGAAAAATAATCATATACACCAAGTAAAAGTAATGAAGGAATCAAAAACAAGAAATTTGTTCCACCAAGTCCCATATCGACAAAACCATTTCTAAAATAACTAGATAAAGAACCAATGCCCTTATACCAATTGGTCAAGACATAGTTTGCATCAGATAGTGTATTAGATACAAAGAATATCCAAGTAAAAGAAACAAAAATAAAGACTAATACTATTCTGATAAACTTAATAAAGCCCTTGCTTTTAAGCTTTCCTTTGGGAAGCAATAAGTTTTCTATAGCTTGCCCAAGGCCATGAATACCACCCCAAATTACATAAGTCCAATTGGCTCCATGCCATAAACCACTGGCCAAGAAAGTCACAATTAGATTAAAACTACATCTTAATTTGCTAACTCTATTGCCACCAAGGGGAATATAGATATAGTCTTTAAACCAAGTAGATAATGAAATATGCCATCTACTCCAAAATTCCTTAATGCTTTGAGAAAAGTAGGGACTTTTAAAGTTTGTCATAAGATCAATGCCTAAAAGTTTTGCACTACCAATCGCAATATCGGAGTAGCCTGAAAAATCACAATATATTTGGATAGCGAAAAATAAAGTCGCTAATAAAAGCGAAAAGCCTTTAAATTTAAATGGTGCATCATATATCGCACTAACATAAGTAGATAGCCCATCAGCAATTACCATCTTCTTAAAAAAGCCCCAGGCCATTAATTTAAGACCATAAGTAGCCTTATTATAATCAAATTCATGTTTAGCCTTTATTTGCGGTAATAGATTACTAGTACGCTCAATTGGGCCAGCCACAAGTTGAGGGAAGAAAGCTATAAAAGTAGCATAATAGCCAAAATGTTTTTCCGCCTTTATATCGCCTCTGTAAACATCGATAACATAACTAAGTGTTTGAAATGTATAAAATGATATACCCACAGGAAGCAATAACTTTAAAGTAAGTGGATGAAGTTTAATAGAAAATAACGATAATACACTAACTATTGATTCACTTACAAAATTAAAGTATTTAAAGAAAAATAAGACACCCAAACACAATAATGCTGTAACCGTTAAAATAAGTTTCTTTTTCTTCTTGGTATCTTGTTTTTCAACAAGAATTGCTGAAAGGTAAGAAACAAAAGTAGTAAATAAAATAAGTACTACATATTTTATATTCCAACTCATATAGAAATAATAGCTGGCGATAAATAATAGTAGCCAACGATATTTATGCGGCAATAGCCAATATAGGATAAACACTATTGGCAAAAATATTGCATAAGAAAACGAATTAAATAACATAATCTACATCTCCACCTTCTATGTAAATACCGTATTATTTAATCATTTTTAAACATAATATTAAATAATTTCTTTATTAGTTCTAGACATTTCTTTATCAAGCAAATAAACACTGACAAAATAAATAAAAGAATTAATAAACCCTAAAGTCATCATATTTACACTTAAACCAAATAAGTAATGACCATATGTATTTAAACTAACACATATCAAAGCTATACAAATAGGAATCATTTTAGGATTTAAGAAAACTAATACAATAGCTAAAATTTCATACATATAGCCATATCTTTCATGCATGCCTGGCAAAAACAGTACACAAGTATAAACAATTATATAAGCCATCATATAAAGATTATTGCCCTTAGCTTTATAGCCCTTTTTAAGCCACCTATACATTAATAAAGCCAATATAAAAACCGTTAAACAAATAGTCATGATCTTTAGAAATTTATATGGTGTTCCATCTTCTTGCTTACATAAAATCATCCAGAAAGAAGGATAATTTTTAGAAATAACTTGATATGTATTACTTTGATTTAAATAAGTAGAAAATACTTCAAAAATGCTTCTGTTCCAAAATAAAGCAGGAAAAGAAATCACAACCATACTAATTGGTATAAGAATAAAGTTTGTGATCGAAAAATCTTTACTAGTAAAATAAACAAACAAAAATAAAGGCAAAATAAAGACTGTTTGTAATTTAAAACCAAAGGCCACACCAAGCAAGCACATACTAGTCTTATATTTCTTTTTAGATAACATATATAAAGCTAATAAGGCAAATGTTGAATAAATAGAATCACATTGAGCCCATACTGCTGAATTTAAAATTACTAAAGGTGAAAGCCAAACTAGGCAAAAACCAATAATTGCTTGCCCCCCCCCGACTTGTTTTTTAACGATTAAATAAACCGTTAAAGCTAGTAAAACATCAAATAAAATAGATAAGATTTTAAATGAGAAAAGGCAAGGCATAAAAGTAAACTTGCTCATAAGCCAAATCGCAAATTGATACAAGAAATTATAATCACCAACTTGCTTATAAAGACCATTTTTCGCTATTTCAATATACCAAGGCTTTAGAAAAGCATAAAAGTCGCCACTGGCAAAGTTTCTTACGGAAATTCTAATAATAATGCCAAGAACTATACAACCCACCATAAAGATAGTTGCTAAGTTATTTTCTATCCACTCTAATATTTTTCTTTCTCTATTTTTCATAAGTCCCCCACTATTTATGATAAGTTTCATGATGTAAAATCTTAAAACTACGATATATTTGTTCAAGTAAAATCAATCTTGTCATTTGATGCAAGAAAGTTAAATCTGATAGCTTAATCTTATAATTAGCTCTTTGTCTAATCTTGTCGCCAAAGCCTAAAGAACCGCCAATGACAAAAGTTAGCTTAGAATTAGAAATAAAAAGTTTATCAATCTTATTAGCTAAAGTAATTGAATCAATACATTCACCATGTAAATCAACCAAGATTACATACTCATCCTTATCAATCTTAGCTAAAAGACGATCAGCCTCTATATCCAATACTTCCCTTTCATCATCTTTGATAGGCTCATCCCTTACCTCTACTATCTCTAGCTTATGATACTTATTTATTCTTTTTTTATAGTCATTAATTAAAGCTAAAAGATGTTCGTCCTTAACCTTACCAACACAAAGTATTTTAATCATAAATATTACCAGATAAAATTAGCGTTTCATTATTTCTTACTACACTAACACTTAATTGTTCAAATTCACCATATATAACACTTAATAAATCATCAAAAGAATCAATCTTAATACCATTTATTTCACTAATTACATCACCCTTTACAAGGCCAATATTATTAGCTAAACCCACTAAAGAAACTTCAGAAACATAATAACCACTTGTTACATCAATAGGAATATTCAAACTATTTGTCTCATAGTTTTCTAAATCCTTAATAAACTTGCCCTTCACGCCTAAATCAAGACGATTAATAGCTTGTTTATTATATAAATTATCAGCTACTATCTTAGCCTCATTAATTGTTATAGCTAAAGTAATATCATCATCTTTCATAGTAATAATACCTACAGCCTCCCCATTCATATTTAAAACAGGTGCGCCAGAATAACCACTTGTAAAATTACCTGAAAGTTGAATAGTACCAAGCACATAATTATAATTCTCTTCATTAAAGGTAATACTATTAGATACTTCACGATACTTACTACTTATAAGTCCAAAACAAGTAGAAAAATCATAATCTAAATCACTATTAGTGCCAATACTTAAAGTAAACTCGCCACTTTTAAGTAAGTCGCTATCACCAAGTTCCATTTCTTTTACTTCATAAGGAAAATAACATTCCACCAACGCTAGATCAGTAAAGATATCATGTCCAACTACATTACCACTTACCTTTAGTCCATTATTGAAATAGACAACTGCACTATTACTAGAACTAACCCCATGAAAACAAGTTAGTAAGTATACATTATCATTTTCTTTTTTATAGATAAAACCACTAGAAAAACTACCATCTTGTTCGATTGCCACCATCTTTGATTTACTATTTTCTACAACCTCAGACAAGTCCGTAGAATATCCCGATACTCTATATTCATTAACTATCGAATTACTACTATTAACCTTCTTTAGATTCTCACTAATAATAACGCTTAATATAGTAAGCCAAATAACTAGAAAAGATAAGATTACAATCAAAACATTCTTTCGCATATTAACTCCATGGTACCGTAGTACAATCCATTATCGTACAAGCATCTGTGATAACACCATTTACTATAAAGTGGAAATGTGTATGAACACCAGTTGCATAACCAGTCATACCCATAATGCCAATCTGCTCACCTCTGGTAACAACTTGACCAACTTCCACAAGAATACTAGACATATGACCATAATGGGTCTTATAGCCATTTTGATGGTCTATTACTACATAATTTCCATCAATACTATTGTATTGAGCCTTTTCAACAACGCCTGTATCAGCCGCATAAACAGCTCCATATCTTTCATATTGATTAACAAAGTCTGTTCCAATATGTGAACCAATGCCCTCAATATAGTAACAACCCCAACCACAAGTAATCATAGGATTATCAACTGGCCATACATAGTTACCAGTACCAGTATCTGGTTTTTTACCCGTTCCAACTCTAATTACACCCTGAATAGAAGGAGAAACTACATAACTACTTTTAACACTACCTGTTTGTAAAACACCATTAACCCATGTTTCTTCATATAAAACATTTTCACGACCATTTTGTTCAGCCACATCAATTTGGGTAGTACCACTAATAATGGAAGCATCACTAATATATTGAGGAGAATCTGGCACAATAATCTCTTGGGCAAGTCTTTCTTTTGTAACCTCAACTGTAATAGGACTTGAGAAATAGGTTACATTTAAAGTCATACCCGCACTTAATACTTGATCTTCAGAAAAAATTTGATCTTGGTTAATTAACATTAACTGTCTTGGAGACATATTCTTGAATTGATAACCAATACCACGTAAAGTGTCGCCAGCCTTAGTTTCGTAATATTGTCTTTCACTATTTCTACCATATGATAAAAAATCATAAACTTCAGAAACACTAGTAAAGACCTCATCAAAAGAAGCATAAGTGGTTGAATAAGAAATATTCTCAACTATTCTAACTCCTACATCAACACTACCAAAATCACTTGGATCACTAATACTTTCCCCGTTTCTAATTGCCTTTAAAGTATCCTCGTCTACAAAGTTTAAAAGAAACATATCTCTAGCACTATAAAAGTACTCGATATTACTTACATAGATAACATCATAGACACCATTACTAGTAGAAAACTCAATTGCATTAGCTTTTACACCAAGCAATTCATTATCTATTAAATAATCAACAAGTTCCCTATCTTTATCTTCAAACTTTGAAAAACCTTCTTCAGATACTAAATAAACTTCTTCAGATAAACCTAATTGGGAATCAGGAAATTGATCCTTATACTTATCATATTCTTCATTAATCAAAGAATAAAAATAATCTAAATTATTAACTACACCAACAAGTTCACCCTTGTAATAAAGCTTGTTGTAAGCATATTTTTCTTCACTTGTTGAAATAATATTTTGTTCAATGATAGAACTTGTTTTGAATGTATCACCATCAACCTTATTAGTATCAACAAGAAAAGGTATTCCAAATGAAAAGAATACGCTCAATATAAAACAAACAATTAAACCAATAATCTCTTTTTTTCTCATTGTTCACTACTATTACTAATTGAATAGAAAGCATTAATGTTTTTCTCAAAAGCTAACTTAACCATACCAATTGGGCCATTACGGTGCTTGGCAATGATTAGCTCAACATCTTCTCTTTCTTCATTACGCTCTTCAGCCCTCTTATAATAATCTTCTCTATATATAAACAAAACAATATCCGCATCCTGTTCCAAAGATCCAGATTCTCTAAGGTCTGATAACATAGGACGCTTATCATCTCTTTTTTCAACGCTTCTTGATAATTGTGATAAAGCAATAATTGGTACATCAAGTTCTCTAGCCATAGCCTTAATCTTACGTGAAATATCTGATACTTCTTGTTGTCTAGATTCGCCACCGCCACTAGCCTGAATAAGTTGAATATAGTCGATAATAATTAAATAAAGGCCATAATCTTGTTTAAGTTTACGACACTTAGCGTACATATCTGAAACTTTTAAACCAGGTGTGTCATCAAAGAAAATAAGTTCACTTTTAAGTTCTTGATTAGCCTCTCTTACCTTTTGCCACTCAAGCTCATTTAATTGACCCTTTCTAATCTTTTGACCATCAACCTTAGCCTTAGCTGATAACATACGATTAGCCAATTGCTCAGCAGGCATTTCCAAGGAAAAGATTGCACAAGCACCCTGTGTTACGGCTGCTGAATTTAAGGCGATATTTAAAGCCAAAGCTGATTTACCCATACTGGGTCTGGCAGCCAATAAGATCATATCACTTCTTTGAAGACCAGCTGTCATCTTATCAAAGTCAGTATATCTAGTTCTAACACCCGTAATCGCATTACCACTTTCTTCAATTTGTTCAATCTTTCTAACAGCCGCATCAAAAACTTCCTTACCTGATTTAAAATCACCATCAACACGGCTTCTTGTAATATCAAGAATCTTTTTTTCAGCCTTCTCTAATACTTCATCAATGCCATTTTTGCCATCATAGCCATCACTTGCGATAGCCTCTCCAGCCTTAATGATTTGTCTTTGTAAAGACTTGTCCTTAATGATACGAATATAGTCTTTGGTATAGCCTCTATCGATAGTTGAATCAGTCAATCTTAAAAGATAGTCCAAACCACCAACCTTATCAAAATAATCAAAATCCTTTAATTTCGTACTTAAAGAAACAGTATCAACATTTTCTCTATTTTCATGCATCATCAACATGATTGAATAGATTTTACGATTTCTTTCCAAATAAAAATCATCACTGACAATACCAGCTTCTGTACACTCTCTTAAAGCATCATCATAAATTAAAATATTACCTAGAAGCGATTCTTCAGCCTCTAAGCTACAAGGCAAAGACTTAATATTATTCATTATTCTTCAACCAATTTAACTCTAATAGTACCAATTACACCCTTATATAGTTCAACCTTTACATGCGAAAAACCTAAAGTAGTAACAGGGGCGTTATCTATAATTTTATGTTTATCAATTTCAATACCCTTTTTCTTTAATTCCTCACAAATTTCCTTAGTTGAAACCGAACCAGATACACGACCATTATTAGCCTTAACCTTAAAAACTAGTTCTAAAGACTCAAGCTTTTCCTTATTTTTTAAAGCCTCTTGTCTATTAGTCTCATCTAATTTAGCCTTTTCCTCATTTTGTTTCTCTAATACTTTATTAGCACCTGAACTAGCTACAACGGCTAACCCTCTAGCAATCAAAAAGTTACGTGCATAACCATCCGCAACCTCTTTTACTTCACCTTTTTTACCAACTTTTTTTACATCATTCAATAATATTACTTTCATCTTCTTTCACACTTTCTAAATATTCATCTATTCCACTTATTAGATTATTATACAATTCATTAATTGCGATGTCTTTCTTTTGTAAACCAGCAGCCGTCATATGACCACCACCACCAAGTTTTTCCATAATTACTTGCACATTAATAGAGCCATCACTTCTAGCACTAATTGCCACCTCATCCTTGCTTATCTTGCATACCACAAAAGCAGCACTAATTTCCTTAATTTGAACCATACTATCAACAGCTTGGGAAGCAATACTTCTAGGATAAGTATCATCATCCTTATAGGCAATAAGAATATTACTTGTATAAGGTTTTGCACACGCAATCAAATCATAACGTTTCTTACTTAAACTATATGGTTCCTCAATAAGCTCTTCACACTCTTTGGCATTAGCCCCTAGTTGCTTAATCATCTTAGCGACATCAAAAGTTCTAGAATCACTTCTATTTCTAAAGTGATTTGTATCAATCAATAGGCCAATATACATGATGTTGGCCTCTTGCTTACTAACTTCCATATTTCTTGAAAAATAAGGGAAAAGTTCCACAACCATTTCCGTAGCAGAACTTGCGCCAGCTTCAATATACATAAACAAGGCATCAAAATCTAAATCAGCACTACGTCTATGATGATCAATTATCACAATCTTATCGGCACTACTTAATAAATTTGGTGAACTTGTCACATTCTTTGAATGATGGTCTACCATAATTACTAAAGTATCTTCATTCAATAAACTAATCGCCTCTGACTCAGATATAAAGTTATGATGGCCACCAAGCGCATCACTATAATCATTTAAGACATCCTTGATCATTGGCTCAATACCACCAGATCTGGTTACAATATAAGCCTTTTTGCCAAGTTGTCTAACAATTAAGGACATAGCTAAAGCCGAACCAATGCAATCGCTATCAGCATCCTTATGACCAACAATAATTACTTCGCTAGATTCATTAATAATATTCTTTAAAGTATTCGCAACAACTCTTACCTTAACCTTGCTAGCTCGTTCTCTAGCTTCACTAGAACCACCAAAGAAGCTTGCATCCTTGCCTATTTCTCTAACAACAACCTGGTCACCGCCTCTTGTTTGAGCAATTTCTAGAAGATTGCTAGCCTCCTCATCAAGTTCACTTAAACTAGTACTGCCATAGGCAAAAGACATTGAAAGAGTTACATCAATGCCGCCACTCTTAGCCTCTTTTCTTACTTTATTTAAAATTGAAAAACGATCATCAATCAATTTTTTATAAATCTTCTTATTCAATACAAGCTGTATACAATTATTACGAAGTGTCTTATAGACAATGCCATACTTTCTAAAGTATTCAATCAAAGGAACTTTAATATTGGTATTTACAAAAGAAACATCATTTTCATTAATACTTAACTCATCAAAGTTATCAAAAGTAGCTAAACCAAAAACATATTCATTGTCCTCAGCCGCCTTTTTTAAATCATACTCAACGGAAATATCATTAAAGAATAAGATATAATCATCATCCTTTTTACTAACTTCATACTTATCATCATTAACAATAACAATCGTCTTATCAACTCTACCACCAAGCAAGTCTTGAAGTTCAGGTAACCAAACCAAAATTTTCTCACCATTTTTATCTATATGTTTATCCTTAAACATATTTGAAAGATAAGTAATCTCATAGTTTTCATCATACATCAAGATACCAATTGCACTACGCTTTAAGGCATCAATCATAGAACCCGATAGTTTGGTTTCGATATCACTAGTTAACGTATTATGATAAATATTAAAGTAGTAATAAATCGCAATGGACACAATAATTGAAATAGCTAAAATCGCAATAGCCAAGTAGTTTCTATCATCTAAGATATAGAAACTCAAAAAGACCGCTATCGCCAACATTACATATACAAATATTACGCCAATGATGATTTGTCTACTCTTTTTCATTTTAACTTAAGCAACTTTTCCAAATAAATTCTAAGTGGACCAGCTCCATATAAGAAGCCTACCACAATCAAAATAATATAAGACAATGGGAACAAAAGAACACAAGCTAGAAAAACCAATAAGCCATTCTTTTTACCAAAGCGAATACTAGTATAAATAATTATAAACAAATATCCATAATATGCCAAAACAAGTGATGCCACAACCGATAAAGACATGATTATATAAACCATTGTCGCATGCTTTTCTTCAAGACCTGGAATTTTTAGGATAAATAATGAAATAGATACCAGTAACATTAAAATATATGCTAAATAAACTGGCATTTTAATATCAAGTGGACTATTGATACCAATATTCTTAATCTTTAATTTCTTAAGTAAGATAGTAGTTAAAATACCTGTTAAATAGCCTTCTAAGACACCAGTTAAAATAGTTGCCACAATAAATACAACAGCCAATAAACTAGAAACATTGTTGAAGGTAACGGTCATAGCACTTGTTCCAACCATATTAACCATTGCATCATAAACTGTTTGCATAGAATCAAGTTGTGATGAAACGCTAACGCCAAATAAAGGAAATATCACAAAAGCCACCAAAACTTCAGCTATTACATAAGTAATAGAAGCGATAATATTAACTCTTCTTCTATCCATTCCTTTTTTGATTGCTAAGCATACCAGAATTCCCACAATAATAGAAATTGGCATATAAATATAAGTGGAAAGGGTACCAAATAAAACACCAATCACAAGTAAACAAACACTCATAGTGATGGCATCCTTTAGCTCATACATTACCCCATATATGGCAATAACCACGGGAATTATTAGTAATATATAGATTGAAAAGATAAAAGATAGCTGTCTATCAATTATCATTAGGGCCCCAATTATCGCAATAAGCATAGCCCCCTGTGTTAGTTTCTTTGTCTTGTTCATAACTTCTCCTAAAAAAGCCTCCAATTATATGGAGGCTAAATATTGTTTAATTTAATTAGTCAACAATGTAAGGCAATAAAGCCATTTGACGAGCTCTCTTAATAGCAGTTGTCAACATTCTTTGATACTTAGCACTAGTACCAGTAACTCTTCTTGGAGTAATCTTGCCATTAGCACTGATGAACTTCTTTAATAATTCAACATCTTTATAATCGATATATTCAATTTTGTTCTTAGTGAAGTAACAAACTTTCTTATAACCGACTCTTTGTTTTCTAAAAGCCATAACTTTTATTCCTCTCTATTAATAAAATGGTAAATCATCACTAGAAATATCAAGTGATGGTGTATTTGAGAAATCATCATCGACATTCTCATTCATACTAGGCTCAACACTAGGTGTAAAAGTTCTATTAGTATTAGTATTAATGTTATTAGAAACATTATTACTTGCACCACTTCTACTACCACCAATAAGTTGAACACTATCACATGTAACCTCTGTTACATATACTTTTCCATTTTGACCCTCATAGTTTCTTGTAGTAATTCTGCCTTCTACGCCAACAATAGCACCCTTACTAGCATATTGAGCTAGAAAATCAGCAGATTGTCTCCACGCAACACAGTTTATAAAATCAGCAGTTGGCTGACCATTATTAGCATTACTAGAAAATTTTCTATTACAAGCCAAAGTGAATGTACAAGTGGAAATATTAGAGCTAGTCTTTCTAAGTTCAATATCCTTAGTAAGTCTTCCAACTAATACCACATTGTTAATCATGGTTACTTACCAGCCTTTTCTTCAGTATTGATAGTCATTGAACGAACAACGTTATTGTTAATACCTAATAAACGTTCGAATTCGTTAAGACCTTCAACTTCAACACTATAAGTAGTTACTACATAATAACCCTTAGTCATACCATCGATTTCGTACGCAAAATCACGTAAACCCCAGTCATCTACATTGTCAATCTTACCACCATGATTTGTGATAATACCATGTAGTTCTTCACATAAAGCATTCTTAGCTGCTTCATCTAAAGAAGACTTGATGATATACATAGTCTCATATTGTTTCATCTTTAACCTCCTTTTGGACTAACGGTCTATTTCTAGACAAGGAATAGTAATTTCTATTCGCTTGTTTATTATAACATTAAATATGCAAGATTCAAGGCTTTGTTTTACAATATAAACATGGAAATTATTTGCCCAATTTGTAAAGAAAAATTAAATAAAATAGACAACTCTTATCGATGTATAAATAGACATAACTATGATATAGCTAAACAAGGATATCTTAATTTAAGCAATAAGTCTTCTAACAAAACTGGCGATGAAAAAGAAATGGTTCAAGCAAGAAACGAATTCTTAAATAAAGACTACTATTTATTCTTAAAAGATAAACTAAATGAAATAATAGATCAAATGCACGTTACAAATCTTCTTGACTTAGCCTGTGGTGAAGGTTACTACACCAAAAGCTTTAAAGTAAAAGATAAAGTTGGCATTGATTTAAGTAAGGAAGCTTTAAAAATTGCTTCTAAAAACGATATAGATACGACCTATATCCTAAAGACTATTTTTGATGTGCCTTTTAAAGATGATAGTATTGATTTGATAACCACTATCTTCGCTCCTATTTCCAAAGAAATAAATAGATTGTTAAAAAAAGATGGCTATTTTATACTTGTAAAACCTGATGTCTATCATCTATTTGAACTAAAACAAGCCGTATATGATAAACCATATCTAAACCAAGTGGAAGATATTCATATTGATGGCTTAAAGATTATTAAGGAATACAAAATAAAGGATGTCAAATCATTAAATAGACAAGATACTATTGCCCTATTTAAAATGACACCCTATTATCATAAAACAAGTCTAAAGGATTTTAATAAACTAGAAAATATTGATAATCTAGATATTACTTTCGCTTTTATCATCGATGTCTATCAAACATCAAAGTAAAATTTAGAATACTCGCCTAGCTTTGAATCAACACCATATTCAATATTTGAGGCCTCTAAAATATCTCTTGATAAAGACAAACCGATGCCACTACCAAGGTGGACCCTTTTATGTTCCTTATCAACCTTATAATAACGATCCCATATCTTATCAATATTTTTAGGATCAATACCACTACCATTATCATAAACATAAACTCGATGTTTACCATTATCCAATAAATAACTACCTAGCTCTATTTCCTTATCTAATGAATCATTATAATTAAGCGCATTATTAATGAAATTATAAAGAACCTGCTTAATTCTATTTTCATCAATATTGACAGTTACATCATCACAAAGATTCAAAGTAAACTTAACATTCTTACTTAAACAAAATTGTTCATATTGTTTATAAACACTATTAAGTAAATCATTAAGACTAACATCCTTTTTATGAAGTTCTATCTTACCAGATTCAATCTTACTTACATCAAGTAAATCATCGACCAAAGTCGAAAGCCTTTTAGCCTCATCAATGATGACATTGATATTCTCTTCATTATTTTCACTAGGTAAATCCCTAATCATCTCACCATACCCCACAATCATTGTAAGAGGTGTTCTTAAATCATGCGAAACATTACCAATTAGCTCCTTACGTGCTATATCAGCCTTTAAAATCTCCCTATTGGCATTATCAAGCGTATTATTTAAATTATCTAATTCTAAACACTCCGTATTGATATTAAACTTATTATATTTACCCCTTGGCAAGTTATTTGCTTCTTTTTCAATTCTTTTTACTGGTCTAGCGATAATAGCTGCCATAACTAAAGCTAATACTAAAGTAGCCAAACAAACAATTAAAATGATAACCTTAAATTGATCAGAAATAGTTTGAACAGTAGCTTGTAAAGGTGCAATATTACTAGACACCATTATAAGCATTGTCTCACCAGCTATATTAACCGTCTTACCATAAATATAAATATTCTGTTTATAACCACCATCAGTCCTAAAAATAAAATTATCAAATAATTTAGAACCACCATTTTCACTAGTAAGTTCCATCATATTACTAATATCCTTACTAGATAATTTATTTAAAGCACATGAAGAACTTTGCTTATACTTAGACACTCCAAAAGAAGAACCCTCTATTCTAATACATATCTCATTAGACAAAGAAAGATTATCTAAAACATCAACTATATCATCGTCTTGAATATTATTAGAAATATCACTAGCTACATTTTGTAAGTACTGTATTTTATTTTCCTTATAAAAATAGTCCAACAAAGAAGTTTGGAAAAAGTAGATAAGAGATAATACTATCCCCATAAAAACTAATAATATTAAAGATATTTGAACTCTAAGAGATAACTTTTTCAAAACGATAACCAACTCCTCTTATCGTAGTAATATATTTGCCATAATCGCCAATATCCTTACGAAGTAACTTCATATGTGTATCCAAAGTACGATCATCCCCATCATACTTATAACCCCATATAGTACTAATGATATTTTCACGTGTTATAGCCTTACCTTGATTCTTAACTAAAAATAATAATAGTTCATATTCCTTGTTAGCTAATTCAACATTCTTACCATCAACACTAACACTATGAGCAGCCTCATCAATGATCAAACCATCTACTACTATTTGATTTCCATCCTTATTATCACGCTTTAAGATAACCTTAATACGCATCATTAACTCTTTTAAAGAAAATGGCTTAGTAACATAATCTTCACCACCCACATCAAAACCATAAATGCGATCATTTTCTTCACCAAGAGCCGTCAAAAAGATACAATGCACATCCTTAATCTCACGCATTCTCTTTAAAGTCTCATAGCCATCCATAACTGGCATCATAACATCAAGAATTACTACATCATAATCATTCTCTTTAAAAAACTCTAAAGCTTGTCTGCCATCACATGCCAAAGTAACATCGTATCCTTCAAAAGAAGCATACTTGCCAATCATCTCTCTAATCTTCTCTTCATCATCTACAATTAATAGTTTTGCCATACTCAAATTATATGCTATCTATTGTGAAATATACCTGAAAAAATTGTATAATACTAAAGCAATTGCGGTGTAGCCAAGCGGTAAGGCGGTGGACTCTGAATCCATTATGCATAGGTTCGAACCCTATCACCGCAGCCATATATTTAAATGTCAAGACGATAATTCGTCTTTTTTTAATAGCCAAAATAAAACCCCTCAAAAATTCAGAGGGGCTTCTTAAATTACTTACTAGAAGTATTGCTTACTTTATAGACACAAGCCTTCTTACTTTCAGACCATGTCCACTCTGAAGAACCCATAGCCTCTTTACAAGTTACTACCTTTACATCATCAATATCATTCTTCTTATCTTCACTCTTAGTGTCCTTATTAATAGTTAAAGTACCCAAATGTTCTTCTATTTCATAATTATCCTTATTTGCACTAGCACCATTAAAATCTAATAGATAAGTATTTTTACTAGAACCAACATTTAATTGACTACCAGTAGTCTTAAATGTTGCACTCTCATCATTTACAAAGCCTTTAATTTCACCAGCTGCTGTTAGAGCACTACCATCATAAGTTTTACTAGCACTTGATGTTGTAACAATCAACTTAGCCTTATTTATTGTAAGTAGACCATTGGTAACATTAAATGTAACAATGAAGTTATTGTTCTTATTAATAAAATCATTTTTATTAAGAATTAAATCATACTTACCAGCATTAACACCAGAAACACCATTGCTACCAGAATAGTCTATATACTCATCACTATATAAGCTATTATCATAAGTAACACTGTAGCCACTTAATGATTGTGTTTTGCCACTATAAGTAGTACTTAAACTCTTACCAACAATATCAACTTTAACATTTAATGGATTAATAGTTAATTTACCAGGAGTAGTTGTAATAATGTAATTACCAGTAACATTTCTACCATCTTTATCCCAAATCACTACATCATCCTTAGCCGTAATAGTACCATCGTAAGTATTAACATCAATTCCACTTGCTAAAGCTTTTACATTATAAGTATGGCCATCTACTAAACCACTAAAGCTTACTTTTGTTAGTTCAAACTTTTCACCATTATATGTTTTATTATCACTTTCACCTATAAAGCTTACAGGTCTTTGGTTAATCTTTAAAGTATATGTAGTAGTAGCACTTTCATAGCCTTCCTTGCTAGCTTTTGCGATAACCTTTAATTCGCCAACATCAGTAATACTTGGAAGCTTACTTGAAAAGCTTGCACCATTATCAATTGAGTATTCAATTATTGCACCATCTGTTGAAGAAGATGCACCAAGAGAAAGGGTGACACCATCATACGTTTTTTCTTTATCACCAGCATTTATATTTATATCAACTACTGGTCTTGCACTAATAATTAATTTGCCAGGAATAGTTGTAATATCATAATTGTCTGTAACAACATTACCTGCCACATCTTTAATCACTACATTTTCTTTAGCTGTAATACTACCTGCATATTCGCCAACAGAAGTACCTTTAGAGGATGCACTAACATTGTAAGTATGTCCACTAAGCAAATTAGAAGCAGTAACGCCATTTAATACTATTTCAGATCCTGTATAAGTTTTAGTAGCGGTTTCACCAGTAAAGGTAACTTTTCTAGGATTTATTGTTAAAGTATATTCCTTATAAACATCTTCATAATTTGGATTACTTGCCTTAGCTCTAACGCTTATTGTACCAGCATTTGTAATAGTAGGCGCAACACTTGTATATTCAGCTAAATCACCATACTTGTATGTAATAGTTGTACCAGCAACATTTGAAGTAGCCTTTTTTGAATATGTATTTCCATCATAATCTTTTACAAGGTTTTCAACATTTAAATCCAAATTATTAGCTTTTTTAATCACTAATTCACCTGGTAATGTAGTAATACTATAGTTTTTAGAAACATCCTTACCATCTTTATCTTTTATTACAACCTTATTATAAGGAGTAATAGTACCATTATAAGTTCCAGCATTTGTTCCACTAGCACTAGCTACTACATTTGTTGTACTACCTTCAAGCAAGCCACCAGGGCTAGAATTGCTATATGTTTCAAACCCCTCTACTTTAAGCATATTGCCTGTATATGTTTTACTATCCGATTTACCCTTAAAAATAACAGGTCTTTGCGTAATAGTTAGTTTATAAGTTGCTTCAGCTGCTTTATAGTTAGCCTTTGTAGCCTTAACTTTTACATTTAAGGTTTGTACATCATAAATAACAGGAGCATCTAAAGAATCATCACTCCAAGATCCATCTTCTTTTTGTGATGAATAGGTAATGATAATTCCATCATCTTCAAAAGAAGCAAGACTAGCATCACTAGCACTAGTTATCGTAGCACTAGCTGTAGATGATAATCCAGTGCCATCATATACCTTACTAGCATCGGCAGCTATTACAGTTAAACCTAAAGCCTCTGTAACCTTTAAAGTACCTAGATTTTCATCGATTGTATAGTTAGCTTTATTAACATCATTCCAATCAATATTATAGGTATTAACAGATTGACCAACATTAACTTGTTTTCCAGTAACGGTAAAGTTAACCATATTCTCTTCATTATTCACAAAACCACTTATACTACCTTCAGCCGTTAAAGGATCACCATTATAAGCTCTTTCATTAGACCCAGTAGTTATAGTTAATTTGACTGGGTTAATCTTAACAGTTGCCTCTTTTTCTAAAGTAGTTTCATTATCACCCACCTTAACAAGCATTCTTACCTTAACAGTGTATGTACCAACATCCTTAAATGTAGGCTTAGTTCCACTATACGCACCATTATTAACAGAAGTTGTAGAGTACTCGGTTTTTTCAACAGTTATTTTACTTAAAGCTGATGCACCATATTTTTCCTTCCATTCATCGTTACCATAATCAATCATAAGCGTATCGCTAATGGTGTGGTTAGTTCCATCATAACCGCCTTCATAACCAGATACATCTAATTTTGCCCATAAAGCATCTAAGCAATAATCTTTATCCTTGTATACGTAAGTTACATCGCTACCGGCCAAACGAATTTGCGCTTGGCTTACTACGTTTTTATCAACTGTACGTTCCTTATCAAACCAGCCCACAAAAACAAATCCTTCACGCACTGGCTTACTAGAAGTAACAGTGAACGTATCACCTTGGCTTAACTTATTTTTAATATAATATTTTTGATCACTTGAATCATTGACACCATCTGGTAATGTATCATTTTCCCACTTCGCATCATTTGCGACTAAGAAGTAGCCAGCCTTACCAGATTTATCAGCTGGTGTAAAAGTCCAAGTACCAGTAATTGTAGTATCTTCACTTATTTCAAAGTCTTCACTAACACTCCACGCAAAACCCCAAGCACCTCTTGTACCATCACTAGTATTCTTATCACTTGAACTTAAAGCGCTAGGAGCACTTACTTTTGTGCCTTGGCTATATTCGCCATCTTGAGGAAGTGTACCACTAATATTTGTAGGTGTTCCATATTCTTCATCACCTGCATATTTATAAGTTACCTTAAATATTTTTGTCCACTTAGCATATAAAACATAACCTTGATCTGGATTAGCAGGTATTTGAGTTATCTTGTTTGTTAAAGACTCATCTAAATACCAGCCATCAAATTTATAACCATCTTTTTTTGCATCTTCTAATAATCTAGCTGAATCATCAGATTTAATTTCAGTTGGATTTGTATTGCTTGCACCATCAACATTATTATAAGTGATTGTATATGTATAAATAATCTTTTCCCACTTTGCATAGACAACATAATTGCTTGTTAAATGAGCAGGAATTTCGCTAACTTTATTTTTAAATTCACCATCAGCATACCAGCCTTTAAATTCATAACCATTTTTGGTTGGATTAGCCAAAGTCTTAGCGCCATCTTCATAAGTTACACTACTTGGATTTGCGCCCACATTACTAGCACCTTCCATATTGTTATAGGTAATAGTATAAGTATTAACTTGCCACCTTGCATTTAAGTTATAATCCTTACCAGCACTTACAGTTGTAATCTTATTATTATCACCATCATACCAACCTAAGAAAGTATAACCAATCTTTGTAGGCTCTTTTAAAGTTACCTCACCATCTAATGAACTAATCTTTGTTGGATTTCCCTCAACATTAACATCATAAGTTATAGTATTTTCTTTTATATTAGAAGTGTAGGCTTTAATACAGAAGTTTCTTTCGTTATATGCTGTATAGCCTGCATAATTTTTATAAAAGCTCTTGTTTGTGCCACCACTTACAGAAGAACTTAAGTAAGCATCGCCAGACTCTGCATACTCAATATCCATATAAGCACCATCATTTATCGACACAACTACTGAAAACTTTGTTCCAGGACTTAATTTAACAGGATTATCAAGTTCTATTGTGTGAACGCCCGCAAAAGTTGTTTTACCTGTTGTGGTAGCACTTTCTTGTTTTGTTCCACTTAAAGGATTTGAATCATCAGTTAAACCAGTATAGATTTCAATCGTATATTCTACATTAGCACTATGTGTAAGAGATAAAGATACATTAGTTAATAGTTCATAGTCTACATTATCTTTTGCACTAACTTCAAAAACATTCGCAACATGAGTAGCGGTAGTATAGCCTGCATTAATGCCACCATCTAGTTGATAGTTATTATCTAAACCATCATTCTCACTAAAATCAAAAATATATGCTGTATCTGTTAAAGAACTTGTTTCATATGACATCCAAAAGTAATTAACATAGTTTCCCCAGCTATTTCTTATTAGCCAAGCACCATTACTAGTTGGCTTGTTTTCATCACTAAAATTATCAACTGAATAATTATCGTCCCAACCAACAATCATAACCGCATGATTTGTATAGCTTATTCCCTTGTCATAAAAAGAATAATACTCTGCACCTGTTTTCTTTGTGTAATTATTCTCATCATGATAATATGCCACACCAGCAGCACCATGTTGTAATATTTGTTGTTTTAGTTCATTTGTATTTTCTTCAATATTAATTAAATAAACATTTGATAAATGGTAATTTGTTTTGTTATAAGCATAAGAGCTATTAAGTCCATCAGTAACTGTACTAGCCGCATTACTATAAGGAACACTTTCTTCACTTGTTGGACTAATCCATTGCATAAGTCTTCTTGAAGAATACATTAAGTTGCCACCTTTATTTAGGTAACCATAATTTTCAGTTTTATTATAAGAAGAAGTATCACCAGCTGTACCACCTAGTGGATCAGTCACAAAATTATATGTAAAATAAGCTAATTGTAATTCGCTTAAATCAATATTCTTATCAGTATAGCCATCATTTATCAAATCAAATTCAGCCAAGCCAATAGAAGTAAAAGCCCAACATGTTCCATATGGATTTTGGTTTCTTGAATCTGGATATTTACTTAAATCAGGAATATGGCTAGTTAAATCTTCATTTGTATATAATTCAAATTCTGGCTCATATACAGGAGTATTATAATCCTCCTCACTTTCAATATAGCCACCAGTAAACTTGTAGTCTATATCACTATCACTTAAACTTTCATAAGTTGATTCTTCTTCAAAATTATAAGAATCATCTAAATTATCTGTTTCATCTATTGGGGACGTGTCTATATCGCTACTATCTAAAGCCCCCCCCGTTTCCTTTTCTACTTCTAGACTTTCAGTTTCTTGATTAGCATTTACTATTTCATCATCATCCGCAAAAACGCATAACGAAGAGGATACTATCATCAAGAAAGATAAAAGTACTAATAAAAACTTTTTATACATGCAAGTCCCCTCTCTATGGCATCAACAAAAGTTCGATAGACACCTAACAAAGCTATTATAAATTATGTCGGTTATATTTTGGTTATATTATTAAAAAAACACTTAAGTTTTAACCCTTAAGTGTCTTAATTAGTATTACAACAATAACAATGATTACCGCAAGAAGTGCTGCAGCTACAATGCTAAGAACAACCTTCTCCTTCTTACCAAGATCTTCTTCATACTCATCATCAGCCTCTTTTTCATTGTTAAGCTCTTCACTTTGAGGCTTAATTTCAACTTCCTCTTGCTTTATTAAACGAGATCTTCTCTTTTCCTTAAAGATTTCAACATCATTATCAACAGATTCATGTTTAACTTCTTCCTCTACAGGTTCTGGCTTAACTTCTTGTTTTACAGGCTCTTTTTTAACAGCCGTCATATATTTAAGTTTATCCCTTACAATCACAAGAATTTCCTTAACCACAACACCGCACTTAGCATTATCTATGTTATTCTTTAAGGCGATTTGCGCAACTAGCATCTTCAAATTATTGCTACTTAGTAAAGCATTAAAATTACTAGTAATGGCCGCAAGATCCTTCTTTTCTATTTTACCCTCTTCACTTCTTGTAAAATCAGTTGGAATAAGTTTACCAAATACATCAAAACAAGCACTTTGTACTACCTCAATACTAACATCAGCACTTTTGGCAATCTTTTCCATTTCCTCACTATTAATCAAATATTTTAATAATTTATTTAAATTGTCCATATTAACCTCACACCACAATTTTAATACTTTTTCCCCTTTTCTAAAACCATTATAATAGTATATAGAGGTAAAAAATAATGAAATGGTATAACAATGCAATCTTTTATCATATATATCCAATTGGACTATTAGGAGTAGATAAAGATAATAATTATTCAAAAATAGAACACAAAATAAATGACTTATATCCTTGGATTGACCATATTAAACAAATGGGCTTTAATGCCTTATATATCGGTCCCCTATTTAAATCAGGAAGCCATGGTTATGATACAAGCGACTATAGAGTAGTAGACAATAGATTAGGCGATAATAATGATTTAAAAAAACTTATAAAGTATTGTCATGATAATAATATAAAAGTAATACTTGATGCCGTATTCAACCATACTGGCAGAGACTTCTTTGCCTTTAAAGATGTCTTAGAAAATAGAGAAAATTCCAAGTATCGTTATTGGTATAACATCAATTTTGATGGTAATAATTCTTATAATGATGGCCTATCTTATGAAAACTGGGGAGGCTATGATTTACTAGTTAAACTAAACGTTAAAAATCCTGAAGTATATAATTATATCTTTAACGACGTTGTTAAATACTGGGTTGAAGAATTTGAAATTGATGGCCTTAGACTTGATACAGCCAACGTTTTAGACTTTGAATTTCTACATCGTTTAAGAGAATATACAAGTAGTGTAAAAGAAGACTTCTATTTAATGGGTGAAGTAATGTTTGGCGAATACACAGGCTATGTAAATGATGGTATGCTTCATGCAGTAACTAACTTTAATCTAGAAAAAGCAATCTATTCAGGACTTAATGACCATAATTTCTTTGAAATAGCTCATACTGAAAATAGATTAGCTAATCTACCACATTTATATAACTTTACCGATAATCATGATATTGAAAGAATTACTACTAAGCTAAAAAACAAATCACACTATTTACAAGCCCACATAATGTTATTCACACTCCCTGGTACTCCAGCTATCTATTATGGAAGCGAATTTGGCATAGAAGGACATAAAGATCGATTTGGACCAGATGATGAGATTAGACCATATTTAAATATTAATGATTATAAAGATTGTTTAAATAATAACCCCTATAGTCAAATAATAGCTAAACTAGCTTTTTTTAGAAAAGATAATAGTGTACTTAATTATGGCGAATATAAACAAATAGAACTTAAAAATGAATACTATTCTTACTCTAGAAAGTTAAATGATGAAGAAATATTTGTATGTTTAATTAATAATGAAACTTATCATGAATTCTATTTTGATACCAATGATACTTATCATGGACTATTTTCTAATAAAGAATATATGCCTGAAAATGGCCAAATCAAAGTATGTTTAGATAAGGGTGGAGAAATCCTATATAAACAAGGCGTTTCCTTAAATGTTCCTGTTCTTGAAATAAAACAAGAAGTAAAACAAGAACTTAAAAAGGACTATACACTTGTAAATAAACAATATGATGAGATGACAAATGAAGAACTACAAGATGCCATACTTGCCAAAATGGCCAACAATGGTCCGGTTAATGATGAAATGATTAAAACGGTAAGAGAAAATATATGGCGTGATTCTTTACTTAACTGGGTAAAATCATTTAGATAATAGGCATAATAAAACGCTAATTACTTAGCGTTTTATTATTCTTTTTATTTACCAAGTGCAATCTTGCCTAAGGCATCAGCTTGTAAAATTGCATCATATAATTCAATAGGTTGTACATCTCCTGCTAAATTATGAATTGTTTCCCCTGGTACACAAGCATTCTTAGCAATTTGTTCTACTTGTTCAAGAGTAGTAACGCCAATTTCTTCAAGTGTCACAGGAAGTCCTACTTCCAAACAGAAATCTTGTACTGTCTTAAATTCATCCTTGCCTGCACCCTCTAAAACAAGTTGTACTAAGGTACCAAAGGCGACACAACATCCATGGTCTGCATGTTTTACATCCAAAGAAGTAACGCCATTATAGAAAGAGTGAGCAGCAGCACAATTTACATTATCAGCACCTACACCAGATAAATAAACATTAGCTTCAATTATATTTTCCAAAGCTGGAGTAACTGCATGTACCTTACATGCCTCAACTGCTTGTTTACCATATTCTAGTAATGTTTCATAACATAATTTAGCTAAAGCTTGTCCAGCTCTTGTAATACCTGTTCCCTCTAAAGAAGCAGATTCTGTACGAATAGAAGCTCTGCCCTCAAAATAAGTACCTAAGGCATCACCCATACCAGCAATTAAAAACTTAACTGGTGCATTTGCGATAACTGTTGTATCCACCATTACTGCATCAGGGTTAGTTGGATAGAATAAATATTTATCAAAACTATGGTCATCATTATAAATTACTGATAAACCTGTACATGGTGCATCAGTTGCTGCAACAGTAGGCACAATCACAATATGCTTGCCTGTATAGTAAGCAGTAGCCTTAGCTGTATCAACAGCACTACCACCGCCTATGGCAACAACAGTATCGATATTATCTTCCTTGACAATATCTTCCATCTTCTTTATTTCACCCTTGGAAGAAATACCACCAAAGATTTCATAACGACGATAGTCGTCTAATCCATCAAAACTCTTTTCAATCTTGTCATGGCAAGCCTTATAGCCACTGTTTGAACAAACAAATAGCCATCTTTTGCCCATATAGCCCATTTCCTCATGAAACTTATACAAAGCATCTCTACCTTGTACATACTTAAGCGGTTCTCTCATCGCTCTAAGTCTACCCATCATATTTAAATATACCTCCATATGTAGAGTAGTATCTCTACAAATTTGATTATAGTCCTTTTTAGGGATTTTGATTATTTTTTCACAAATATTTTTTAAAATATTTAATCTTCAACAAAACATCACATTTTTTATTTTTTTAAACTTAATGCAGGAATTTTTATTTTTCTTGTCAATAAAGATGTAGAGACAGGAGAAATGAAATGAAAAATGAGATTATTAAATTTGTTAATGATGAATTAGAGCTTGAAGTTAACGTAAGTAAAGACAGAGAAAATGTATGGTTGTCTTTAAATCAAATGGCAAAGTTATTCAGTAAGAATAAATCAACCATATCAAGACATATTAAAAACATATTTTCCGAAGGAGAATTAGATGAATTTAGTTCTGTTGCAAAAAACGCAACTCAACTAAATCGCTTTGATCCTAGAACTGGAGCAAACCGATTATCTACTGTAGAAACAAACTATTACAATCTTGATGTAATTATATCCGTTGGTTATCGCGTTAATTCTAAACAAGGCATTATCTTTCGTAAGTGGGCCACTTCTATATTGAAAGACTATATGCTTAAAGGCTACGCCATTAATCAAAAAAGATTGGACATCTTAAATAAGACTATTGATATTCAAACTAAAATGCTATCTTCTTCTTTAGAAATAGACCATAAAGAAGTATTAAATGTAATTGACTCTTATACCAATGCCTTATCCTTATTAGATGACTATGATCATCAACAATTAAGTAAACCAAAAGGTAATAAAGCTTCATATGTTTTAACTTATAAAGAATGTAGAGAATTGATTGATAAAATGAGTGATAAATTTGATAGTGCTGTATTTGGTGTAGAAAAAGAAAAAGGAAAACTTGAGGGTATTATCGCTTCAATATATCAAACAGCATTTGGTCAAGAAGTATATCCCACAATAGAAGAAAAAGCTGCTAACTTACTATATTTCTTAATAAAGGATCATCCTTTCGCGGATGGATGTAAAAGAATAGGGGCTTGTTTGTTTCTTGAATTTTTAAACAAAAACAAATTCTTGTATAAAGACAATAACAAAAGAATTAGTAATGATGGACTTGTCGCCATCACATTAATGATTGCTCAATCTAATCCAAGTGAGAAAGATGTAATGGTTAAGCTTTTAATGAATCTATTAAGCAGTTAAAAAACAATCTCAATTAAGAGATTGTTTACTTTAGAATTTAAATACATTTAAACCAGTATCAGGACTTTTGACTCTATCAACATTGCCATCAAGAATAGTAATAAACATCTCACAAGTTGCACTGATTGTAGCTTGATTTAGATGGCCACCAAAACAATTACATTTCTCATCCGCACAAGTGATATGTAAATGGCTATAGAATTCACCATCCATGGTCGTAATATTGCCAACTAGAGCTGTAATCTCGAAAGCGCCATCAAATTCATTCTTATAATACTTTTTCTCAGGCACTGAATAAACACCTGCCACAAAATGATTACAAGCACCAATAGCTGACACGCTAGCTAATTTAATGTTTTCTTTAAGTGCAACCGTTTTAAGTGTTTCTAAAATTTCCTCATTAGGATCCATTCTAAGTACAATAGTATTATCAAATCTTCTATATTCCATTATTTAGCCTCTCTTCTTTTTCTTCTAGGAGAATGTTTTTGATTATAAAGTAAGATAAAACGTGCTAATAAATAAGTCACTACAAGCACCACAAGAGCGGCAATAATACTCATTAAAGGAGTATTTCTATTAACCATCAAAAACGGATAAGGACCTACAACTTTACCCACCATATTCAACACTACAAGTAAAGTCGCATACAAAACAGTAGGAAGAAGAGCTAAAGTAATAGTTTTCTTCTTATTTAATCTTCTATCTCCCTCAAATAAAGTAAATGATATCACCGATAAAATAGGACATAGTAAATGGAAAAATAAGAAAGAACCATTAGTTAAATAAAATAATAGGCCACTAAAATAATTTCCATCATAAGTACTAGCTAAATAGAATACTGTTACAAATGTAAGAGCTAAACAAACACTCGTGAAATATCTTAATAGTAAGACAAAATAAGGCAATTCACCTACATCTTTTTTCATAAGCATATAAATCACAAATAAGGCACTAGCTACAATGCTTAAAATATTTGCATCATTTGTATAGTAAGTTAATAAGTTACTTTCTTTTAAAGCAAAAACTAAACCGATACAGCCAAATACTACAAGAGCTATATTAATAATCAAAGACCATTTATTACGATTATTCATTAGTTACCCTCTTTACTACTTCACTTAAATAGTTTCCATCATATTTAGCAATCTCGCCATTATCTACAAGCTTTGTAAGACTTGGATCAATAGGCAGTTTAGCTAAAACTTCTAAATTATACTTACTAGCAACATTAGCTGTATCATCTTCGCTATAAATTTCAATATCTTTACCACAGCCATCACACTTTACATAAGCCATGTTTTCTACAAGGCCTACTACCGGTACCTTTACTTCTTTTGTCATATTGATAGCCTTGGCTACAACCATCGAAACAAGTTTACTAGGTGTAGTAACCATAACTACCTCATCAACTGGCAAGCTTTGGAAAACAGTTAACGCAACATCGCCAGTACCAGGAGGCATATCGATAAGCAAGTAATCCAAATCGCCCCAATGAACTTCACTATAGAATTGATTAATGACACCACCTAAAATCGGACCACGCCAAAGCACTGGCGATTCCTTATCTTCTAACATCATATTAATTGACACTGACTTGATGCCACTTTCATTTTCATAAGGGAAAATACCCTTATCATCGCCATATATTTCGCCTTCAAAACCAAATATTTTCGCAATACTAGGGCCAGTAATATCGGAATCAAGAATGCCTACTTTTTTGCCCATTCTATTAAGCTCACAAGCTAGTAAAGATGTAACCATTGACTTACCAACGCCACCCTTGCCACTTAATACAGCAACAATCTTTTTAATATTAGTGTCCTCTAGTACACTAGCCTTCTTAGGTTTACAATCACCACCACAGCTTTCGCAACTATTTTCACTACCGCAGTTTTCACAATTTCCACCACAACTCATTTATATAATTCCTCCTATTCAAATAAATTTTGACTACCATCTTCATCGCTACTAAAATCGGGCAAATCAGGTAGTTCATTCAATGTATTTAATTTAAAGCTATCCATAAACTCTTCGGTTACTTCATACAAAATTGGTTTACCAGGTGCATCACTTCTTCCAGCTTCTTTAATTAAATTTCTAGCCAAAAGTCTTCTAAGCATCATATCTGCGCCAACACCCCTTAATTCTTCTATCTCAATTCTAGTTATAGGTTGCTTATAGGCAATAATTGCCAAAGTCTCCAATGCACTTTGTGATAAAGTATTAGGTTTGGCATTATGAAATAAGATTTGAGCATATGGTGCTATATCCTTTTTTGAAACAAACTTATAGCTTTTGCCATAATCTACAAGCTCTATGCCAAATAGTTCACTGGCATACTTTGTTTGAATATTATTTAAGATGGCCAAAGTATCTTCTTCACTTTTTTCAATTGTATTAGCTAATTGCTCAAGCTTAATTCCATCATCACCAACAATAAACAATAAGCCCTCTACAATAGCCTCTATATTATCCGGTTGCTTAACTTCACTCATAATTCGCTTCCTTTTTTAAACCATATATCATCATTTTCATCCACATTAAACACTAAAACATGATCTTTTGCCATAACTAGTATCGCCAAGAAAGTTGCCACATATTCTTGAAGATTATGACAATCACTTGTCAAAGTATTAAAATCAAAGGTCTTTGGTAAATCAGATAATCGAGATTTTATTTGCAAGATTCTATCTTCTGTTGAAATCTCTTTTGTTGTAACCTTTGTTTCAATTGGCTTAGCGAGTTGTAATCTTCTTAAGACCTTATTCATTGCCCTTAATAAGTCATTGGGATTGCCCTCAATCTTTTGATCATCAAGGTTATTATTGGCATTTATATCTAGAGTTACTGGTTTAGACAACTGTTCTTGTCTTTGCAAAAAAGATTCATTCAAGATATAGCTGACCTCTTTATATTTTTGATACTCCAATAGTCTTTGAACAAGTCTTTCCTTTGGATCTTCTTGATAATCATCTTGTAAATCATCGCCCTTTTTAGGAAGAAGCCTTCTTGATTTATACTCAATCAAAGTCGCAAGCTCTACAAGATACTCGCTTTCAATCTCTAGCTCTAACTTTTCCATCTCATGTAAGTACTTGATATATTGATCAGTTAAAACTTCCATATCCAAATCAAAGATATCCAATTCTTGTTCCTTGATAAGATGAAGCATCAAATCAAGAGGACCCTCAAATTTTAATGTTTCTACTGTAAAACCCATAATCTTATTAATTATAGCACACGGCAATACTATAATAGGGATGGAGGAAATAATATGATAATTGGAATTGCAAACGACCATGCGGCCACAGAAATGAAATTTGAAATAAAAAAATATCTAGAAAGTAAAGGACATACGGTAATAAATTATGGCTTTGATACAAACGAAAGCTGTGATTATCCTATCGCTGGAGAAAAACTAGCTAACGGCATCATTAATAAGGAATGTGAAAGAGGCATCGCAATATGTGGAACCGGTGTAGGTATTTCTATTGCCTGCAATAAAGTTAATGGTATTAGAGCAGGTGTATGCTCAGAAACAAAAACGGCAGCCCTAATAAGAGAACACAATGATGCTCAAATCATTGCCTTTGGCGCAAGAATTGTTGATTTACAAAAGGCCAAAGAATTAGTGGACACTTTTTTAGCTACTGAATTTTTTGATCCAAACGGACGCCATACTAGAAGACTAAATGAACTAAAAGAAATTGAAAACAAACAACATGTTTAATGTATCGGATATAAAAAGAGATGCCTATATGTTATCTAAACATGATGGTTATGATTGGTGGTGGCATAGTTTTACGGCTATTAATGAAAAAACTAAAGAAGAAAAAGCCTTCTTTATTGAATTCTTCATCATTAATCCAAGCTTAACAAAAGAAGTTCCCACCTTTGATAAACCATCATATCTAATGATAAAAGTAGGCACTTGGGGAAAAGATAAAAGACAATTACATCGATTCTTTTCCCTAAAAAATGTGCAAATAAATCAAGATACGCCCTTCTTTATAAAAGCTGATGATTGTTATCTATCAGAAAAAGAAACATATGGAAATGTTGTAGTAAATAATTGTGAAAGCCATCCTGAATGGATGTGTGATGATGGACAAATGTCATGGAAGCTAAAAATTGATAAACAAATCGCTTTCAATGTGGGCTATGGTGCTAGTAAACCGTTAAGAGAAATAGATGCCTTTGAAATGTTTTGGCATGTTGAAGGCATGAAAACTAAATATGAAGGTGAAATTATCTTCAATAATCAAAGATATATTGTAAATCCTGATACAAGCTACGGTTATGCTGATAAAAACTGGGGCAAGGATTTTACTAGTCCTTGGCTATGGTTATCTTCTAATAATTTAACTAGCGCTATCACTCATAAAAAATTAAATAATTCTGCTTTCGATATTGGTGGAGGAAGACCCAAAATAAAAAATCTTGCCTTAGATAAAAAACTATTAGGAGCCTTTTATTATGAGGGAAAATGCTATGAATTTAACTTTTCCAAGTTTTGGACACTAACTAAAACAAAATTTGAATTTAAAGAACTTGATAGTGAAGTCTATTGGCACATCATTCAAGAAACCCCACTTCATAAAATGGAAACCGACATTTTTTGTAAGAAAGATGATATGTTATTTATAAACTATCAAGCTCCTGATGGAAGTCATAAACATAAACGTTTATGGAATGGCGGAAGTGGCAAAGGCATAACCAAACTATATGAAAGAAATAAATTAATAGATGAAATTTTATGTGAGAATGTAGGATGTGAATATGGAGAATATCAAGATTAAAGAAAAAATGATTCCTGCCTTTAAAAAGGCTCAAGGTGGACTATTTACAAGTGTTGAAAAAGCTGATGTTGGAGACTCTTATCAAGAAATGGAAAAACAAGGTATCGCCCTAATGGGTTGGGCTGATCCTTTTATGCCTGATAAATCACTTCCTGATTTTATTAAAAAGGCCTACATAAAAGCTATTGAAGAAGATAGTGCGCCCCACTATACTGCCCCCATTGGAAATCAAGAGCTGAAGGAATTAATAGCTGAAAAGCTAAAGAAACAAAACAATTTAGAAGTTAATCCTAAACGAAATATCATTATTACCCCAGGCTCTGATAGTGGGCTATACTTTGCAATACTTCCTTTTATTAATAAAGGTGATGAGGTAATGATACCCTCTCCTAGCTACCCAAATAATTATCTAGATGTAGAAATAATGGGTGGCAAAGTAGTTCCCATTGTCTTAAATAAGGAAAATGATTATCAATTAGATATCAAGCAAATGGAAGAAAAGCTTACATCTAAAACCAAGATGATTATCATCACTAATCCAAACAATCCAACAACTACTGTCTATGATGAAAAATCACTTTTAGCTTTAAGAGATTTTGTTATCAAAAATGATTTGTTAGTTATCGTAGATCAAGCCTTTGAAGACTTTATTTACGAAAACAAAATGATAACCTTAGCCTCATTAGATGGCATGTTTGATAAAACAGTTACAGTCTTTTCGTTTTCTAAAGATATGGGACTAAGTGGGCTTAGAGTTGGCTATATTGTAGCAAGTGATGAAATCATGGACACTATGTACGCTAATGCTGTAGGCGTAATTGGTGCAACATCTACACCAGCTCAAAAAGCTATCATAGAAGCTATTAAACACCCAGACTTTATGGATGAATTTAAGGATGCCTACATCATAAGAAAAGAAGCGGCCTACAAAATATTAAACAGCATACCAAATGTAAGCTGTAATAAGATACAATCTGGTTTTCTATGTTGGCTAGATGTATCAAAGATTGGCGATTCTACCAAGATTGTTGACTATTTATTAAAACAAGCTAAAGTATCCGTTAATGATGGTAAAAACTATGGAGAAGGTGGAAGTGGCCATATCAGAATTGTCTTAGGTGTCTATAAAGACAATCAAAAAGTAATTGATGCCCTAAATAGAATCAAAGATGCGCTAATAAGCTACCAAAAAGAAAATAACTTGTTATAATCATCTTGTGAAATTAACGATTAACGATAAACAAATACTTGAATCATATAAGTCCTTAATTGAAGGCTTAGCCAAATATCTAGGGTCAAGTTACGAAATAGTCTTGCATTCTTTAGAAGATTTAGACAATTCCGTTATTGCCATCTATAATGGCAAACATACTGGTAGAAAAATTGGCGCTCCCATTACTGATTTAGCCCTTGAAATGATGGATAAGATTAAGGATAATGGTGATAACTCAATCGTTTACTTTTCTAAAAATAAGAAAGGTGAGCCCTTAAAGTCAACTACTATTGTCATTAAAGGTGAAGAAGATAGAATTATTGGTCTTCTTTGTATCAACATGTATCTAAACACTTCTTTTAATGACATTATTAATTCTTTTATTCCAAGTAATGAAATAAAAGAAAACTATAATCAAAACACTGAAGATTTAATCACTAATGCTTATAATAATGAAAAACTAGCTGTTTTAAAAGATGAAAGTATTCTTCCATCTAATAAACATAAAGTAATTATTGAAAGATTATATGATAAGGGCATATTCCAAATAAAAGATGCGGTTACCCAAATTGAAAAATTAAGCGGTCTATCTAAGAATACCGTTTATCTACATATTCGCAATTATAAAAACAATCAAAAGGATGCATAAGATGCATCCTTTAAATTAGCCCAAAATGCTTTAAAGCACGATATATTCCATCGTCTTCAACATTCTCGCATATATAATCAGCGATTCCCTTTAAGGTATCACTACTATTACCCATAGCCACACCAATATTGACGCATTTTAGCATATCAATATCATTTTCACTATCACCAAAGGCCATTGTATCAGCTATTTCAATATTTTCTTTTTCCAAAAACTTTTTAATCCCCTTAGCCTTACCCCCATCACAAGGAATTAAATCAGCCATTAAAGGATGCCAAGAAGTAATAGCTAAACTTTTTAGTCTGCCCTTTATATCTTTAATCTCTTCTCTTTTTATATAAAGCATAGCTTGAAATATTTTCTCACCCTGATACTGTTTAATATCCCAAGCCTTTTTATCATATTTTTCAAAGATGTCTTTACTTATGGAATCTAAAAAATTAACATAACTGCCAAATTCCGTTTTCAAACATAGCGTATACTTTTTCTCATTAAACAAGCTAACAACTTCTTTAGTTTGAGCATCATCAAAACTTTGTACATAAAAAGGATTACCATCACCATCTGCACAATATTGACCCGTAGAAGCAATAATACCATCAAACTTAATTCTATCTAAGACATCATTGCCCCTGTTTACTTCTCTAAAGTCTCTACCAGAGCATATTACACATTTAATGCCCTTTTCTTGTAATAATTTGATTGCCTTGTAGCTACTTTCTATCATATTACTCTTACCCATGGGGACAAGAGTACCATCTATATCAAAAAATATCGCCTTAATCATAATAAAATTCTAACAAAAATAAAGCCATCTAAGATTAAACTTAAATGGCAAATATTTTAAATTACAATGTTAACCATCTTGTTTTTGATAACAAAATGTTTTTTAATTTCTTGGCCATCAATAAACTTGATGACATTTTCTTGTTTTAATGCCTCGTTATAGATTGTTTCATCAGATGCATCGCTAGAAATCGTAAATTTAGCTCTAACTTTACCATTTACTTGAACAACAACCTCTTTTTCAGCTTTGACAAGTTTAGATTCATCATATGTTGGCCAAGCTCTATATGCTAAATCATCATTACCTGTAAGCATTTGATACATTTCATTACCTAAATGTGGTGCCCATGGTGATAACATTTGTACAAAATTAACTAAATATTCCTTATATACTTTACCAGTCTTATAACAATCATTGATAAAGACCATCATTTGTGAAATAGCTGTATTAAGTGATAGATTTTCAATATCTTCACTTACTTTCTTAACCGTAAAGTTATAAGAATAGTCCAAACTTCCATCGTTTGTATCAGTAATCTTTGTTTCATCGCTTACTAAACGATAAACTCTTTCAAGCCATCTATGAGCTCCCTCTAGTCCTTGTGTTGACCAAGGCTTATCAGCCTCAAGTGGCCCCATGAACATTTCATACAATCTTAATGTATCAGCTCCATATTGGTTTACCACATCACTTGGATTAACTACATATTCTGGGAATCTCTTACCCATCTTAATGCCATTTGATCCTAAAATATAGCCTTGATGAACTAGTTTTTGGAAAGGTTCAGCCACCGGCACAATTCCCTCATTATGTAGGAAATTATTCCACATTCTAGAATATAATAAGTGACCAACCGCATGTTCTGGACCACCAATATATAAATCAACTGGGAGCCAATGTTCCATCAATTTAGGGTCACAAATGCATTTATCATTATTAGGATCAATATATCTAATAAAGTACCAGCTACTACCGGCAGAACCTGGCATTGTTGAAGTTTCTCTTTTGCCTTTTTTACCATGGTATTCAACATTCACCCAATCAGTCGCCTTATCAAGTGGTGCACCTGTTTTACTTGGACCATAGTCATCAAGCTTTGGAAGAATTAATGGTAAATCTTCATCATCTAATACACCAATTGTTCCATCTTCATAATGGATTACTGGAATTGGTTCACCCCAATATCTTTGTCTTGCGAAAATCCATTCTCTGATACGATAGTTTACTTTCTTTTTACCAATCGACTTTTCACTTAAAAATTCAATCATCTTATCAATAGCTTCTTGTTTATTTAAGCCATCTAAGAAACCTGAATTAATATGAACACCATCACCTGTATAGGCTTCACTATCAATATCGCCACCTTCAATTACTGGAATGATTTCAATATCAAATTTCTTGGCAAATGCATAGTCTCTTTCATCGTGAGCAGGAACAGCCATAATAGCACCTGTACCATAAGTCATTAAAACATAGTCTGAAATCCAAATTGGAATCTTTTTATCATTAACCGGATTAATCGCATAAGCACCAGTAAAAACACCAGTCTTATCTTTATTTAATTCCGTTCTTTCCATTTCTGATTTTAAAGCACACTCTTTTTTGTATGCATCTACCTTTTCTTTTTGTTCGCTGCTAGTGATTAAATCAACTAAAGGATGTTCTGGAGAAAGCACACAATAAGTTGCCCCAAATAAAGTATCACATCTTGTTGTAAAGACAGTGAAATCTTTATCGCTGTTTTCAATCTTAAAGGTTACTTCTGCACCAATTGATTTGCCAATCCAGTTTCTTTGCATCTCCTTGGTAGACTCGGGCCAATCAATATCATTTAAATTATCAAGTAATTGTTCAGCAAAAGCAGGAATATCCATAATCCATTGTTTCATGTTTTTTCTAACAACTGGATAACCACCTCTTTCAGACTTACCATCAATTACTTCATCGTTGGCAAGCACTGTGCCCAATTCTTCACACCAGTTAACAGGCATTTCAACACACTTGGCATAACCTTTTTTAAACAATTGAATAAAAATCCATTGTGTCCACTTATAGAACTCTGGATCAGATGTTGAGATTTCCTTACTCCAATCATAAGAAAAGCCTAAGCCCTTTAATTGTTCTTTAAAGTGTTCAATATTTTTATTAGTAAAGCCAGCTGGATGATTACCAGTTTGGATAGCATATTGTTCAGCAGGTAAACCAAAAGAATCAAAGCCCATTGGATGTAAGACATTAAAACCCTTCATACGCTTATATCTAGCCACAATATCAGTTGCTGTATAACCTTCTGGGTGACCTGCATGTAAACCTACTCCACTTGGATAAGGAAACATATCCATTACATAATACTTAGGCTTAGTAAAGTCATAGACATCAGTCTTAAATGTTTGATTATCTTCCCAATACTTTTGCCACTTCTTCTCAATCGTCTTAAAATCAAAAGCTGACATAAATCCTCCTGGTATATTGTTATTGACTCATAAAACAGTCAAACAATATACACTTCCTTTCTATCAATCTATTAACCGTGATTGATAACGGTATGTTGTATTTGTATTATTGAAATATGTGAATGTGGATTTGTATTTCTCCTTGTGGCTTTGACTACTCTTGAAAGGATCTTACCACACCTTATTCCAAAACAATGATTAGTTAGATGAGTCTTTGAATTCGTATTTTGCACCAGGTTTTGTGGTTTAAGTGTTGTGGTGGTAAACACATCGCATATATTTTTAGAAAGGATGTATTTTTATGTATTTAGTCGGTATCGACATTGGCAAACTCAAACACTCTTTTTGTCTTATCAAGAAAGAAACAGGTGAGGTTATTGTTGAACCAAAGTTCTTTGATAACAATAAAGATGGTTTTGATGTCTTGCAATCTTCTATTAAGGATTTACCTTCAAAGGATATCCTTATTGGTATGGAAGATACAGGACATTATCATTTCGCTTTACTCAAGTTTCTTTTAGACAAACAATATCAAGTAGCTTTAATTAATCCTATAGTTACAGATCTTACTCGTAAGATGCAAGGTGGCATCTCAAAGAATGATAAGCTTGATACACTAACCATTTGTGATGTTTTATCTTCTAATCAAAGAAAGAAATCTTATCGTATAAGTAAGGTTGATAGGTTTGACATGTATGAACAGAAACAACTTACTAGAGAACATCATAATCTCAAAGAAGAGCTCAATCAATACACCAATAGATTACAAAAATGTATTGATATTGTCTTCCCTGAATATAACAGCCTATTTAAATCAAAGTATGGAACTGTTTATATGAGTATACTTAAAGAATTTGGTAGTGCAGATATAATCGCATCTACTAATATACGTACACTTGAGAAACACTTTAAAACTGGCAAAGGAAGGCAAATCTCTCTTAGTGCTAAACAACTTAAACAAGCAGCTAAGGATTCTATTGGTTTTCCTTCAACATCTGAAGTAATTCAAATTAAACATTTAATAGCTCAGATTGAATTAATTAAGGAACAAATTTCTGAGATAGATAAAAAAATAGAAGAGTTCTCAATTCAAAACAACTCTCCTATCCTAAGTATCCCAGGAATTTCTCATTTCTCTGGTACTTCTATTTTAGCCGAGTTAGGAGATATACACAACTACTCAAAGCCTTCACAAATCATTAAATATGCAGGTGTAGCCCCATTGACCTATGAATCATCACAGTTTACTGCGCAACACACCGCCATTACAAAGAAAGGCTGTAAATACCTAAGAAAGACACTATATCAAATCATTACACCTGTCATACAACATAATCCTGTGTTTAAAGAATTCTATCAATTGAAGTTGTCACAAGGTAAAGGACATAGATGTGCACAAGGACATTGTGTTAGAAAACTTTTAAGAGTTATCTATCATCTTTTAAGTACAAATACACAATTTGATTTAGCATTATTAAGATAAACAATTATTAAAAATAATTAAGTTTTAAATTAATTCTTCTTAAGAAGTTATTTTCGTCATGCCTATATTCACAATTTCAAAGAACAAATACATGTAAGCTTACTATTTACAAGTAAAGAAATTATTTTCAAACTTTTTCATCAATTTCTATTGACTTTTATATAGTTAGCTAAAATAAATAAAAGGTAGTACACAAGGGTGCAAAGCACGGTACCACCTTATTTTTAACTTAATTCTCTTAACGCGAGATACGCTTAATCACCTTGTTAAATAAGTTCAATAGTCTTTCATACTCTTTTTCACCACCCAAGAGCTCTCTATAAATCCATTCTATCTACTGCTTTTAACGATTACTCATTAATAATATGATTTTTAACACTTAAAATCAATCTTAACTTCCTTGTGTTACTATATTCATATGAATAACTTTAAATATACTCTTGATAATAAACGCTATCACACTTTCAATTATTATCTTAAAAATAAATATCATCAAAAAGTAGCTAAAGTAATCATTGATGGCCATTTTACTTGTCCAAATCGTGACGGTAATAAAGGTTATGGCGGTTGTATTTACTGTTCTAGTAATGGGTCTGGCGATTCTAACCTTAATATAAAAGAAGATGTTATAACCCAATATATTAGAAACAAGGAAGTAATGGACAGAAAATGGAATAATGGTCTATATATTCCCTATTTCCAATCTTTTTCTAATACCTATGGTCCCTTGTCTAAAATCAAAAATATGTTAGAGCCCTTTTTAGATAAGGAAGAAGTAGCTGAAATAGCGATTGCCACAAGATGTGATTGTTTAAGTGAAGAAATAGTTGAATACTTAAATAGTATTTCCAAAATAAAACCTATTTGGCTTGAACTTGGACTTCAAACTACTAATTATCAAAGTTCAGCCTTTTTAAATCTAGGCTATAACTATTCTGACTTTAAAAATGCCATTCAATTATTAGAAGGTACCAATATTAAAGTATGTGTTCATATTATCAATGGACTTCCAAATGAAACTAAAGAAGATATGCTAAAAACAATCAAGGACATCAATCATCTAAAGTTTCATAGTATTAAAATTCATATGTTACATATCTTAAAGGATACAACACTAGAAAAGTATTATCTAAAATCGCCCTTTAAGATACTAGAAAGAAGTGAATATATTGAAATAGTAGTAAAGCAATTAGAACTATTAAATAAAGAAGTAGTTATCGAAAGATTAACTGGTGATCCTATAAAAGAAGAACTAGTGGCACCCTCTTGGGTTTTAAACAAGACTACTATTTTAAACGACATTGATAAACTTATGGTAAAAATGGATACCTACCAAGGAAAATATTATGAATAATAATACTTTTGTCCATAAATACCTAAAGGGACTAATTAATAATCAAGATATATGTGTGGATATGACCATGGGAAATGGTAGTGATACCGCCTTTCTAGCAAGCAACTCCAAACATGTCTATGCTTTTGATATAAATGAGTTGGCCATAAAAAATACTAAAGAAAAAATTAAAGATAAGGATAATGTAACATTAATCCTAGATAATCATATAAATATCGATAAATATCTAAAAAACAATGTAAGACTATTTATCTTTAATCTTGGCTATTTGCCAAATAGTGAAGATAAAACAATTACTAAAGCAAACGAAACTTTAATAGCCTTTAAGAAGGCCTATGCTTTATTAATGCAAAATGGTTATCTAATCATAACCTTTTATCGAGGGCATAAGGGTGGTAAGGATGAATATTATTTGGTTGATAAATATATCAAGGATAATAACTTGAATATCATTGAAAAATATAAGGCTAATCGTCATATTGATGAACCATACACCTATATAATTAAGAAAAGCTCTAAACAGAGCTCTTCTTAATTTTTCAAATTTAGGGGACATTCTTAAGTATCAAGGGGAATTGGATACTTATGTAAGGTATCTTTTCCTTACAACTATATAGTAAAGAAAATCTATATTTAAAATATGTTTTAATTATGGAAAATTATGTGAATTTTATCACTTCTTTAGCATTAAAATTATTTGATAAAATAAATACATGTCAAAAATAAAAAAGATTATTCTTATATTACTTATATCTTTAATAACCTTACTTGTAACTATCTATAATGCCAAATATGTTAATACAAAAGACATTGTTGCCAGAAAAGAAACATTGACCTCAGATAAGATAGACAACAATCTAAATAACTTATTAATTTGTTATTTCACCGACTTGCATTATGGAACTTATTTAGATGATGAAGATTTGGATAACATAGCTGAAAAGATTAATGAATTTAATCCTGATTTGATTATCTTTGGCGGTGACTTAATTGATAATGCCATCTCCGGTAGTAAACAAACTAAGTTAAATAACTTTCTAAGAAGTCTAAATAGTAAGTATGGAAAATATGCGGTGCTTGGTGATAAGGATAATGAATATTTATCACAAGTTAAGACCATTTATAATGAATGTGATTTTAGATTACTTGATAATGCCTTTGAAAGAATCTATGTAAATGGATCTTATATTAATATCGTAGGTATCAACTGCAATAGCCCTAATTTAACTAGTGCTTATGATGGACAAAATTCTATTTACTATACTATTGCCATTAGCCATTATCCTGATGTAAGCGATGATCTTACAAGTGCCAATACCGACTATATTTTAGCTGGCCATTCTTTAGGAGGTGGTGTGTATTTGCCGCTTATTAATTTATTTAATAGGCCAAGTGGTGCCATGAACCACTACAAAGGCAAAAGCACTGTCAATAGTATGACACTAGATATAAGTAGCGGCCTTGGCACAACTAAAAACGACGCCCGCTTACTTGCTGACGCCGAAATTGTAATCTATAAACTTAAGGCTAGCTAATGATTATTAGCTAGTTTTTCTATATCCTCAACACTTTTTAAAATACCACTAGATAATACTTCACATCCTGTACCGGTAATTAATAAATCATCTTCAATTCTAATGCCAATCTCTTCATCTTCAATATAAAGACCTGGCTCATTAGTGATGACATTACCTGGTTCAAGAGGAACGTTGCCCGTATTTATATCATGCGTATCCAAGCCTAAATGATGCGATACACCATGGAAATAGTATTCTCTTACATCTAAGTTTAAACCATGAAGTGGTAATTCCTTTGTATAGTAATCAACCACAAGCTTATTTAAAGCCCTTAAAGTAATACCTGGCTTGGCATTTTCTTCAACAATTCTTTGTGCACCCAAAACAATTTCATAAATTTCTTTTTGGCGATCGCTAAACTTACCATTTACCGGAAAAGTCCTAGAAATATCAGCACAATAATTTTTATATGTAGCTCCTAAATCACATAAGAATAATTCACCATCTTCGATAATTTGGTTATTATCTGCATAATGCAAGATAGTAGCTCTTTTGCCACTTGCACAAATTGATTTAAAGGCATTCTTGCCACAATTGTTTTGTGCTAAAGCAAAGTTAAACAAACCTTCCATAGCCATCTCATACATACCAGGCTTGATTGTTGAAATCATGCTTCTAACACCAACATTTGTAATTTCAATAGCTCTTTTTATACAAGTTAATTCATATTCATCCTTAACCATACGCATCTTAGCGATTTGATAATAGATATCTTTGATATCAAGACTTGGATGAGCACTTTTTAATTTATTTGCATAATTAACTGCTACACTAGGCATTTGATTGGCACTATAGCACCATAAATCAAAATACATTTTATAGCCACTATTAGCTCTTTCTTTATTTAATACAGAAGATAAAAAATCATCTAATTCGCTAAAATCATATACATTTTCAATGCCGCTTATTTCGCTAGCTTCTTCCTTGCTCATTCTACCGCCAACCCACTTAGCTAAAATTTCATCATATGGCAAAATAAACAAGTTTTCCGAAATAACTCCATCAATAGAATTAATAACCAAGACCATTGATTCATTTTCTAAGCCAGTTAAATAATAGAAATTGCGATTAACATCAAAAGGATAACATTCATCCTCTGATTTATTTATTGCATTACCCGAAAATAAGACAATACTTGCATCACCCGCAATATCTTTGATAAGTCTTTCTCTTCTAATTCCAAATAAATTCATACTTCCTCCTAAAAAATATCTTCCTCTTTTTGGTCTAAATATGACACTTTTACAATTTGATCA
>CAVKAO010000021.1:0-41894 GCA_963654705.1 Oscillospiraceae bacterium
ATGTAGGAATGGGCCTGCGGACGTTTTTTTTGGACTCTAGTTACATGTTAATTCAAGACTTTTTCGATAGTTAATAGTCTTAAATTCAATTACACTTTTTCAAAAAATGTATCTGGTTTATTTGGATCAAATACTTCATTACAAGTCATAACTGTAACAAGGTTTTCTGTATCACTTAAATTAATAATATTATGTGTCCAACCAGGTATCATATAAACAGCTTCAATTTTATCACCACTTACTTCAAATTCTACTGTTTCATTAGTATTGATATTTCTTTCTTGTATTAGTCCATGTCCTGCTACTACAATGAATTGCTCCCACTTACTGTTATGCCAATGTTGTCCTTTTGTAATACCAGGCTTACTGATATTGATTGATACTTGTCCACAATCTAGGGTATGCATAAGTTCAGTAAAACTACCTCTATCATCTGTATTCATATTAAAAGAGTACTTAAATTTCTCTTTTGGTAAATAGCTTAAATATAGACTAAATAACTTCTTAGCAAAGCTTCCCTTTTCCATCTTTGGCATCATAAGATTGATTGGTTGATTTTTAAACTCATAAAGTA
Organism: Oscillospiraceae bacterium; assembly: GCA_963654705.1. Classification (GTDB taxonomy): domain Bacteria; phylum Bacillota_I; class Bacilli_A; order Erysipelotrichales; family Erysipelotrichaceae; genus Colivicinus. Next base: position 575 of record CAVKAO010000021.1, read on the forward strand.
AATCAATAATCTCTCCTAGAGTTACTTTGTGTGTTATAGGTACAACGCAATAGTGACCATTATCAGTTAATATAGTTTCAACACCATCAAACTCACAATGTTGCTCTCTGCCTTCTAGAAGATCAAACATGCCTTCTATCAAATCATCAATGTATAAAACTTCTAGTTTAGTATTTCTATCATTTACACTAAATTCTTCATCATTGGCTACAGCAAAGCAAAAGGTACTAATAGCACTATTATAATTTGGTTTACTATGGCCCATAAGATTAGGAAAACGGTAAACATAGACTGGTGCTCCTGTTTCTTCACTATATTTAAAGAAAAGTTCTTCGCCAGCTTTTTTACTTATGCCATATTCACTATTTTCAAAGCGACCTTTTAGGGTTGCTTGTATGGAAGATGGAGTATATTAGTTTGACGCTCTACAGTATCTTCTTTACTGCTTCAAGTAGTCCTTCTTCTTTGATTTTAATAGATTCTTTGCATCCTGCGTTAATGCCAGCTAAAACATCGTTGTCACTATCGCCAATCATAAAGCTTTGTTTTAAATCTATGTTGTAATCTTTTGCAGCTTTAAGTAGCATGCCTGGTTTTGGTTTACGACAATCACAATCAATTTTAAGTTCTGGTATTTCTCCTTGATATCCTTTATGAGGATGATGAGGACAGAAATAAATAGCGTCAAGATAAGCTCCTTCTTGTCCAAGTAGAGTTTCCATCTTACTATGAATAAGATTCAATTCATTTAGGCTTACTTCTCCTCTTGCGATAACTGGTTGGTTTGTAACAACAATAGCAAGATAGCCTGATGCATTGATTAATTTTATTGCTTCAGCAGCATCTTTAGTAAGTCTAAAATCATCTATATTTCTTAGAAATCCTACATAGTGATTAATAGTTCCATCACGGTCTAAGAATATAGCTTTTTGTTTATTCTTTAGATTCTTAGAACTTACTATTCCTTCTTTAAAGTCTTTACATACAGCTTCATATCTTTCTGGTGTTCCCATATCTTTAACATATTCAGGAGAGTCGTAGCAATACATACTACAAGTTCCACATAGTGGTTTTAGTATTTGACGATCAAGGTCTACTTTAACTATTTTTCCATCTATTTCTTTTCCTATGTCTTCTTTGTTTATTCCACTTATTTCTAATGCTTTAGGGGAAATAACATGTAAACCTGCATTTACTCTGTTTTTATAATATAGAGGTCTTTGATCTTCTTTTGCTAGCCATTTTTCAACTTCACCATTCTCATTAGCGATAATAAGTCCACTATCATATGGATGAGAATTAGGATGTGTAAAAAGAGTTACTAAACCACCTTTTTCTTTATGAAATGCAACCATTCGATTAAAGTCTACATCAAACATAGCATCTGCGTTTAGAAGAAGAAAGTCTTCTTTTAAATCAAGAAAGAATAATGCACCAGCATTACCAAGTGGTTTATCTTCTATAAAGTAAGAAATATTTACTCCAAGTCTTTTTCCATCACCAAAGTATGATTGTATCTTATCAGCCATATAGCCTATTGTTAAGATTATATCTTTGAATCCTTGATTAGAAAGAGAACATATTTCTCTTTCTAATATCGGCATATTATCGATTGGAATTAAGGGTTTAGGAATATCAGGGAATAACTTAGAAATTCTTGTTCCCCTTCCTCCTGCCATTAGTACTACTTTCATATTGTTATACTCCTATTAATCATTTAACTTTATCATTTAATTTAAAGAATGATACTATATTTTACTTATATGGGCATATAGGCTGATGTTATATAAATGACTTATTATTAAAACAAAAAAAACGTCAGCATGCCCTATCGTACAATAAAAAATATTTTTACCAATACTCAATCAATTCTTCTATTCCTTCGGTGATTAACTTGATGATTTGCTTGCGCATTTTTTGCGGTATAGGTCCTGTATATTTATGTGAATTTTTTATTTCTGAATGAGACAGATATGATGAAAGTCTCATCTCATGTATTGCCATACACATACAATGAAACTTTGGAATATTATTTTTAAAACCATTACTGTCTTTTATACCACCAACTTTTCCTAAAGTATATCCTCCAAGTTCTGCGTGCTTTACTACTAATAAACTACACATCTTATCATCTAGCGTATCCCATATATTTACAAACGCTGTAAGATCGGTATTCCAATAGCATATTGCTGTGAACAAAGTTCTTTCAATATAGTTATGTTCTTTGCCAAGTGCTTTTTTCCATCTAAACTTAAATGTAACATTTGTTAATTCTCTTAAATATCTATTAATTTGGCTACAAGAATACTGACTTCTTTGGATAAGGCTTGCTGCTTTAAAAATATTTTGTGAATATGAAGACATCTCATTTACTTTTGGTAAGTTATAATTTTTATTCGAAACAAGGTAGCAACTAGCAGCAGCTATGCTTATATCACAAATGTTTTCTTGTAAACATGAACTTAAATAATTAACTTCTACCTTATCAACCATATTATACTTATAGGCTTGATAGATAAAATTACTTTGAACCCACCAATCACTTTTCTTAATACAATTCTTTTGTTGTACACCAAATCTTTTACCATATAAAATAATCACGCATAATAATTGTGATTTAAATCTTGAATCACAGATATAAGGATATTTTTTATCTTCATCAAGTATTTTCTTAGACAACAGTAAAAATCGTTCAGCATCCTTATCATTAAATTTCCCTATGCTAGATTCCAATAATACTCCTGCAGAAAACTGTTGTGTTTTATCATTACAGCAGTTGTATATATAGTTAGTTAGACTAACAGGGAGCTTTCTAGGATAACGTTTAATATAAAACGTGAAAGAATGGATAAGATTTGGAAATTTTGATATAGCTGTTATCGCTACCCTATTACTTTTAGCGTCCTGCTTAATATATTGAAAATATCTTTTTATTGTAGTAATATCATCAGAATTTTTCTTTAGAATCTGACGAATAGATGATACTGCTACTGCACTCTTTCTATCATCATCAAAATCATCACCAAACAAAGGCTTACTGATTCTTTTTATTTCGTCATCAATATTTGAAATCTCATGTATTGTAATTTTGGTTGATTGCGGAAAAAATCCTAATTCTTTACTTTTCTTATCAAGTAAAAACAGTACCCATCGAACCGTGCTTTCGTCATTTGATAAAATTTTAATATCATCAACATACCTGTAATATTTAAAATCCAAATTCTTTTGAAGCGATTCAATAAGAGAGTCATATTCTGCAAGAACAATTTCTGCAATAATTCCTGAAGCTAATGGCCCTTGAGGAATACCTGTACCGAGTTCTAATCCATCTGATGATTCCCATTTTTCAATAAGTTGAATAAATTGATTAGTACAAGATTCACTGAAATGATATGAATCTTTTAAAATATTCCATAGAAGATGATGGTTTATACTATCGTAACAAGCCGTAAGATCAAAAGAAGCAATATATTTATTACCATTTTGATATGCTTTTATAATTGACTTTGTGTATGCTTTATATGAATCTTGCCATGGCCGGTAAAAATAAATGCTTTCTGAGGATGACGGCAAATTACCAAACACTATATTTTTATATCTTTTTCTAATAATTTGTTTACTAGAAAGTGCTTTAGAAACAATGTTAGCATAAGCTTGATAAACAATTTGATCCTCTATGGACATCAAAGTATACATTCGACTAAGCCCGTTAGCTTTAGGCATAAAAGAACGTATGGTACTTAATGGTAAGTAACCTGACTTAATTTTCTTTTGTAAAATAGCAATATTGCTCTCTAATGCTATTCCGTATGCAAAGTAAGCATTTCTAAAATAGTTTTTATACGTACTTTCTGGGTTTGACAACAACCTATCAAAAGCAAGAATCAAGTTGTCTTTCTTATAAACATTTGAAATTTTATACATATTTTACGCTTATTCATCGACTCAAATCAAAAATCCTGTAATTTAGCAGTCATCATTGTGGCAAGTATATTCATCATATCTCTACTCACAATACTCATTCCACAATTTACTCTTTCTCTTGTCCGGAAATCGATAATACCATCCCCATCGTTTTCTTCTGGGATCATCCACGGTTCGAACATAGGATTGGGACCTGGAAAGCATTTTCTATCCATAATCTTTATTCCGTAATTCTTCTCAATGTCAAAATCACCGTATAAAGAATCAATGCGATTTCTTCTGCCTGGAGTTAGCTTCCATGGATGTTTGTCTCCAATCAGAATCGGCTGCCCATTAACCCTGAAATCCATAAAATCCATTTTGGCAGCATCTTCATTTTCCATCTTATAATAATGACTTCTATATAAAGCATATTTAAATGCTTCTTCTGAAAAAGATGTTGCTTTTCTAATCTGTTCAATAATAAACTCAGCCTGTTTTAAACCTTCTTGAGGATAGATCAGCTTCCCTCCATGCATCATATCAAAAACTTTTTGGCTCAATTCTTCACTATGGCGAAATCTCAGTTTTTCAAATTCGATATCATCTTGCAAGGGATGCGGTGTTCTCATATAAATGCCATAACCATTCTGCATATGGCAACGCATAAAAGGTTGAAAGCCCAATGGATAGATAAGATTGCCAACGTCTCCTTCATACCTTGGATAAATTAGATGCTCATATTTATCTTTCCCGTCTAGAGTTTTGCCCACTACATTATTGTTAAATGTAGAAAACTTTGGTAAAGCCATGCTCCATCGCATCGTCATACGGTTGCTCGGCATGTGAAAAATCATTCCATATTTGTGATTATCATCAACCTCAGTTTGTTCTTTAGTTAGCGGTTTCCATTCACCATTGTCCCAATAGCAAGTAGCAAAAAATAATGCGACATTAAAATCGTTTGTTATATCTAACCAGCTTGTTTCCAAACCATAATGTTGGGCAAGAGCCTCATATAGCACATCGCTTTGATTCCAGTTTTGAACATGTTTAAATTTATTCAAAAAGAACGAAAATTCAGCAATTCGCATATCAGCTACTAACCGATACAGTTCTCTTTCTTTTACTGTCTCATATTTTTTCAAAGATCGCTGCAGGGTTGGCAAGCTTTCCGGAAATATTTGATTTTCCCCACGATAATAATTTCGTCTTGCGCTTTGTTCAATAACCACACCATGTGGATAATAAACTCTCATACCGGCAGTTCGTGGATCTCGTTGTAAATACTCTTTAAATAATTCATAATGGAAATTTCCATTCTGATTATAAAAGTTCTCTCCTCGATATGATGAGTCCGTCATCTTACGTGACTCTTCTGCTTCTTTTGAATTATCATCATATAATTCACCTAACTGATTATAGGTAATATCATGAACAGTATTATCTAATTTTCCTTGAAATAAGTATTCGATACGCTTACTCCTCTTTACGATTCAATAGTTCTTCTAAAAATTCCGTGTCTTTTTCTTACAAGAATTCACTTAATTCATGAATGTTCGTGGGCTGTTCGGTATTCTCATCAGCTGCCATATCTGCAACATAATAATCTTCTACGCCATCATGTCTGATACGCTCCCTTGACAGTTTAAAAGCCAAAATTCCATCATCATACTGTTCAATTTTCGCATATCCAAAATCATTCGAGCTATCATATGGATCCTCAGGACAATCCGGTTTGAATATTAGTTTTCCTTACGTAATATGAATAAGATAATTAAATTCTGTGCCAAATATCAATTCTCCACTTATGCCACTGTCCTTCATGGAAAAACTAATATATGTGGGAAGGTGTATTGGTTTGACGCTCTACAAAAAGTCTAAAGTGCTTTATTTAAAGCATATTTTAGGCTTTTAATGTTTAGATGTATAAATTCTATGAGAAGTTGACATTGTAGAATGTTAAACTAATAATCCAAAATATTTTATCAACAATGTCAAATCTTAATAACCAATAATCAGTATTCCCTTAACAGGAAGAACAACACGATTACTATTATATATAGCATCCATATAATCACAAACCTTTTCAAAAACATTTTTCTTCACGTCTTTTTTGTTACATTTATACGTATAACAATTAGGAACCGCAATACATAAATAATTAACATTGTCTATTACACAAGCTTCAACTAAATCTTTTAAAAACTGATTATTTTCAATTGCACGGCCTGCCTCAACTTCTATTAAATACCCTTTAGACCTTAAAAAAGCATCAACATTAAATGTTAAGCCAGTAGATGCTTGTAATGGTATTCTGGGTTTCTCAACATCAAAGCCAATACTTTCTAAACCATGTTTTACAACACTTAAAACTTGATTGCTTTTAAGATGATGTCTAGGTGTACTGATTTGTGAATATGCTTTTTTAAAAATCGCTTCTATATCATTAGATGTTTTTGTCATTTTCTTATTGGTTGGATAATATTTACTTTTGATTGGCATAATTTATCTCCTCGCTTTTAAATATCTAATTCTAATGTAACATCATTATCTTGACTTTACCACAAATCAAATGCTTCAGCGAAAAAAACTAATTAACTGTTTTAAAACTTTTTATAACTGTTTGGAAGAGTAAGTGCACAATTCTAGTTGTAAGTATAACAAGTTTTATATTCAATGAAGTCAATGCACACTTATCTGTTTTAAATACCTGCAGAGCCAAGGAACCGCTAACACAGGTTAACTTACTATTTATCGTGGATCAGTACTGATTTCCAGTGTTCTAGGAAGATATACAACCTGGGCATCCCTTCTTTTAAGAAATCAAATTTGCCTTTCCAGTCATCACCCATAACAAATGAAGAAACTACTCCAATCGTCAAAAGTAGAAAATTATAAAATGAAGAAGCCTACGGGAGATTTAACAGCAGTGATAAAATACATGTTTTAAAATACAAAACTATCTGAACAACAGGGAATTGTGTCTTGTATTTGTATATACCATCATTTAATCTAAGCCATTCACCTAATACAAAAAAAGAAAATTCGTAACCAACCTTAATGGTGGATGCGCCACTTCCCTTATTTCCACCCCACACCTAACACACTTATCCTCTTTGATAACAGGATAATCGAGGCCTTCTTCATCGGGTTGCATAGTGATTGCGTGTTTGGGGCGGATGGCGTAGCAAGCGGTGTAGCCACAACAGTCATCTTTTCTTCCGTATTTATGATACCTTCATTATTAATTTCATAAGGATGCTAGTTTGTTCGATAACGAATTCTATTTCAAATTCGTTGACCTTATCATTGTGTTTTACATGCTCATTTTGATATGTTGCATAAACGCCTATAATTTGGAAATACAAGTTCCTTAACTCCTTTGAAATTCCTTTATTTTCCAAATACTGGCCAAGTGCTTCTTTGTTATTTTCTAAACTACGCTGATTTCCAAGAATGTTTTTTACTAATAACTCCATGGAAAGTCTCATATCATCCAAGACATTTCGCTCAAATTGTCCAATCTGATATTTTTGCAATCCAGATTCATATACTTTTAATGCATTTGGATATTTAGATAACCAAGTTCTTGTTTCAGCGGTTAATTCATTGTCTATTTCTTCTAATCCTAGATATTCACCATATCGAGAAATTAATTTGGCTTTTAAGTCCTTAACCTCTTCTTTATCTTTCATTTCACTAAGATCACAAAGAAATTTAATTATATGCACCTGTTCTTTCAAATCAAAACAGGAAAGATTATCTTTTAATATTTTTCTTTTGGCAATTTGCTTCATTGGTGGATAAGATGAATGTACTATAACCCTATTAAAATCTACAGCAAATCTATTGCTGTATTCTACAATTCTCATTCCAGAAAGGCCCTTGTTGGTTTCGCCCAACACATCTGAAGCGTAACCTAAAAAAGTTTCATTCATTTCCATAATATGTATTCTCCTTTCCTGGTTTTATTAACTTCAAAAAAAACCGTAATGCGTTTAAATTTATCCAATATCAAGAATTAGATTCCAAAAATAAGATTACTGATTATTATAAATATTAAAATGTTCCAATCATTTGTTACTCTAATATTTTATATTCATCATCACTTTTATGCATTTTTGTAAAAGGAAGATTATTACCACTAGAATTGCTTAGTGATTTTACATTGCTTTTACAACCAACATATATTTTATTTACAGGAACTTGGAAATCAATGTGGTCTTTTGTTTCTTTAGTTATTAACACAAATCTAATTTCATCTTCATAGCTCCATATATTTGATTTAGCAAAAGCCGCATCAATATAATCCAAAATGTAATTATAAGAAATTCCTGTTTTTCTAACGATATGTTTCTTTCTATCTTTTGAATAATCCACTTTCCCATATATCAATATCCCATCAAATTCACTATTCAATGCTTCTTTAACTATGCCAAAAAGGGTATATTCAAAACAATAGCCTTTGTGATTATCTCCATAGTGTGACCACATTAGTATATTATCCTTATGTGGCGTGGTACAAAATAATTTAAATAAGTCACCCGCATCATTTCCATCTGAAAATTCACAAGAACAATCAAAGGGATCGTTCATCTTACTTGGCGGTAGAAATGAAATATTTCCGTCTTTCCTATCGTACTTATCTATATTTGAGTAATACTTATAAACAACTCCATCTAACGGTTTTGCTGTATAGACGTCTTCAAAGAAAGGCTCAAATATTGTCTCAAAATTATCATATTCATCTTTTAAGATAGCAGGAGTAATCAGCGCTTTAACCAAAGCATCACCGAATTTCATTTTAAATCGATCATCTAATTGAACTGCTGACTCTCCATATCCATTATGGTTACGATCGTAAAAAATTATAATTTCATTTTTATTAATTTCTTTGTACTTTGAAGTTAATTTAGGTTTTCCTAATAATGAAATATAAAATTTTATATTTTCCTTTTCAACATTCATCACATTGCTAAAAGGAATATCTTCAATCAATCTATATTTTTCATAAACTCTAAGAAATACTAATTTAGCAACAGCGTACCTATATTTCTCAATATCGTTTTTATCTATAAACAGCGTAATAAATGTCTCCTCTATCTAACCTTTAAAATATTTAATCATGTGTTTCATGATGTTAAAAATCACCATATCCGTTGAACCAAAATACGGATTATTCTGCAATTTTATCTTTTCTACTATTTCCATTTTAAATCCAAATACGTGCCTTTATTCACTGTCATCTTTTGATCTTTACCCCAATAAAAATCCACAGCAGGATTCCCGATTAAAGATACTAATTTTTTCCTATTTTTTATTCCCTATTATCCTTTATTTCCAAATACATCTCACTAATCCAGTCTGTTAATTAGTGGTTTGTTTTACCATCACTCAATTCTGAAAAGAAAGCCTTAACCAACGAATCATCAAATTCAAGCGATTCCATTTCATTTAGAAGGCGAAACACACCTTACTGATGTTTGTTTTTATAGAAATATAGAAGTAGTTGTCTCCAAAAAAACAATAGCATTCGACGACGAATCATGCCCGTATGTAAATACACCTGTCTCATTAGTTTTATCTCTAATCAGTACATAACAATACTTTACCGTCTTGCCTAAAGTATTGATATAGAATTTTTAAATGACTCAAATTCATAGTCTGTAATTGATTCATGTAAATTAATTTTTCCGTTTAATTTTTTAGAAAACCAATAAATAAATCAATAAACGTTTCTCTTTAGAAACTAGAGTATATTTTTCATAACGATATTGGTTATAGTACACGTTAAATTTAGATATAAGGGAAATACCATTGGCATATAAATTCTTTCCTGATTCTTCAGCAGTTTTCTTTTCTAAGTCGCAATGATTATGCATCATTAATTAAATCCTTTTGTTTTTCAAATTGATTATCCAGACTTGCAAACAGCACAATTTGCAGAAACTAAATCAGTTTCATTGACTTCTACTCTGCGTTGGTTTTCCCATGGCACGAATCACATAAAGCGTCGGTTAGACGGCCAAGCAACATTCTCTTTATTTTTCGCCTAATGCGGAATGTTTTCCCCATCATCGTATATCTTTTCATAATATAGTCAAATCCAAATCGTTTGTAGTCTAACCAAAATTTTTCATACCCTTTTGCCTTCTCTGCGGGGTAAGATAGTACAGTATTGTATTTTTTTATTTCATCTATATCAGCTTCTACAACGTTAAAGCAATTTTCTATGGAATTCCAGAAGTCTTGTCCTTTTTCAGTATTAATCAAAACTTGGGATACACCATTTGCATCATAGAATTCTTTATTGATATGTTCAATACCCCAACAATCTCCAATTGTGATATCCGCACATCTGTATGTATCTGAAAACCTACAAGAAAAACAGCTTTCCCTCATGTTTTCATGTGTGCCAAATAAAGAACTAAACGCTTGAAGTTCCTTACTTTTGTATAATTCTTTTCCATTTTCAAACTTTGCACAATGATACTTAGTGCTACTCCACCCATCTCTTTCATCACGAAAATTATATTCGGTCAACTTCCCGTACTTTTTCTCAAGATGTTGAATATGTTCTTTCCATAACTGTGGGCTTGGTACACCATAGCATAGTATATCTATGGTCAGCAAATTACTTGTATCTATATTTTTTTGTGAGAGATAACTTTTTATGGCAGCGACTTGGCAAGGCGTTCCAGTAAACAACACTTGTCTTCCTGATGTTAGCTTATCCTTGACATCATCAAAAATACATGAAATATCACTCTGTACATATTTTGATCCTTGGTATTTAATACATTCGTTAATATCGGATGATGCACTGTGAAGTACTATCCAATCTTTTGAATAAGCTGCACCATAGCAATACCCCCCCCGACCGCAACAGTCTTGGCAATAGGGAAAAACACTCCTCCTGATGAACTTCTTTTTCTCTCGGAAAGATCTTTATTTTTCGCTAGAATCACTGTGAGTGGACTTTTCTTTGATATTAAATCATCTGCATGAATTATAGGGCAAACCTTTTCACAAATTCCACAATTACTACATATATTATCATTAACACTTGGAATTGCAAATCCATTATTTACAGTTACTTTTAAAGCATGTACCGGGCAGCTATTGACACAAGCCATGCAGCCGCAACATTTTGAACCTATTTGCGTAATAGCACTTTTTTTCATTTAACCCCTCTTATCAACATAAAATTTTTAATTTTCTAAACGTATTAGTTTCCATCATCATGCATATAATCATGGCAAGTAATATGGTGCAAATCCAATCAGCTAGAGTTGCCCATGTGCCTTGGATTCCTATAATGTGACTTGACCTAGCCACAACCGCAAACACACCTATATGAATCATATATATTATCGTGCTCATCTTACGCATAAAGACTGAAAAATCTTTATTGAAATTAATTTCTGTGAAATTTTTCATTAGAACAACTAAACAAATTGAAATAACAGCTGTTCCCACATACATATTTTGCCTTGTGGAATATCCTATCACAAGAAGCATCTTGTTTTCTAAATAAGTAATCACGATTCCCATAATAGCACCAACACTTGTGACTGTTATTACATTAACTTTTTTAAATAACTTGGATTCTAAAAAATCCATATAATAGCCTATTGAGTAAAAAAAGAAACCATAAAACAAACCGTTTCTTGTAGTTATAAAAATTGTGCGATAAAACGTTATAGCTTCATCAAAAAAGGCTACTCTACTGAAAATCTCCGAATAACTATCACCTGCTACTCCAATCAAATAGCATAGTAACGAAACGCCAAGAATTAACCATGGATTATTTTTAAACAATCTCCTTCCTACTTGGAAGAAGGCTATTGCAAACACCAAACTAGGAAGATACCATAGATGCCAATAAGAGCCACTAAACAAAAATTGTTGCAAATATTTAATAACAAAATTACTTAACGATTCCCCTCTATTCGGTATTATCCATAGTGGCAAGTATATCGCCGACCATACCATGTAAAGCTTCATAATTCTTTTTATCTGATGGATAGCAGCCTTATTACTCGCATCTTTTTCGTTATATTTTACAAGAAAACCAGAAATTATAAAAAATGTTGGCACAGCACAGCAAGTAAGTGCTGTTACATAACTCCCCCCCCGATGTGTCGACCAACAACAACTAACGACATGATTAGTTTTAACAAATCGAATGAAGAATAATTGATTTTATTATTTGACATATGTTTTACTTGATCACACATATAAGCCTTCTCCTTCAGTCAATTAATAGCATATATCTATGCTGTCTATTTCTCATCTAATTTCGCTATCCAGAGTCCTGTAATATACTGAGTTGTTTCAATCGCTATTGACAACGCAAGCGGAATCAACATTACCCATTTTTTCTGAAACAATTTATATAGCCCTGTCCCTAAAGGTACAAAAAACCATATATTATTGATAACGCCAACCCTAACCGACTGATTCATCAGAAAACAATCAGCATAAGACAACAGGATAAAGCTCGCCCTTGCATCTCCGTTTCTCGGAACATCAGCGTTTCATAAAAGATAAATCCAACATATGTAAACATTAGAAAAACCACCATTGGTTTAGATAGTGTTAATATTAGCAAACAAATAATAAGACCAAAAATAACAATCATAAATGGAAAGCCATTAAGAATATTATCCACACACAGAATAATGTCTTTTTTTGTTGAGCAGCAATTTTACCTTTTCTATACGTTTGATTCCATATTGACCTTTGGACAAAACTGTTTGGCTGCCATCAGCATTAAAAAAATATTCTTCTGTAAGTTGACCATTAGCATCACATGTTTGTTGCACGGTTGCATATCCCTTGTCTATAGTATTTGTAACTGTCTCGTTAGAATTTACATAACTCGTAATGGTTGTATTATCACTCCGTGATTGCATAATCTTAAATTAAGAAGAAATGTGGCCAATATCATGGCCATTGGCCTAGTGGATACTAAAATCACAAAAGATATAATAAAAAAAATCGTAGTTTGCACGTGAAGGCTGCTAAACACCGTCTATTATTAGGTGATTAAACATGATTTTTACAAGTTTTCTTGCCATTTTATGTAACCTCAATTAGAAACATGTTATTGTACTTAAAGCTATATAAATTGCTTCAGATTCGTTAAATAAGGTGAAATATAGACGAGTAATAATCAAAAAAGTCCTTAAATATGATGATTTATGGCCTTCATGTGCAAATAAGAATTTTTAAAAAAATAGTAAGCAATATGAATGCCCATTGCCTCTTAAGTTTTTCTTCCAGACTTTCAAGCCTCACAGCCTTAAACTCAAACATAACTTACTATCCAAAAAACCTATCCTCCAGCATCAAACATAAGCAATGATAGATTGGTAAATGCAGTTCCTGGATCATATAAGTCTCCGTCTGCGGAACTTTTATACATACATCACTCATATCATTAAGTTTACTATCATTTGCGCCGGTTAAGCCAATAACCTTTAATCCCTTTGCTTGAGCCGTTATTGCAGCAAATAAAACATTTTTACTGTTACCACTCGTGGAAATCCCAAGAAATACATCGCCCACATCGCCATATCCATTGACTTGTTGGGCAAAACAAAGCAGTGGTTCACAGTCATTCATATAAGCTGTAGATAACGCTATATGTCCGTCTAGTGCAATGGCAGGAAGTGCCCCCTGCAGGTTCTCTGCAAGAATAGAGCCAAGTTCTTGATTCTTTGCAATGAGCTTTTCCATAAAATCCTTCTTCGGCTTGCGCGGCATTTTGAAGCCTTTCATTAATTCACCAACAATATGCTCTGCATCAGCAGCCGAACCACCATTACCTGCTACAAGTAGCTTACCGCCATTTTCATAGCACTCTTCCATTAGAAGATAAGCAGATACCACATCCTCTTGCACCTCTACTAGAACCGGATAACGGGAGATGAGTAGATCAATATGTTTTTTTAATCTAGGTTCAAATGTTCTCATGTTTCTTCCCTTTCTTCGACCGCTCAGTGTCGGTCCTTTAATCAACTATTTGCTCGATTATGCGCGGCACCGAATCCGATGTAAGATATTGTCTATATTTCTCCGAGCAGATCAACACCGTTCTGCATCAGCGTTTTGACCCGCCTTTGATCAACAATGAAGCAAAAATCGGCTAAATTAGTGGCTTTATAAATCAATTACTTAGCAATCATGTGTAACGTCATGATATAACTGATGGCTCTCATTCACTCCGATTACTTTTGATGGGACACCAACAACTATGTTTTTCTCGGCAACATTCGTTACAACTACAGCGTTCGCTCCAATAATCACATTATCTTCTATGGTTATTTTTCCCAAAACTTTCGCACCTGCAGATATTCTTACACCATTTCCAATCGTCGGTGGCTCATCGTCAAATGTCCAGCCAACAGTAACCTGTTGATTTACCCAACAATACTGTCCCATTTTTTTTCCTGCAACAACAGTGGAAAAGCCATGTTGAATGTAAATTGGAACGCCAATTTCTTTCGTTGTAAGGAATAATGTGTTCATCGGCGGAAACAACACTTTAGCTATAACAAATTTCCAATAACCCCCCCCCGAAAGCCAACGAAGCCTATGCTGAAGCAAATTTCTATACTCTTTATACTTAATCAACAGAAACCCCATGAGGAAAAAGTTGGAGACTTCATTTATATTTGCACACTTATCCCAATACCGCAATTCAAAACAAATTTCATTTCTAATCTTTTTCCCACTACACACTATAATCAACCAAATTGGAAACACACGCCAAATATTCAGCATAACTAATAGTCGTTTAGATGTTGTTTTCATGATATATTTACTCCTTTCGAAACTCACCGTACATCGAACAGCACACACGTTGCAGGAGAGGCGATGGACCCATCACTAAAGTAATCCATGACGATTGCCTAGATGGGACACCGTCAGAATGATGTATGTGAACCCCTGGTCGCGCAGGTACTCCAACTCACGTTTCAAAACAGAGTGACCCTCTATTTTTATAATTGGTTTGTGGATGTTACTGGCAACAGAAGAAATCCTCATTCCATTGCTACCCGCCATAATTACTGTTTTCGATTATTCATCATCTCAAAAAGCCCATCGTAAAATTAAGCTAGCAGCAACGAATTAGCGTAATAATACAATCTTGAGAACTGCATTTTGCAGCCAAGGGAATCACTTTTTGGCTCTGTCTGTTAATGTTTTTAATATCAATATCATCCAACGCACTAGGGATATACATTGCTTCCTGTAAAGAATACAAATAATTAGAAGTACGATGCATCCCATCAAGTACGAAAACTGGACTTCTAAGCAAATAATAAACGCTTGTATTATAAGTAATAGATAAGCTATTGAATCTCTTTTTATATCAAACGATATATCCACAATCTTTTTTACCGTATAGCTTCTTATATAGAAGACTAAAGCAAAACTTATCATCGTTGTAAATGCAGCCCCCATCGTGCCAAACTGTTTAACAAAATAAAAGTTAAGCACAATATTTGTAATTGCTCCTACACAAGTCGAACTAAATAATCCCTTTGTATACTTAACAGCTCTAAAACTACTTGCAAAAAAACCCGCTAGTCCTGAAAATAGATATGCTACCAAAAGTAACGGAACACATTTCCATGCCACATAAAAATCTTTTGCATATAAGATGCTCCCAAGAAATTGAGATAACAATATCAAAAGAGAACAGGCGAGAATATTTGTCACATTGAAATATTCATACACTTTAGATTGAAATTTGCCACTATCTTTATTCTCAACATTTTGTATGGCCGAAATTGTCCAAGCAGATGTGAAAATTCCTGATAAAAGCACTAATATTGAAGGTATCTTATAGGCAACACTATATATTCCACTTACGGCCACACCCATAAAAGCAATAATCACGTACTTATCCGCGGAAGTGCTCACCCACCACGCAATATTATTAGGAATTGTGGGAAGACAGAATCTCAACATATCTTTCAGAAGAATTCTGTTGACTCTTACTTTCTTTATTCTAACGTTGCCTGCAACGATGAGATACCCTACTGCTGCAGCATAGCCTATTACCATCGAACAAAGATATGCTGTTAAGCCAAGCTTCAGAAGTAAAAGTCCTACAATATTTGTAGTTATAATTGCCCCGGTTTGAATAACTCCCGAAACTGCAAATACAGTTGTCTTGCCAATACCTTTCACATATTGAGATAATATCTGTTGCAAATTGTAGCCAAGAAATATAAGCAAAAACCATGTCCAATAACTATACATTGTCTGGCTAATCATCTTGACAATCGGCAAAGTCACGATTAAAAGCACTTCGGATATGACAGCAAATATTAGTGAGATTGTTAGAACATCTTCCTTATCCGTCTCTTGATCAAAAGCAAACCTCAACGTAGACTCCATGATATTAAATGTTAATATTGGATATATTACATTAACCGTATTAGTTAATAAATCCGCAATTCCATAATCACTCGTAGACAATACTGATGTGTAAAGGGGGATTAATAAAAATGTTAAAATTTTAGATGCGAAATTGCTAATAGCAAATGCACCTGTATCAAATAATAATGACCTATATTTCTTATCCATTAATTCATTTATCCTTTCAATAAGTCTAGTGTTGCCTACATGTTAGCTAAACAGATAGATATTATCATCTATATCACTGAACACAGAATTATTGATTGATAGTGATTTTCACAATTAGTCTATCTATTCATTGGCTCATATACTTCAGGCGTATAATGTATAACTCTTGTTCCGCCATCCTCAAACTTGAACGGAACATATAAGAGATCATTCATTGCCTCCTTGACCGTTTCTCTTTGCTCTGGCTTAACATAAAACAACAAAAACCCCCCACCACCAGCTCCAAGAAGTTTACCACCGAGAGCGCCGGCCTTAATTCCTTTTTCATACAACGCATCAATGCTGTTGGTTGTTATAGCGCCACCCGTCTGACGCTTGAGCCTCCATGTTCTATCTAGTAATCTACCAAACTCATCTAGGTCACTCTGCTTATTCGTTAGCACATGTTCAGCTTCATCCACAAGCTTCATCATTTCTCTCAGCTGTACAATCTTCTCAGCGTAGCCGACAGCATTTACTTTTTGCATATCTGACGAAAATCTTGTAAATCCAGAAAAAAACATCAAGAGATTGTCGTTTAACTGTTTCTTCCGATCCGGATGGATAATAATCGGAATCACGTCGTATGTACCATCCTTGTTGAAATTGATGCGATTCATGCCTCCAAAGGCGGCCGCGATTTGATCTTGCCAACCACCGACCTCATTACAAAGATTCCGTTCTAAAAAGATGGCTTCATCTGCCAACTTTTTCTTGTCTGCATACTTTCCTTTTAATGCATAAAACGCATTCAACATCCCAACAGCAAACGATGAACTTGTGCCAAGCCCTGACCTTGCCGGGAGGTCAGCCTCGTAAGTCAGCCTTATTTCATGCATATTAAGCATCTTCATAGCATTTCGTATGGCTGGATGTTGAATAGCTTCTACATCCGTCACCCTCTCTGTCTTAGCATAAGAAAGTTCTGTAGAATAATCAAAGAATCGTGGAAGATGTCGAACATTCACATAACAATATTTATCGAAAGTCGTGGAAAGAACCGCTCCACCATATTCGCTAAAAAATTCTTTCATATCCGTTCCACCACCAAAAAAAGACATTCGAAATGGTGTTTTTGTGATAATCATGTATCTCACTCCTTTTGAAGCGCGTCTTCTAAGAACTCCTCATAGTTCCTATAAACGGCTTTATGTTTTTTAAATGCGGTAATACTTTGCTCGTAGTTTCCACATAGTTTCATTCTTTCTTTAAAAATAGGGATCAGTGAATCCTCATCAGATTCAAACAACCAAAAATAAGCCGGTAATGTGTCTTTCGTCGGTTTTTTATTGAACCGTTCATAGTAGTTACGTGCAATTTCCTTCGCATCGTCAAGCTCACGTTTTTTGCGTTTGTTAATATACTCTTCGAGTGACATAATTTTTCTTGCAGGAGTTCCGGCGTATACACTGTTAGAGTCTACCTTTCCTGACACAACGCTACCGGCTCCTATAATCACATTATCGCCAATGTCTGTATTCATTAGAATAGTTGCGTTCATTCCGATAAAAACATTGTTGCCTATTTTTACTTTCCCGACCCCGCCTACAATCTCTCCGGTGAGAGATTTCCACACTGACCAACTATAATCATGATTTAGTGTTGTCACTCCAGTTGTAATTCTGACTTCATCTCCTATTTCTAACATCCACGGAAATTGAACATCAATATAGGTATGATTGGGCGAATAGATATAAACACCCCCACCGATTTTTGCTCCTTTATCTTTTAGATAGTTCAAATAATCATCGTTAGACGCCTTATATCCTAATAACGCTTTTCTAATATAACTTTTTAGCATGGTCTTCTCCAATCGTTTCATAAAATATCATCAATAAAAATGCCAATATCCGTGACAAGTTTCATAATCAAGATTATGATTCCTTTCAGCAATTTTCTTTGCAGGAATGCCTGCATATACACCGTAAGGTTCAAGATTTTTAGTCGCAATTGCGCCTGAAGCTAAAACTGCACCCTTACCGACTGTGGTACTAGGTAGAATAGTTGTTCCTGAACTTATCCAAGAATATTGCTCAAGTTTAATACACCCCCCCCCAGCCGCAAAGTGAACATCATTAACGTTATGCTGAAGGGTGAAAATTTTTACATTCTGAGCTATGCAGACGCAATCATCAATCCAAATGCCGCATCGGCCATCTAACAAAGCACCAACACCAATCACAGCTTCTTTGATATGTATATTCCATGGGCTTCGCATTTCAAATCCTCCATAAAGAACTGCTTTTGGAGAAATATCTAAACACAGACATTTTCTCATAAGAAAGTTTCGCATTCTCTGCGATGGTATTTTTCCAATAAGGATAGAATAGTATCTGCATAATCCGTAGCAATACAAGTTGATAGATTTTGCAACCCTTCTTTTCATTTCCACTGTACGCTTATTGTTTGAATCAACTATCTTTGATTTATCTACTTCAGATTGAGCCTTTTGTATGGTGACTAACCTCATTCTAGAATAACGCGCGTAGACAGAACACAGTAATAATCCAGCTATATAGAACGCGATGACTATATAAAAAATTGCAGCCGGTATCACATAAAAAAGCATAAAGTACCTCCAATAATTACTTTCTTATAACTTCCATAAAATAGAGCAATCTAGGGTTCAATTTGAACAATATATATCTAACTCTTATCCCTATGGTTAAGTTCTTTAAATTCACAAATGGCCTTGCGGATTTTAATCTCATTTTCATATCATGTACCACATTCTTGTCATAAACCACCGAAGAAAACATAGCGGCCAAATACGATACAATAGCATCAAACAAGGCGTTGTTTACGCGGGTCTGGAATTGCCCCCCCCTACCAAAATTTTCAGCTATCTCCGCAGCTTTTGTAAAAGCATCTATTTTTGAACGTAAACTCTTGTAATTGGACGATGCCATCCTTGTCGCAGAGGTATTGCGGATATAATAGTTGTATAAAATATCTGGAATTTTTACCACTTTATTAACATGTTGCAAAACCGTATAATTAAACAAGCTATCTTCGCAAAGCGAAATACAAGAATCATATTTAATAGAATTTTTCTTTATTTTGGAACTCTTTACTAACTTCCCCCATGCAAAGCCTACCCACGGTCTTACCGGATCCATCGCTTGATCTAAAGCTTCCATATTAGATAAAACATCCATAGAATCGCATATAGGTGATAACTTGCTGTTTCCGTTTTCATAAACATATTTAAATCCGACTGCGGCTTCATCTGCTTCATTATCGACAATCGCCTTAACAAGCCTTTTTAAATAATCAACTTCAACCCAGTCATCGCCATCAATGAAAGCAAGATAAGTCCCTTCTGATAAGTCTATACCATCATTTCTTGCCGCAGAAACTCCAGTATTCTTCTTGTGCATAACTTTAATTCTGGAATCCGTTGCCGCAAACTCATCGCATAATTCGTAACTTCCATCAGTGGAACCGTCATCGACTAATATCAACTCAAACGTTTGGTAAGATTGTTGCAAAATAGAGTCAACACACCTTTTTAAATACTTTTTTACATTGTAAACCGGAACAATCACAGAAACTAAGCCTTCCATCTTCACAGCCTTCAATCTAACGCATTGAGCAGCCATTTCATTGATTTTTCCTGCTCGTACTTCATCCTATCTTCTATGCCAGAGTAATCTATCTCTGTGTCAAAATCTTCCGGTATGATTGGCTTTGTGATATACCTATCCTCCAACTTATAATTCTTAAGAATATTTTGGAGACGAGAATTCGTATTATCTGAATTAGGATTTGCAATAGTAAAGAATTTCTTTTGAAACATCAGGGAGAACGCGGTTGCATGAAAAGAGTCCGTCACAATATATTGTGCCTCATTGATTAAAGAAACAAACGCCGACGGTGATACATTAGAGCAATTCTCACTTCCAACAAATTTTACATCCCCTTTAACATCCTTGTTAATTGCTTTTATCTTTAGTCCTGTCTTTTTAGCCAGCTCCTTTGTAAATGCAAATGTCAAGGCAAAATTTCCGATGTTATACACCAGTATATAATTATCATTAATTTTTTCATTCGATGCATTACGCGCCTCAAATTCCTTCAGAAATTTCATCCAGTTATCTCTTCCAAGTAAAAGGACCGGATCCACAACGGTAACGCATTCTTTCCCCGTCAACTTAGCAATGTATTCTGCAGCATCTGCTTCACGTGTCGAAATTGCCGAAAATCTCTTTAGGTTATTCAGAATATCCACATGATATTTTTCTTGAAAATTTTCAAAATTCTTTTTATTTCCCATGCTTGCAGCATAGCTTATACACTTAATATCTAAATTTTCTATATCAAACAAATAGGATTTATCTCCCTTTGTACAAGCAGAATTCCAGACCTGGTCACTTCCTGTGATAACCATATCATATGAACTTAAGGCGTCAGCATCTACTGACTCGATTTGAGAACTAGTTTTAATGTTCTCGCTAACAAATTTAGAAAACGATAATTTCTTTTGTTTTCTAACTGCGGTTGTAGCGTTTTGAAGCAAAAATGCCTTAAGGGATTCACTCTGTTTCAAACCAATAAAACTATATTGCCTTTCAACAGACGGAGAATGATAATCAATTACCTCTGCTTCAATTCCTTTTGTTTCATTTAAAAATTTTTGCAGCGCATACGCTTGTAATGCACCGCCATAATTAATCGCATTGTGAAATGTTAATATACCGATTTTCAAATCGCAATCTCCTCCGTTTCCAATTCGTCTGATTTTTGATAATTTAATGCTGTATAGGTAATGTACACAATAAAGAAGGAATTTGAATATATCGGATTCCCCGAAATTCCATATATCAACATAAGAAACTGAACATACAGTGATTGTTCATCTTTGTATCTGATTGCTTTTTGCAAGTTATATATAAAAAACGCAAGATACACAATCAATCCGATAAGGCCATGATCATAATAAATTTGAAGATATATGTTATGCATTCCAGCATTCCATATTGTATATGTAGACCCAGTTCCTTTTCCTATTAGGCTAATTCCTCCGCCCAATGTCTCAAAAGCTTTTTCCCACATATCTATCCTTCCAGTTGTCACATCATGCCCATCCGACGTATCAAATCGCTGAAGAAACTTATCAACCACTGGATTAGAATTGCTGAGGGTATATACTAAAATGATGCCAACGGCAAGAACAAACCCAAACGCAATAATAGTTTTCGGTGAATTCTTTTTCATAATTAAAAAAACAAGAAAAAGTGCCCCTATCATTGCTACAATTACTCCTCTTTTGCTGGTCAATATGACTACAAATAATGCACAAAAAGCCATCATAAGAGCAACAATCAATCCACGTTGTCCCCCATTTTCACGTATACTCAAAAAACGAAAAATAGAAAACCCGAATATCAACGCGCTAAAATAGGCTGCATCAGGTGTATAAGCTGAAAACCCAGCATATGCTCCATCAACATTAAATGACCACATTAACTGTTCGTAGCAATCAGCTCGAAGAATTGATTGCATAAATGAATTGAATGCCGTTGGGAAAGCATACTGTATAAGTACCCCTATTACCACAAAGAAAGAACATATATGCATATATTTACGCAGCTTATTTGATAGAACCATATTCTGTAGTAATACAAGTGCATACAAGAGCATAACCAATAGAAGTATAGCCTCTCTTTGTCCTTTTTCCTGGTTATCTGTATATAAAACACCTATAAACGAAATAAGAGTTATCAAAAGCATCACGAAAAATTGTCGTTCCAATTTCAAAATTCTTGTCAGACATGCATAGATTATTAGGCTTCCAAAGGATATGTAAAGGAAAAGTGTTGATGAAAATGGATAATTAAACTGATAGCAAAAAACATACATCAATATAAAGAAACATATAAAAAACTCTATCACTCTATGTCGCGATGTGACTGTATTTCTAGAAACCATTTTTAAACACCACTCTTTCTCCTTAATCTAATTCAACACCAAAATTGTATTTTGTAACAATAATATCTAAACTTTAACTATACCATTATACTTTAACTCCTATGAGATTAAATAATTTCGTGATATTTTTTCCAAGAAAAATTCTCTTAGAAATACTTTTCAATATATAGCTTCATTCTTGCGGCTTCAGATTGTTTAATCTAAAACAGTAGTTCAGACAACTCGTCTTCTGTTCTGAAAATAAATTCTGTTTTAGTTACCACTACATTTTCGGTCAAACCTTGCAGATTTGAGACTATAATAGGTTTAGCAAATTTGTATGCAATAGGTAAAACACCACTTTGGGAAACTTCTATGTAAGGTAAAACAACGCACTGTGCATTTTGAAAAAGCCACACCATCTCTTCATCGCTGATAAATCGTATAGCAGAAGTAATATGACACTCAGATTGAATTAATTGGCTTTCCTCTTCTGATAACTGTCCTTTCCCAGCAATAATCAAACTTGTTTTTGCTTTTAATTATTCTGTTAATGTCCTATACGCACGGCAGAGTGTGTCAATTCCTTTATATTTATCAATCCGACCAAAGAATAGCAAGAAATTCTTATCTCCACCCCTAATTTCTAATGGTTTTTGCGGTAGCGCATTCGGAACATGAGCTGGCAATCGAAATACAACAGTATTTTCCACCTTGTACTCTTTACGGAACGCCTCCTCTGAATTATTAGATAGTAAAATTACTTTATTGATATGTTTGATAGTATTTCGTATCATTCTTCCACAAAAGACATCGACAGCTATTCTTCTCATACCATTTTCCGATACGGATGATGTTGCACATCGTGAACAACCATAGCTGTTTTATAGACACTGCAAAACAATACACGAACGGAAATAAAAATATCACTGTTCCTACAACTCCCAAATCGCATTTTCTGAATATAGGAGTTGTGTGCGGATACAACATTTACATAATATGTAAACGAATACATTCCATTTACAAAAATAGGATGCTTTTTAAACATTTCCAATTCAATTTCCCAAATGCCACTTCGACCGCTCGAGACATCTCCAAACTGTGATAGATACTCTGTTTTTTTAATGATCATTGACAGACCTGGGATATTTTCAATTCCAATAATCACCATAACACATGCTCCCGCAATCACTGCAAGCGCTTTTTTATACGCGCCTTCTCTTCCTATAAACAAATACGCCACAATCATAATGATTGCACACAACGTATTTCCTCTACGATAGGTCAACGCAAGTCCAAAAAGGAACAATATAATCTGTAACAGATATAACTTGGATTTCTTTTTACTGTAATAATACAGGGAAGTGCAAATGCCTATGACGAGATAATAGGAAATTGTACTACTTTGACCTGTCAGTCCCGCATATGCACCATCCGTAAGTAATAAGTCGTGGGACGCAGTAACACCCGCAATGCTTTTGATGACTGAAAAAATATTTGGCAAAACTTCTGTACAAAAAGTAAAATGGTGTGAACAATCACTAATGTGTGAATGTAACCTATAACCTTTTCCATATCCCCATACAATGCGATAAATAATGTCGGGGGAATATACAGTAGAACCTCAAAAACGAAGAGAGCCCCTTTTTCGCTGTTGGGTGAAACAATTGACGACATTGTACAATACAGCAATGCAATGGTCACCATTAAAATATATTTTTATACTGCTTATCGAATCTACGCAGATCGAGTTTTAGTGCGGTGTATACGCTAACCATCGGCCAAAAAATATAGGGGTAAATTCTCAAATGAAGATTATCACTCCAAAAGAACTCCCAAACAACCAAAAACGCAACAATTTGATCCAGCGTTACACTCCACGGCTTGCGGTATTGTTTCATAATTTCAGCTCCATTCCACAGAATAAATCAAACTACCTCGTCAAGCAGCTTTCTAATATTGTTTTCCCAATTATATGTACCTTCATAAAAACTACTGATATCACTATTTTTGATATCAATTGAATTACCACATGTTTTCTCGAGTGCTGTTTTCAGCTCCGCTGCATCATCAAATATTATACCTGTTTTGTTCGGTACAATATTCTCAACAAGTCCAGGAAGATTACTTGATATTACCGGTTTTCCAAAATGGTAAGCTATCGGCACAACACCACTTTGAGATGCTTCAATATATGGAACTACAACAGCTTTTGTATGTTGCATCAACCAAACCATTTCTTCATCTGTAATAAAACGGTTTATTAAAATAATGTTCTTATTATCTTCTATCAAACTCTGCTCTTCTTCAGAAAATGTTCCACGTCCTGCAATCACCAACTTCGTATTTTTTTGCTCTTCTTGCGACAAAGATGAGTACGCTTTGCAAAGTCTTCCAATTCCTTTATATTTATCAATACGGCCAAAAAACAGGAGATATTCCTTAATCTGATTTTCAATCTCGCCAGGTCTAGTTCCACCAATATTAGGAATGTGAGCTCCCAATCTAAACATAATTGTTTTTGCTTTGTATTTAGGATGTCGTTCCTGAAAATATCTTACTGAATTATTTGACAGCAAAATCAAACAACTAGCTGTATTGATTGTTTTATTTAACGATTGCTGCCGCAAATGCTCAACAAACTTTTTCCTAAACGTAAAGTTATTAGCCGGATGATAAACTACATCATGAATAACAATGGCCGTCGTAATTTTCTTTTTTCTTAAAATTGAATTCATCTGCTGCATCAACACAGAATCTTCCAAAAAAATGACTTTTTCCGGCTTCAAATCAATCACTTGCTGGCATAGAAGTTTTATTCTATTATCATTATTGTTTACTGTTTTAATCTTTGTATAGCGACAAACGCAATCTTTAACTTCTATCAGAAATTTATCGTCTACAGAGTCCGGAACAAATAATAGACATTCATAAAACTTCTTTGTTTCCCTTGCTATGGTAGTTGAAAACTGAAGTATTCCACCATTTCCCTCTGCAGGTGTGATATAAACAACCATCCTATCGCCCTCACGATTCATAAAAAACTATTTTATCTTTCATGTATCATCGACCAAGAAAAATTGAATCAATTAACCTTATCTCTCGTCGATTTACTCCACAAATACCCATTCGTTTGTTTTCTTTTCAGAAAGTTTTTGAATTGCTTTCCAGCAGAACGCTATTTTAGTTCCCAAAGCACTCTTCTCTTTCATTCTCCATTTGTCTCCATAAAGTTTCATTACACTTGATTCTGTAATTTTCCCATATGTCCTTAGAAGTTCAATATGCAATGTGTGGTAAAAAGGGCTTGCAAACTTTTTCCCCTCGTCATAGTAACTCCAGAATGGTGCATCAAACTTAGGGAGTTCTCTTTCAATTTCTTCAACCGTCCTTTTCCATGCACGCATCACATTTTCATCATGCGTGATTTTCCAACAATCAAAGATGCCAAACCCTGAGAACATCCACCCATTAAGAACTGCTGGTTTTTCAGGATACTCTTTCAAAATCATTCGGCCGCCTGAATAGTCAGTAGTTCCGCCTTTTTCTAATGAAAGAAGCATAAAGTCGACGGCTTTTTTACAGCAATCTTTATACAGCTCCACGTTCGTCTCTTTAAATGCGCGAGCCAGAAGCGAAGCCCCTTCTCCTTGAGCCATTGAAGAATATGGATTACTATAATGGAGAACGCCGAAAGTATTCCAAGCGCCAACATCATCCTGGTTACTTACAGCCCAGTCAGCCATCCTTATAAAGGCATCATAGTACTCTTGCTTCTTTGTTCCTAACCATAAATCGTATGCCCCAAGGCCATACTGGAAAATCGCAATTGGAAAATAAACCTGCTTTTTTTCTTCTCCATGAGAAGCAGTATTTAACGGGATTCTATTTTCATCAAAGCTTCTTGTGCTTTGAACTTTACCGCTGAAATCATTATAATATCCCGCCACTTCCAAAACTGAATAATACTTTCCTTCCGTTTGTTTCACGTGTAATACGCTATCATGTTTCAGCATTCTGGACCACTTTTGTATCAATGCCTTAGAAACCATACTTTACTCCTCAAAGAATTTTTTTATGAAGTCGCCAACTACAACGGAAGGCGAAAACTCTTCCGCCTTTTTTAAGCAAGCTTCTTTCATATCCACTAACCGCTGTGGGTTATTCTTCACAAATTCGAGAGTTTGTAATAACTCTTCATCGCTGTTAAATGTATAGCCAATTCCCGTGATATTATCCTCAATCACATCATTGTAACTTTCCCATTTTGAGGATATTATTGGAAGCCCAGCAGCATAGGCATCAATAATCGTACCCGGTATTCCCTCTGTATAAAACAGTGTTGGGAAAACTAATGCAAAATAGTTTTTTAGAGTTTCAACACTTTGATCATAATTTACACTTCCCTTATAGGTGATGTAGCTTGGAAATTCCTCTTGAATTTCCTTGAATTTCTCCGTGTAATCCTTCCACACTTCACCGTAAATATCCAGTGTAAAAATAACTCTACCTTCTTTATTATTAACTTTTTTAACTGTCTCAACCAAATTCTCGATTCCCTTTCCCTTCATAACACGAGAAAAAGTGCAAAGTGGATAAGGCGGCGTATAATTGTTCGGTAAATCCTTCAACGCAACTTTCGGCAGTTCCTTGCAGTTTTTCATCAATTCTATATTTGTAAAGCCCCTTCGTTCAAGTGTGTTTTTCATCGTTGTTGTTTCAACGCAAATTGTTGTATAGTTCTTTAACATTCGTTCAAGCCACTTATATTTGTTCAAATAACTATCGAGCCATCCACCGACAACAATGTAATATGTTTTTCTATGATAAATTTTTTTAAGCATTGAAAATAACGGCGTAAAAATAAGAACACCTTTATATGCTGGCAATACCATACAATTTTCGCACTGGCTAAACATCCTAACGGTGTTCATTATCATGGCGGGAACCTTTTTTATTCCTCCATGTGTATCAACTGTTTGGGTATTATCCTGTCCAAGCTGTTTCTGAAATTCAGCTAGCAAAATTTTCACCTTAATTGTTTGGCCATTTAGGAGATTATATCCAAATCCGAAGTGACCTACAATACCAACTTTCTTCATATAAAAACTCCGCGTCAAAATTAATCTCCGTTTGAAAACAAAACATATTGAAAAGTCAAAATAAAAATGTAAGTTTTGTCAAAATAATTATGTATGAAATCTTACATTTTTATTTTGACTTTTCCAACTTCATCTTCGTAAATTTCCACAGTCCATCAAGAGATTTTCGTTGTATCTGTTTGTCTCTTTTCTTTACTCATATTCCTTTAATTGGTAGCATAAACTATATTTCATGACTTATATCTTTTTCCGTGAAAAGCATCTTCCTAAATGCCGGGATTGCAGCGTATGTTATATAGTCTTTAGGCTCAAATCCTTTATTTAGAACTTTTTCACAATCAGTATCAGGGGAGGATCGTATTTCAATCTCATTTAATCCGGCCCCTCTATTAACTTAAATGTTAATTAGCGAGATGTAAAACTTAGTCCCAAAAGATAATATAGTTCTTCCCCAATACAGTTTTCTGCAAAAATCGAAATATCGCTTAAGTCTTTATAATTGAATCTCGAATGTAGCGAAGCTATATTTTACGGCGGCAAATGAGGCAATGTGGCAATTTAGTATAAAATTTAAAAATTTTGTCCTGTAAAATCGATCCATTCATATTCTCTCACCTCGGCTTTAGCCCAAATTATTATCCATAACTGAATCCGCAAATATTTTCTTACACTTTTCTCTTATCGATGCCAATTCCAGTACCTTTAACCCAAACCCAGCAGCCGAGCTCATACAAGCTTCGAACAACATTATGACCTTCGATTTCGTGATACAGCTGCCAGTGATACTTTGCCTGTTTCAGTTTGTTACTAGACACCGATCCGGCGCGACCCATGCGATATACACCAAGAACTTCTTCCATGCCATAGCAGTAATCCGTTTTTTTTAGGATCTTAAGCCATAGTGCAAAATCGTTTCTCTTTTTAATCGGTGGCACTTCAAACTTTCCAAGCGCCTCTTGATTGTACATCACAGACAAATTACCAATTGGATTGGAAAGTCGAATCATCTTCTTGTAATCTGTCTTCTTAGGAGGAATGAGCACCGTATGTAAGTCATTGCCATTCTCATCCATCCAGCCATAACCCGTTGCACTAAACTTCGCGCCGGTCTTCTCCATAAAAGCGATTTGCTTTTCCAGTTTATCTGGTTTCCAGAGATCATCACTATCAATAAATGCAATGTACTTACCATTTGCCCTTTTTATGGCTTCCGTCCGGGCAACCGCTGGACCACCATTTTGAGGAAGAACATAGTAGTGGATATTCGGATACTTCTCCAGATACGGCTTCAACACTTCAGAAGTATTGTCCGTGCTGCAATCATCTACAATCTGTACTTCCCAGTCTGTAGCAGACTGAGCAATCACAGAATCAAGCGATTGTAAGATGTACTTGCCGCAGTTATAAGTCGGCATAACAACACTAACTAACATCTTTTCTTCCTTTCTACATATCAAAACAACCCAAACCCATCTCAAATAGCCCGAGTCGTTTCTTCTCTCTTAAACTTTTAATTATCTAGTAACACATTGAAGCAGCACAGCCTTATAATTCACATTACTCTGTGTTACTACGTTCAAGTTCACTTCTCCCCATCACTGCCCATCGCAGTAGTTTGTCCCTCTGTTATTCCTTCTGTGCTTTCTGGAATAAACAATATCTTTATTGTTGCTAATACGATCTTAAGATCATCAATGATATTAGGATAGGCGATATACATCAAATCCATCTTAAGTTTATTATATGGTGTAGTATTATACTTACCATATACTTGCGCATAACCAGTTAGACCTGCCTTTACCTGTAATCTTAGATTAAACTCAGGGAAAGTCTCACAATACTTCTTATGTATCTCAGGTCTTTCAGCTCTTGGTCCAACTAAAGATAAATCACCTTTAAGTATATTTAAAAGCTGAGGTAACTCATCAATTCTATATTTTCTTATAACTTTTCCAACAGGAGTAATCCTATCATCATTTTTACCACTAGAAAGCCTTGCTACTCCATCTTTTTCAGCATCTATTCTCATAGACCTAAACTTTAAAATATTAAACTCTCTTCCATCTTTTGTAAGTCTTACCTGCTTATATAAAACAGGACCACCATCATAACACTTAATACAAATAGAAGTAATAAGTGTTATTGGTAAAGTAATAATCAAAAGAACTAAGGAAACTAAAATATCAAGCAACCTCTTAGTAAAAAGATACTCAGGCCTACCCAAATACCTATTGACCTTATAAATAGGAAGATGAAATAAATGAACGCAATAAGCACTCTTTAGTATTACATCAGAAACTCTTGGAATAACATAAACATTAATATCCTTTTCTATACAATACTTAAGAATCTTATTCCTCTTATGTGAGCTAACATCAGTAATAAAAACAGACCTTATACCATCTAATTGATCCAAATCCTCAAGAAGCTTGTCTATTTTCAAAATCTTACAAATATCAAATCTTTTATCAAGATTATGAAAATTAACTAGATTTTGAAAATTATTATCATTCTCTTGATAAATGATAGCCGTTGGAGAAGACTCATATGATTTAAAAAACCAACGATGACTTAAGTAAGCCCAAACACTACTAGTAAGAATCTGTCCAAGTAAACACAAAAGACCAGGTAAAACATTTACAATCTCACTAGACAGTAAACAAATAACAATATAGATAATTAAATCAGTAATTGAATAAGCTAAAAATTGTGAATAAATTATTTCACTAATTCTACTTAAATCAATCACAAACCCATCATATAACTTACATAAAATAAAATACAAAAAAGCATATAACACCAACAATAAAACACTACCCCAAAAATAAAAAGGAGTGTTAGTCCTTGGCAAATAATAAATAAACCAACACAAAGAAAACATCAATGTGATAAGTATTACATTAAAAAGCTTAACACCCCAAAGTGCTAAACTATCCCTAAACTTATAATTATTCATATTATCCCACTAAATCCCCATATTCCTTATAAGTTCTCTATTTTTTAACTATAGAACTACAAATACAATCATCAACTCTATAAAACCTTTTAAAACTAATTACTTAAAGCATAACTATTAAGTAAAAAACAATTAGTGTATAGTCTATCTAGGGCATTTTAAAAAAATGTCCCTATTTAAAATCATCCCCTATACACTAATCATCTCAAAAATCAAGGCTGAATCATGTAAGATATTTACTTAATTATAACCCCCCCCCGACAATGTTTTAAAGAGGCTTACAATTAAAAAAGCTCTACAATTAAAAAGCTACTTCTATTTTAACATAAAATAAACTTTAAAAAAGACTGCTACATTATGTAACAGTCCAACCATTAATATAATTTACTACCAGCAGGAATACTATCATCTACCATTAATAGATGAAG
Source organism: Oscillospiraceae bacterium (assembly GCA_963654705.1). GTDB lineage: Bacteria > Bacillota_I > Bacilli_A > Erysipelotrichales > Erysipelotrichaceae > Colivicinus. The sequence continues at coordinate 31,522 of CAVKAO010000021.1, forward strand.
TCTTTCCTTACCATCTTCATGATGTACAGCACTTATAAGCATACCACAACTATCAATACCCATCATCTTTCTAGGTGGAAGATTTAATATCGCAATACATGTTTTACCAACTAATTCTTCTGGCTTGTAATATTCATGAATACCAGAAAGAATAATTCTATCTTCTTTGCTTCCATCATCCAAAGTAAACTTAAGAAGCTTATTACTTTTTTCTACTGCCTCACACTTTTTAACCTTAACAGCTCTAAAGTCTGATTTAGAGAATGTCTCAAAATCAACAAAGTCCTTAAACAAAGGCTCAATCTCTACCTTCGAAAAATCAATTACTTCCTTTGTTTCTTCATTACTTGTAACAAGCTTTTTACGATTATCGCCTCTTTCCTTCATAGTAGGGAATAAGATTACATCTCTAATAGACTCCGATTCAGAAAATAACATCACCATTCTATCAATACCATAGCCAATACCACCTGCAGGAGGCATACCATACTCTAAGGCCTCAATAAAGTCCATATCGATATCATTAGCCTCATCATCACCAAGTTCCTTAGCCTTTAATTGATCCTCAAAACGTTGTAGTTGATCAATTGGATCATTAAGCTCAGTATAGGCATTAGCACATTCATGACCTGAAATAAATAACTCAAAACGATCTACAAAACGAGGATCTTGCTCATTGGCTCTTGTAAGTGGTGAAATCTCAATTGGATGACCATATAAGAAAGTAGGCTCAATTAAAGTCTCCTCAACATACTTTTCAAAGAAAGCATTAATAATATGACCTATCGTAAAATGCTTTTCTACCTCAATACCATGTTCCTTAGCTAATTGACAAGCTTTTTCAAAAGACATCTGTTCTTTAAAATCAATACCTGTCTTTTCCTTAATCGCATCAGTCATTGAAATACGCTTCCAATCACCATCTAAACTAATTTCATGACCCAAATAATTGAAAGTACGCTTATGACATACATTATCCGCAATATACTTATACATGCTTTCAGTAAGCTCCATCATACCCTCAAGATTAGAATAAGCCTCATATAATTCCATTAAAGTAAATTCTGGATTATGTTGAGGATCCATACCCTCATTTCTAAAGGTTCTACCAATCTCATAAACCTTCTCCATGCCACCTACTAGAAGTCTTTTTAAATTAAGCTCTAAAGCAATTCTTAAATACATATCTAAGTTTTGACAATTATGATGAGTAACAAATGGTCTAGCACTAGCACCCGTTAAAAGAGTAGTTAAAACTGGTGTTTCAACCTCAACAAATTCTCTACTACCAAGAAAAGATCTAATGGCATTTAAAATTTGTGGACGCATTAAAGCCACTTTCTTACTATCCTCATTCATAATTAAATCAAGATATCTTCTTCTATATCTTTCTTCAATATCCGTTAAACCATGGAACTTTTCAGGGAAAGGATTTAAAGCCTTAGTTAAATGAGTATACTCTAATACATAAACTGAAAGCTCACCCTTAGGATTTTGTTCAGTTGGATTTGTACGATATACATTACCCCTTATACCAACAATATCACCTACATCACTTGCCTTAACAAGCTCATAAGGCTCTTCACCCAAATCATTTTTATTAATCACAAGCTGAATATGTCCAAAGCGGTCTTGAATATGCATAAAACACATCTTACCCATTCTTCTTTTAGACATAATTCGACCCGCAATTGAAACACTTACCTTATTGTTTTCTAATTCTTCTTTACTCAAATTAGAATAAGCATCCTTAATACTTTGACTATTATTATCCCTTATATAGGCATTACCAAATGGATTAATACCCTTAGCCCTTAAATCATCAAGCTTTTTTCTTCTAGCCAACTGTTGATCATTAAACTTTCTTTCCATAATTCCTCCTTGAAAAAAATAAAAAGGCAGCACAAGGGCGCAAAAGCGCGGTACCACCTTAGTTTATAACTTAAACTCTTAACGCGAGCACACGATTCGCTCCAAGTCCTTATTCATCTACTAACTTTATGTTTTTACACCAACCAAACACTCTCTATTAAAAGAAAAATAGACTACTCTTCTTTTCATCGCGATTTAACGCAAATATAATAACACAATTAAAGAGCTTTTAAAATAGGTCCCTTTAAAGGATGAGGAACATATAATTCTTCAATATAAGCAATTTCTTCACTAGTTAAAGAAACATTCATCGCATTTAAAGCATCATCGATATACTTAGTCTTGCTGGCACCAACAATTGGAGCTGCAACACCCTTTTTATATAACCAAGCCAAAGCCACTTCCGAGATCTTAACACCCTTTTTATCAGCTATCTCACTTACTCTTTCAACTACTAACTTATCGCTTTCTTCAAAAGCCCCATATCTTCTTTTAGCCACATCATCACTTTGACTTCTAATGGAATCACTATCCCAAGTCTTTCTTGCTAAATGTCCTGCCGCCAAAGGTGAATAAGGAATTAAAGAAACATTCTCTTCCTTACATAAAGGAATCATCTCCCTTTCCTCTTCCCTATATAAAAGATTATAGTGATCCTCCATCACCTCAAATCGAGCATAACCCTTTTCCTTAGCCAATTGTTGATACTTTAAAAATTGATACGCAAGAATTGAACTAGAACCCAAAGCCCTAACTTTACCCTGTTTTACAAGATTATTTAAAGCCTCCATAGTCTCTTCCATTGGCACATTATAATCAAAACGATGAATTAAATATAAATCTAAATAGTCTGTACCAAGTCTATTTAAAGTACCATCTATTTCTCTATTAATAGCCTCCTTAGATAATCCACCCTCATTATAAAAAACCTTGGAAGCAATAACTACCTTATCTCTATTTACACCAAGCTGTTTTAAGCTTCTTCCAAGATACTCTTCACTTGTGCCATTAGAATATTGATTAGCTGTATCAAAAAAGTTAATGCCCTTATCTAGTGCATAGCCAATAATGTTTTTAGTATCATCAAAGCTACTAGACCACTTATACATACTATTATCACCAAAGCCCATACAACCAAGACATAGTCTTGAAATCTTTATATCTGTATTTCCAACTTTAATATATTCCATTATTCACCCCTTTTATCTAAGATATTAAATATCATAATACCTGCCGCAACCGAAGCATTTAAACTATTAATATGACCCTTCATAGGCATCTTAACAATAAAATCACACTCTTGTTTTACAAGCCTAGACATGCCCTCTCCCTCTGAGCCAATAATCAAAGCTACATTCATCTTATAATCAATCTTATTATATAAGTCCTTGCCATCACCATCAGTCCCAACAATCCAATAGCCATTCTCTTTTAAAGTCTTAATCGTATTTACAAGATTTGTAACTTCAGCTACCTTAACATACTCTAAAGCCCCACAAGCCACCTTAGCCACCGTATCATTTAAATGAACACTATTATGTTTTTTATAGATTAAACCATCAACACCAGCACACTCACAAGTTCTAATAATAGCCCCTAGATTATGAGGATCTTTTAAGCCATCTAGCAAAACAATTAAGCCATTTTCTTTTTTAAGCATAGAGTCAACACTACTTAACTTATATTCTTCAACATAAGCCAAACAACCCTGATGATTGCCACTCTTACTTAAGCTATCAAGTCTATTTCTATCAACTATTTGATACTTAATATGCTTACTTTCAAGTTGCCTAATATATTGACAATCCCTTGATACATAAGCCTCCTTGATTCTATTCATATTTAAAGCTTCTATAAAACTATTTTTACCGTATACTATTTCCATATTTCTCTCCACTAATATTGTATTAAATCTACCAAAATTGTATTATGCAATTTCTTATATTTTTCATCAATATGCGAATTTGTCACAATAAAACCCTTATCAACACTACCAAAACTAACTGTACAAATCTTATTAAACTTACTAGGGTCAGCCAAAATATACTTTTCTCTACTTTTTTTATAAGCCATCTCCTTAATTTTAGCCTCCTCTAAATCAGGAGTAGTAAAACCCTCATTTAAGGTAATACCATTAGTACCAAAAAAACCAATCGTAAAATTCATCTTCTGAATATACTCTAAACAATTAGCCCCAATAATAGCCTCTGTCTTAGATTTAAGCATACCCCCTGGTAAATACACCATATGCCCATTATCCGAAAGAGCCAAGGCATGAGTTATACCATTAGTAAAAAAAGTAGCCTTAGAGTTTTTCAAATAAGGAATCATCATCCCAGTTGAGGTACCTGCATCAAGATAAACAACATCATTATCCTTTATAAGACTTGCACAATACCTAGCAATCTCTCTTTTCGCATCCGCATTTAAAGTAGTACGCTCACTTACCGACTTATCTTGTGTCTCAATACCTTCATCAAGTGCTAAAGCCCCACCATGAACCTTCTTAATTAGACCCTGCTTAGATAAGTCATTTAAATCTCTTCTAAGCGTAGACTCGCTAGCCTTAAGTTCTTCCATTAATTCATTAACGCTAACACTTTTTCTTTTATTAGTAATATCTAAAATGATTCTTTTTCTCTCTTCATTAAGCATTTTTATCTTCCTTTTATCAAAATTATACCAAAATATTTCATTTTCATTCATTTTCCTTCATATTATGATTGACAATGACTGATTATGATTATATTATGATAACGGTTAATCATATACAAGCATATTCAATCAAATACAGTCAGGTACCACTGTATCAAAAGGAGGTAAACATGATTTACACAATCACCTTTAATCCATCACTTGATTACATTGTAAACTGTGATAATTTCACCCTTGGTGAAACAAACAGAGCCAGCTATGAACTTATATTACCAGGAGGAAAAGGCATCAATGTCTCAATTGTATTAAGAAATCTAGGCATTGATAATACCGCCCTAGGCTTTCTTGCGGGCTTTACAGGCCAAGAAATTGAAAGACTAATTGAAAAAGAAGGCATTAAAAATGAAATGATTAAACTTGATAATGGTTTTTCTAGAATCAATATTAAGCTAAGATCAAACTCAGAAAGTGAACTAAACGGTATAGGACCTACTATTGATGAAGATAGCTTAAAGCTTTTATATAAGAAGCTAGATAAGCTAAATAGTGATGATATCTTAGTATTAGCTGGAAGTATCCCATCATCATTACCCCAAACTATCTATAGTGATATCTTTGAATATCTAAAAGATAAAAATATAAAAATAGTAGTGGACGCCACCAAAAAATTACTTTTAAATGTACTTCCCTTTAAACCCTTTTTAATCAAGCCAAACAATCATGAGCTAGGTGATTTATTTAATGTAACATTAAATACTAAACAAGAAGTTATCCCCTATGCCAAGAAGCTACAAGAAATGGGGGCAAGAAACGTTCTTGTTTCAATGGCCAAAGATGGTGCCTTATTAGTAGATGAAAAGGGAGAAGTTTATCAAAGTATGCCGCCAAAAGGAAAGCTAGTTAATTCAGTTGGTGCAGGAGATTCAATGGTTGCAGGCTTTATCTATGGCTATCTTACATATAATGACTATAATAAAGCTTTCAAATATGGCTTAAGTGCTGGAAGTGCTAGTGCATTTAAGGAAAATTTAGCTACAAAAGAAGAAATCGAAAATCTATATAAAACAATCTAAGGAGGACTTATGAAAATTACTGATCTATTATCTAAAGATAGTATAAGACTAAACGTCACTGTCAAAGATAAAGAAGAAACACTATTAACCATGGTCGATTTAATGGATAAAAGTGGCAAACTTAATGACAAGAAACTATATCTTGAGGCTGTAAAAGCCAGGGAAGAAGAAGGCACAACAGGAGTTGGAAATGGCATTGCCATACCACATGGTAGATGTTCTGGTGTATCAAAGGCAGGACTGGCCGCAATGAGTATTAAAGGTGGCGTTGAATATAATGCGCTAGATGGCAAACCTGTTGATTTAGTATTCCTTATCGCTGCACCTGAAAATTCGGGCAATGTGCACCTTGAAATATTATCCAAACTGGCAACCATGTTAATGGATGATGAATTTGTAAATAGACTAAAAAACGCCTTAACCGTTGAAGCTTTTCTTGAAATAATTGACAAGGCTGAAGAAGAAAAGGACGCTAAAAAGGATGAAGTAGCCCCTGTAATCGAAGAAGTAACTGGAAAACATCTTGTCCTAGCGGTAACCGCCTGTCCTACAGGTATTGCTCATACTTATATGGCTGCTGAAGCAATTGAAAAAGTATGTAAGGCCAAAGGCTATAATGTCAAAGTTGAAACAAGAGGATCTGGTGGGGCTAAGAATATCTTAACCGATGAAGAAATAAATAAGGCTGATGGTATTATTGTGGCAGCTGATACTAATGTACCAATGGATAGGTTTGATGGCAAAAAAGTAATTGAATGCCAAGTATCTAAGGGTATAAACAAGGCCGAAGAACTTGTTGAAACAATCATCAAAGGACAAGCTCCAATATATAAAGCTACTAATGTCAAAAAAGAAAACAAACAAGATGATAGTAAAGGTCACCAAATTTATAAGCATCTTATGAACGGTGTATCACATATGTTACCCTTTGTTGTTGGAGGAGGTATCCTTATTGCCCTAGCCTTTCTAATTGATGGTATGACCTACGACATTAATACACTAACACCTGAACAAAGATCAGCCTTTGGTACCCTATCACCACTTGCTAATCTATTAAAAGGACAAATAGGTGGTGTAGCCTTTGGCTTTATGCTACCAGTACTTGCAGGCTTTATCGCCATGTCAATAGCCGATAGGCCAGGACTTGCTGTAGGCATACTTGGAGGCTCTATCGCCGCAAATGGTACATCAGGTTTCTTGGGTGCACTTGCTGCTGGCTTTATTGCTGGATATACAATAAATCTATTAAAAAAAGTATCTGATAAAATTATTCCAAATTCACTAGATGGCATTAAACCAGTATTAATCTATCCATTATTTGGCATGTTAATTGTTGGTGTATTAATGGTATACGCTATTGAACCAATAGTTGGCGCCATTAACACAGCATTAAATAATGGCCTAAGCTCACTTAGCGGCCTAAATGTCATCCTACTTGGACTTATTGTAGCAGGCATGATGGCCATTGATATGGGTGGCCCATTTAATAAAGCAGCCTATGTATTTGGTGTCGCATCAATTGCCTCAGGCAACTACAACATTATGGCTGCTGTTATGATTGGCGGTATGGTACCACCTTGTGCAATCGCCTTAGCCACAATCCTATTTAAAAACAAGTTTACAGAAGCTGAAAGAAAATCAGGTCCAACAAACTTTATCATGGGACTAGCATTTATTACTGAAGGAGCAATACCATTTGCTGCAGCCGATCCACTACATGTAATACCTTCATGTATTGTTGGAAGCGGTCTTGCTGGCGCACTATCAATGGCCTTTAATTGTACACTTATGGCCCCACATGGTGGAATCTTTGTATTCCCTGTTGTAGGTAACCCCCTAATGTATCTATTAGCCCTTGTAATTGGCACAATTGTAGGTGCCCTACTTCTTGGTCTACTTAAGAAAAACGTTACTGAATAATTATAAAAAGCCATCATTACTAAAAAAAGTAGTGATGGCTTTTTAAATTTGTATATGTCCTTTTGTAATTCGAATGGTAATTTTCCAATTCGAAAGGTAATTTTCCAATTCGAAAGGTAATTTTATTTTAAGAATATTTTTTAAGCAGGTTATTTTTTCTCTTGTGGAAAAGCTTTACTCATTCATTATTTTTTAGAAGAGAAGTCCCCCATCTGTTGTGGATTAAAATTTTCTTCCTTTTTAATTTTTCTCTTAGGTTGTTTTAGTCTTTCCAATGTTAAAGCTAAAGCTTCATCATTTGATAGTTTATAATTCTACAAATTTCGCACACATAATCCCAATAAGTCAAGGTTTAAGGGAAAGATATATGCGGGACAATGTATGAAGTTTATCCCACTGTAATTTCAACCTTTTTACCGCTGAAGGCTACGCCGTATTTGTAAATTGTTTCGATTCCTGCGGCGACAAGTTCGGTATCATATTTCTTATCAATAATTTGCCGAAGAGCCGTTTGGGACAGCGTTTTAAGTTGTTCTTCCGTACAGTTCTTTTCGGCTTTAAGCTCGATTAAGATGCCGGGTAAATTCTTCCTTGTGGGTTTAAGCTGAATATCATATCTGCCATTGCCGGATTCCTTGTTGGAAGAAACGAAGGAGCCTCCGAGCAAGGCACACAGACCAAGCATAAATCCGTGATAAAAATTCTCTCCTGCGGTATCAAAGGAACTTACAGACTGTGTTAACAGAGTTTGAATCTGCTTTTGCAATTTCTGTTTATCACCTGAGAATATCGCTTCCTGAATTGAAATGGCGGTAGGCTGAGGGATAATATTATTAAGTTGCTGTAAAATCTCCTTGTGGTAAACGAGGGAAATCTCTCTGTTAGGCAGAGCAACCTCGCACATAAAATCCCCATTGAATGACGGTGTGGTTTTCAAAACCTTCAAATAGCCCGTAACCAACAGGAAACTATAAATGGTTGAAGGGTTGTTTTTAATTTGAGGATATATAACCCCTGTATCAATGTAAGTGGTGAAAGTTTCCCCCTTAACAAGTGAGGTAAGCTTTTCATAAATCTCTTTATCGGCTTCGTAAATAATTTCTCCGATAATATCATTACTTCCCGTAGATTGCCAATACGTTCTTGGTTCACATTCGTTGTTAAAATAGTTGATAACAGACCACGGATTGAAAATTTCGGTCTTTCCGAAACGATAACCGTCGTACCATTCGCAAATCTCGTCATAATTATCGGGAACGCCGTAGTATTCTGCCATTTCCTTTACTTCATCAGAAGTAAAGCCGAAATAGGAACTGTATTTATTATCCAACACGGAATGAATGGTAAGATTATTAAGACCGCTAAATATACTTTCTTTGGCAACACGAAGAATACCCGTAAGGAAGCCATAGGATAAATGCTTATTGTCTTTAAGTCCTCCGGAGAAAAGATTACGCATAAAGAGAATAACTTTATCGTAATAGTCTTTCATATACCCCTGTTGGATGGGAATGTCATACTCATCAATGATAATGATAGGCGCAGTTCCGTGATGTTTATGAAGCATACTTGATAAATTCAAAAGTGCGCCCGACAACTCAACCTCATTAACATTGCCGGATAGCAATTTCTCAAATGCTTTTTGTTCGTACTCATTACATTTTTCGGAGGATTGCAATTCAATATGACGAGCCGCTTCTTTGGCAAAGACATCCTTAATTGCGCTAAAAGTCTCTTCCCAAGTATCAAACTTAATATCCTTGAATGTAACAAAGATAACAGGATATTTGCCTTGATAGTCACGATACTTTTGACCGCAAGCCCAAATTTTTTTATCTTTGAAATACAGGGAAGTATCTTCGTCGGATTTTTCAAAGAATGTACGAAGCATATCCATATTTAAGGTTTTTCCGAAACGGCGAGGACGCGTAAAAAGAGAAGCCATAGGGCGTTCGTCGATGAAGTCCTTGATCATCATAGTTTTGTCAATATAGTAATATTCCGAAGAAGCCAAGCGATAATCCGAAATCCCGATAGGCAACGGAAGATTGACGGAACGCACCGTTTTTTTATAGATACCTGATTTTACACGGGCGTCCGCCGGCTTTTTCGCATCAATAGGAATCAGCCAAGATTTACCTTGTTTTTTTGCGCCGACAATTTTACCCTCTTTGCAAAGAGTAGATACTCGTCTTTCGGATATATTCCACAGCTTTGCAGCATCTTTTACAAACATAGTATCAGCCATTGTGCGATACCTCCTCGCATTATTTTACATCATTATTAAAACCGTTTTTCAGAATATAGTCAATTGTTTTCGGAACAATATCAATGCAAATTTGATTTTGTTCTTTTTGTTTGTTCTGTGTTTTACATCTATCAGTTATGGTAGATGTCTTTTTTTATGCTCTGCGACGGTAAAGGGTTTTAGGGATTTTCCCTAATGAGTACCGTTTTTATCCGATAGGAGTAAAAATGGTCTGCTCGCTGCTTCTATGCAGAAACGACATTTAATTGCTGTTTTATTTCCCAAAATCAATAAATTTTCATTTTTGGAAAGTTGGTTTGTGACAATTTTGTTTCTGCACGATACTTTACAATTTAATAATTCTCCAATCGCTTTCTCCTCTCGGTTCAATGAATCGAGGGGAGATTTTTTGTAAATATTTTTATCCGTATTCGCTTTAATTCATGAATAACATCGGCAGTTTTCCGATAACATCTACTGTTATTTGTTATTTTAAGTATCAAGTGCCAGTATGGCGAATATTCTTGTCTTATGGAAAAGTCAAGATAAAAATGTAAGTTTTAGGACAAAATAATTATGTATGAAATCTTACATTTTTATTTTGT
>CAVKAO010000022.1:0-38251 GCA_963654705.1 Oscillospiraceae bacterium
CTTAGAAATAGGTGATATTGTTTTATATAATTTTAAGACAAATAAAATTTCTGATGATGAACTATTAAGTAAGCATATTCTTTATAGTAATAACAATTATAAGAAATTAACTTTTTCTTTACCTTTAAAAAAGCTTGTTAATAAAGCTAATGAAAATAGTTTATATAAAAAGATTTTATTAAATGATTATGTAGACAATAATGAATTTGATTATTATCTAGGCTATGGTTTTGCTTTTTATTATTTGCTTACCAAATTGTTTAAAAAGAATAAATATGTATCTTTATTGGTATTATTTGTTTATACAATATTATTTGGTTTCGAAATAAAACTATTGTTAATTCTAATCGATTTTATATTATCTTTCTTTAAATTAGATTCTTTAAATAAACTAAGTGTCAAGATACTTGTTATTACTTTTATAAATTATCATTTATTTAATAACTATTCTTTTTTAATTAGCTTATTATTTAATTTTTTAAATATTACTAAATATCGCCATAATGTCTTTGTATTAGGCCTAATACAATCATATTTCTTTGGCCAAGTGAGCATATTAAATTGCCTGTTATTTGAGCATTATATAAATATTAGAATCTTTATATTTATCATAACTTTTATTACTTTTTTCTTATCTTTTCTATATACTCCATATACTTACGTAATGAAAATATTAAGTTTTATCTTAAAGATAATGACTTTTGCAATTAGAGGGAAGATATCAATTATAACTATTCTAATCCTTATTTTGAGTAGCCTATTTATTAAAAAATATAAGAAGTATTGTTTATATGCAGTACTCCTTATTTGTTTAATATCAGGCTTAAATAATCCTTTTAAAAAGGTTGTTTTCTGTAATGTTAAACAAGGTGATTCGATATTAATTAAAAGTAATGTTAATATCTTAATAGATACTGGTTCTAGCTATAATTATTATCTTTTAAAAAAAGAATTATTTAATCAAGGAATATATATAATTGATTATCTAATTATTAGTCATAGTGATGAAGATCATTCTGGTAATATTGAGGCTTTAAAAAAAGATTTTAAAGTAAAAGAAATTATTACTAGTGGCAAAGATATTAATGAAGATATATATCTACAATACTTATATGTTGATGATTATGATAATGAAAACGATAATAGTCTAATATATTATTTAAATACAAATGATCTATCTTTTTTATTTACTGGTGATATTAGTAAGGAAGTTGAAACATCCTTAGTAAATAAGTATGATATTGGTAAAATAAATGTCCTTAAATGTTCGCATCATGGCTCTAAAACTGGTAGTGATTCTTACTTTATAAGTAAGATATTACCAGACTATGCCATTATTAGTACTAATGGTTTTTATGGTCATCCCCATAAAGAAACAATTGATACTTTAAATGCTTATCTAGTTAATGTCTTATCAACTAAACAAGAGGGTTCTATTAGTTTTATATTAAGTTTTTTTAATCTAATTATTAGTGATAAACAAATAATTTTAATTAAGTAAATAGGGCTTTATTTAAGTCTATAAGGGACTAGTATTATTGAAAATAGAGGCTATTTTATGTTATCTTTTATGTGTAAGAAACAATTTTTTTATAGTGCAAAAGGGGACCTTTATGAAAAATAAAAGATTAGGAGAAATGCTTATTGATGCCAATATCTTGACTAGTGAGCAGGTTGATGAAGCTATTGCTTTACAAAAACAATCTGGTAAAAGACTTGGTAGTGTTTTGGTCGAAAATAAGTATATTAGTGAAGAGCAATTAATTCATGTATTAAAGATGCAACTTGGTATTGAATTTATTGATATCAATAAAGAAAAAATAGATCCAAGTATGGCTAATATTGTTCCTAAAGGTATTGCTGTAAAAAATAGAGTAGTTCCAGTTAAAGTAGATAGAGGTAATCTTATTTTAGCAATGGAAGACCCTTTAAACTTTAACGCTTTAGAAAGTGTTAAACAAATTACCAAATTAAAGGTTGTTCCTTGTATTGCCTATTCTAGTTCTATAGACAGAGCTTTATCTATTCTATATGAAAACGAGGGCGCTGCTATTGCGATTGAACAAATGAAACAAGAAAGAGGCATTGATGCCACTTTTGAAGATGTTGCCAAAAACAATCAAATAAAAGATCAAAGTTCTGCTGCCCCAACTGTAAAACTTGTTAATTCAATACTTGAAAGAAGTTTAGCTGAAAAGGCTAGTGATATACATATTGAACCAAGACAAGATGATGTGCTTGTAAGAATTAGAGTAGATGGTTCTTTACAAGAGATTTTAAATATTCCTAAGCAATTACAAGATGCGGTTATTTCGCGTTTTAAAGTAATGGGTGAAATGAATATTACAGAACATAGAGTTCCTCAAGATGGCAGAGCCCAGGTTAAGGCAAATGATGGCAGTCTTATTGACTTGCGTCTTTCGACATTACCTACAATACATGGAGAAAAAATCGTTATTCGTATTTTGGCAAGAGATAAGAAAATCTTAAATAGACAAGGTATTGGTATTACGGATAGAGATAATGAAAAGTTCACAAGAATTTTAAAGAATTCTTCTGGCATGATTATGATTGTTGGCCCTACAGGTTCTGGTAAAACTAGTACTTTATATACAATGATTGAAGAATTAAATGATCCTAGCGTCAACATGATTTCTTTAGAAGATCCTGTTGAATTTAAGATTGAGGGTGTTACCCAAGTTGCGATAAATGAAAAGATTGGTTTAACCTTTGCCTCAGCTTTAAGATCTTGTTTAAGACAAGACCCTGATATTATTTGTATAGGTGAAATAAGAGATGGTGAAACAGCAAGCATTGCCATGCGTGCAGCTATGACTGGCCACCTTGTTCTTACAACTGTTCATACCGAAGATGCAATTAGTGCCATTGATAGATTAAAAGACTTAGGCGTTGAACCATATTTAATTGGTGGTTCTTTAAGAGGCATTGTTTCACAAAGACTAGTAAGAAGAATTTGCCCTAATTGTAAAGAAGAGATTACACCTAGTAAGGATATGCTAGATTTAGCTAAGATTAATCCAATTAGTAAGCACTTTTATAAGGGCAAGGGCTGTTATATGTGCTTTGATAGTGGCTATAAGGGTAGAACAGGTGTTTTTGAAATTCTTACAATGAACGCTAAATTAAGAGAAGATATTTCTAGAGGTTTAAATGGGTCTGAACTACGTGAAAGATTATCTTCATCATCAGACTTTGTACCAATGATTGTAAATGGTAGAGATTTAGTAGAAAAGGGTATTACTACTTTGGAAGAGATTGTTGATAAAGTAGCTACAATTGAATAATTATGATTAGTTTTAAGTATAACGCATTATCTTTTGATGGCCAAAAAGTAAAGGGTGTAATTGAGGCTGTTGATGAATATCAGGCTGTTGAAAAGATAAAGGAAAAAAATCGTTTAGTATTAAATATTGAAGAAATAAAAAACACTTCTTTTAATAATATCTTATCTAAAGAAATTGGTAAGAAAGTTGATAATAAGGCACTATCGGTAATGTGCTCACAGTTTTCAATTATTCTTAGTGCAGGTACACCAATTAATAACTGTATTTTGATGATTGCTAATCAAACAGAAGATAAAAGACTAAGAAAGATGCTAGAGAAGGCCTATGATGATGTAAATCATGGTAGTAGCCTAGAGGCTGCTTTTAGAAGAAACTATGATGGTTTGCCAGAAGTATTTCTTGAAACCATTAAAGCTGGTGAGCAATCAGGTAGTTTAGTAAATAGTTTTGATAATATGAAAAACTATTTTGAGAAATCTTTTAAGACGACGCAAAAATTAAAGTCGGCTACTACTTATCCATTATTTGTCCTTGTCATTGCAATAATTGTTGTAATTGTGGTCATGGTAGTAGTTGTACCTACTTTAACTAGTGTATTTGCGGAACTGGGTGGGGAATTACCACTTATGACAAAAATACTAATTAGTGTAAGCAATTGGTTTTCATCATATTGGCTAATTCTTGTGGGTATAATCCTACTTATCTATATTGGCTTTAAAGTTTTTACAGCCAGTGAAAAGGGTAAGATTTGGAAGGCAGAGGAAAAGCTTAAGCTTCCTATTATTGGTAAGATTACAATTTTATCAACTTCTCAAGAATTCGCTAATATCATGTCTACACTATTAGATGCAGGTCTTGTGGTAAGTGATGCCTTAAGGGTTACCAGTAAGTGTTTAACTAACTATGCCATTTCCAAAGAAGTATATTCAATGGCTGAACAAATTGAAGTTGGTGTTTCTTTATCGGATGCTATGTTAAATAGTAAATATTTGCCAAACGTCTTAAAGGAAATGACTGGTGTTGGTGAAAAAAGTGGTGAACTCATTAAGACTTTAAAGACCATTAGTGATTATTATGCTAATGAATCAGATTATGCGGTTAAGTCTGCTTTAGATAAGCTAGAGCCTACAATGCTTATTCTATTAGCTATTTTTGCTGGATATATTGTAATTAGTATTTATTTACCAATGTTCAGTATGTATTCGATGATGTAAAATTATTTTATGAAGATTAATGATAAAGTTTATAAAAAAGAAGAAGTAGAAGAAATCTTAAATAACTTAAGAATTGTTTTTCCTATTGTCAGAGTCTTAAAAGAAAAGGAAGTATGCGGCAGAAAAAGCATAGAGGGCGTCGATAAACCTTGTATGTGCTACAAGTTTTGGGGTAAAAACAAGGCTTGTGAAAACTGTATTTCTTTACTTACTTTATTAGATAAAAAGACCAATACGAAGATTGAAATATTAGATGGTAAGTATTATCAAGTTTATTCTACTTATATCAATATTGAGGGTGAAAACTGTGTTATTGAGATGATAAAGGACTTGGACGATAGTGCCTTTGTTGATCCTGATAGCTATAATCATTTCTTAAAAAATTATTCTTCGGTTAATAATAAAATATATAAAGATCCATTAACTAACGCTTATAATCGCTTGTATTTTGAAGAAAAGAAAAATAATAAGTATTTAAGTGCTGGTGTAGCAATGATTGATGTCGATGACTTTAAGACTTTAAATGATGAGTATGGATCTAGATTTGGTGATCAAATATTACAGGGTATAGTTGATATTGTCTTAAAAGCTATTAGAGTTAATGATTCGATAATTAGAATTGGTCCAGATGAATTCTTACTAGTTCTTCCAGGTGTTACCGCATCCGTATTTCAAAACAAGTTAGAGGCAATGCGTAGTGCAATAAATGAAGTATCTATCAATGATCATCCAAATGTTAAGATAAATATTTCAATTGGCGCTGTATTAAGTGATAATGAGACCTTATCTAGTGCATGTGAAAAGGCTGATATTTACTTACATAGGGCAAAAGCTAAAAAGAATGCTATCATCACTGAATGGGCTGAGGATAGTGCCAATAACGAAGTAGTAACAAGTGATAAGCCAATTATATTGATTGTTGATGATGCTGACTTAAATAGATTAATATTAAGAAGTTTCTTGGAAAATGATTATGAAATCTTTGAGGCAAGAAATGGTGAAGAATGCATTACTTTAATTGAAAAGTTAAGACATCGAATATCGCTTGTCATGTTAGATTTAATCATGCCAGGTTTAACCGGTTTTGATTTATTGTCTATCTTTAAAAATAAAGATTATATGAATAATGTTCCGGTTATCATGATTTCTTCAGAAGATGATGACAATAAGATTGTAAAAGCTTATGAACTTGGGGTTACTGATTATATTCGTAGACCCTTTATTGCCAAAGTTGTTAAACAAAGAGTTAATAATACCGTTAAGCTTTACTTAAGACAAAAGAAGTTTGAGCTTAAGGTAAGAGAACAAATGGAAGAAAATGATAAGATTTCAAATATGATGTCTTATATCTTAAGTTTTGTGGTAGGCTATCGTAATAATGAAAGTGGTCCGCATGTCATGCATGTAGAACAGATTAGCGAGATTATGATTGATGAGATAAATATGACTACTACCAAGTATTATGTTTCTCCTTCAGAAAAGAAGATTATTGTAACAGCTGCTGGTATGCATGATATAGGCAAGATTGGTATAGATGAGAAAATCTTAAATAAGCCTGGTAAACTTACTAATGAGGAATATGAGGAAATGAAGCGTCATACTATCATTGGTGCTAATATTATGTCTAGTATGACTATGTATACAACAGAACCTTTTGTAAATATGGTTTATACAATATGTAGATGGCATCATGAAAGATGGGATGGAAAAGGTTATCCTGATGGACTAAAGGGGGATAATATTCCAATTGCGGCTCAAATCGTTTCTTTGGCAGATGTCTATGATGCCTTGGTATCACCTAGAGTATATAAACCTGGATTTAGCCATGAAAAGGCTGTTGAAATGATACTAAATAATGAATGTGGTAGTTTTAATCCGATCTTACTAAAATGTTTAATGGGAGCTAAAGATCGCATTAAGAGGTTGTATATAAATGATAACAGTGAAGTAGAAAGTACAGATACTAGAAACTAGAGGTAATTATGAATTTAGAAGAATGTTACAAACTAATGGGTGGTAATCTAGAAGATACCATTAAAAGAATTGACAATGTTAAGCTTATTACAACAATCGTTAGATCTTTTCCAAGTGATCCAAGTTTTAATGAATTAAAGACAGCTTATGAAAATAAGGATGTTGATTTAGCTTTTCGAGCAGCACATACTTTAAAGGGCATTTGTTTAAATCTTGGCTTTGATCAATTAAGTAAGGATGTATGTGAAATCACCGAAATCTTTAGAAGCAAGACTTTTGATGGTAGTGAAGAGCTATATAAGAAAATATGTGATAACTATTCACTTACTATTTCAGCTATTTCAAATTTAGATTAATAAGTATCCAATTGGATACTTATTTTATAAAAGGAGGCCTATGTTTTATAATTCGTATATAACTTTTATTATTATTTCCGTTTGTGTATTAAACTATATTAGAAAATATCAATTAGCTCAAAATGAATATGAAGATCTTGCTTTACAAGATACTGGTGCTTTATTAAAACCATTTAATAAGAAAGATTGGTTTAGACTATTAACATCAGGATTTACTCATGTAAATATTACACATCTATTAATGAATCTATATTGTATGTATTCACTTGGAGTATATCTAGAAAGATTAATAGGACATCCAACATTTACTTTTCTAATACTTGGATCGATTATTGTAGGTAACTTATTTACCATATTCATTGATCAAAATGAGGTATCTATATCATGTGGTTTATCTGGTGGAATATATGGACTAATGGGCTTTTATTTGTTTCTAATAATAAGAATATATGGTCTATATGGCATTATCTATAATCAAGGACTACTACTTACCATAGGCATCAACATTCTTATGAACTTTATACCAGATGTAGGGTGGAAAGCACATTTAGGTGGTGCAGTATTTGGGGTATTGTTTGGCATTGTGTTTACATTAATTTAATTGAAAACGATAAATACAAGCAAATATTGTGTGTGAAGATTTACGCACAATTTTTTATTGTAAAAATCATAAGTTTAAGTCAACTCTATTACCATAAAAGTATTAAACAAATAAAAAGTAAACAAATAAAAATGGAACCCAAATTTGAGTTCCATATAATTTTAATAGCAATATAATTTCTTCCTTAGAAAGAATCATTAATCACTAGCTTTAGTGAATGTTACTTTATTGTCTTCACAAGCGACAATAATAGTTTGTTCTTTATCTACATTCTTAAGTACTTCATCTTCTGAAACAGTCACACCACCGATTTTTCCATCTGCAATTGTAGTAGTTTGCCATTTGCTTTGAGTTTGAGTTAATTTAACTCGCCTTTGTGTTTCGCCTTCCCCAGTTAATCCAGCAGTTATTACTTCTGCGTATGCAGCTCTTAAGTTAGCAGCATCAGTAGCTTCTCTTGCTTTTTCAAGTTGTGATGTGAATACTGGAATTGAAATAGCTACAAGTACTGCAATGATAGCCACTACAATCAATAGTTCAGCTAGTGTAAAACCTTTTTTGTTTAATTTTTTCATGTTAGTCTCCTTTTCTCCTTTGAATAATTAAATAAACATGGTTTATGTCCATGTATTTATTATAGCGATTAAAATGTAATTTTGTTAATAAATCGTGTTTAATTTGATGTTTTTTTGTCTTATTTCACAATTTAATTATCTGTTTTTTGATATTATAAATAGGTAAGAAAGCAATTTCTTAATTTTTTGTAATTTTATG
The DNA here is from genome assembly GCA_963654705.1 of Oscillospiraceae bacterium. Classification (GTDB taxonomy): domain Bacteria; phylum Bacillota_I; class Bacilli_A; order Erysipelotrichales; family Erysipelotrichaceae; genus Colivicinus. The sequence continues at coordinate 8,225 of CAVKAO010000022.1, forward strand.
AGTAAATTAAAAAATAAATGGGGATATACATTAGGCGAAATATTAATGGTCGTGGCTATTGTGAGTGTTTTATTAGCTCTTGCAGTGCCTGCTGTTTTTACAATACAAAAAAGTCTTCGTCAAACAGAGATGGATAGCAAGGCCGAAATTATTTATACAGCTGTTCAAAATAAGATTACCGAGTTATATACAAGTGGTAAATCAGCTACTTATATGACTAGCGACTTAAAAGAGTTGGGCGCTATTCCTAAGGACGCGGATGGTGAAATAAATGATGATGGTGTTTATTATTTCACTAGCAGTAGTCCTTTAGTAAAGGATTTAGTTGGTAGTGATGTATTAGATGGAAATATCACTGGTACTTTTGTTGTTGAAGTTATTCCTTATGCTTATAGAGAATTAGGTGAGGAAAGGGTTTTAACTGCTCCTACTGTTTATGCTGTCTTTTATTCTGAAAGTGATGATTATAATTTAGAGAGTATTTATGATTCTAATAAATTAGATGATGATACTTTTTTAAGTAAGTATAGAGCTAAAAAGGCTAATAGAATTTCTTTAACTAAGGGTTATTTAGGCTATTATGGTGGCGCTAGTGCTGATGGTGGTAGTTCTAGTAACTTATTTGTTACTAGTCAAATAACCAGTGAGAAGGTTGTTAATAATGCGATTGTAAGACTTAAAAAGCCACTAAGCGTTGATGGTAAGGTTACAGTTACTTTTACTTTTAAAGATGATTATGGTAAATCAGTTGATATAGAGTATGATACTGATTCTGGTTGGTTTACTTATAATAATACGCAAATTAAGTCTAATTTAATTAGCGTTTCTACTATTGGTATTAATAGTACTTTTACTTTCACTTTAGATGATTTAAGTTCTACTGGTAAGCGTTTTACTAATACTTTTGGTAAGAATAGTGTTTTTGGCTTAACTGAAGGGAGCAACATCTATTTAACGGTTAAAGCCGAAAGTGATGATATGACGGTTGAGCCTGCAAGTAGTAATTGTATTGGTAATTCTATTTATGCATATGATGAAGGAAATAAAGATAAAACACTTGCTTTAATTAGTAATCCTCGTCACTTACAAAATCTTGATAGTAGTTCTAATGTTACAAGTAATATTAGTGGTGTAAAACTAATTGATGATATTGATTTTAATGTTGATGAAAGTTTTTATGCTCAATATAAAAAATCTTATTTTAATAGTTTGATTTCGATAACAAGGATTGCCAGTGATGCAAGTACTTATACAGAAGTTGTTCCTAACTTTAAGGGTATTACTAACGATAACTTAACAAACTTTGATGGTAATGATAAGAAAATATTAAGTTTATCTTCTTCTAGTAGTGGTTTATTTGATAGCGCTAATAATTTAAGTATCTCTAATTTAAGCTTAATTGGTGAAACAATTACTTCAAATAGTGTAGCTAGTGGTTTAATTGGTACGGTTAAGGGCAATGTAACACTTGATAATATTAAGAATATTTTAAGCAGTGAAAATGGTGATTATCCAAGTGGTATCATAAACGAAAACAATGTTGAAGCCTTAAGATGGATTGTTGGAAATAATGTTGGTGGACTAGTTGGCATTAATAATGGAGCTTTAACTATTTCAAATTCTAATGTTTCTAGTGTACTTGGCAATGATAATTCAACTACTGGTGGTTTAGTTGGTGTTAATACTGGTTCTATTTCTATTGATAGATCTTACGCTGATTCTTACTTATATGGTAATAATGTGGGAGGACTTGTTGGCAGTAGTACAAATAGTAACATTGATATTTCAAACTCTTATGTAGCAGGTTTTGCGGTATTAAAAGATAGTAACTCTACTGGTGCTGGTATGGTTAATGGTAGCGTAAATAGTATCACTAATTCTTATACCGTACTTGCTTCTAGTAGTTTAGATACAAGTGATAAGGGTACTAGAAAGGGTTGTAATACAAGTAGTGTTGGTCGTTTTATAAGTAGTGCAACTAGTGTTTCAAGTTCTAATAACTTATATTATTTAACTAAGTCTAATGGCTCTTATAATGACTATGGTAATGCTATTGGTAACAATACTTCTTTAAATCTAGGAAGTGAATTTGTTAATGATAGTAGTGTTAAAGTTGTTCCATATAAATTAATGGGACAATCTATTTCTAACTATAAGTATCCAAAGATTAGTGGAATGGATCATTATGGTGACTGGTATACAGATTTTAATTCAGGCTCTTTAGTGTATTATGAAGTATATTCTAATAACGCTGTAGGTTTTGATGGAGCTGGTGTTAATGTATCACTTAGAAGTGATTTGCAAGTAGCTGGTGATGGTTATGGTATTGTCTTTAAAAATGATAAGGATATTCAAACTTTCACTTATAAAATAAATGGCAAATCTTATACTATTGATCCTAGTATTGGTGAAAAATTAAATGTTACTGTTAATAACAATGATTACGTTATTTTCAAGATTAGTAAAGATATAGTTAATCCCACTAGCGTTTCTAGCTACTATACTAGTGTTTCTATTATTTCTAATAATGAAACTAAGTATTTCAACTTTAATCCGCACTTTGCTAGAACGGTAGTGGAACTTAATAAAGAAGGCGATAGTACAAATAATCCAAATGAAGTAAGTATTAGAACAGCTCGTCAACTTTATAATTTAAGCTTATATTATAAAAACTACAGCACTATATTAAATACTACTTATAAACAAGAAAGAAACATTAATTATAGTTATTATAAGTTTAGTGAATATTCTAATTTTGATAGTGTATCTTATCAAAAGCCTATAGGTATCGATTCGAGTAATCCTTTTAAAGATACTTATGATGGTGGCTCTTACGAGATAAGTAATATTAGTTTTGAAACTGATGGCTATTATGTAGGCATGTTTGGATATAATACTGGTACCATTAAAAATACGGTATTAGTAAGTCAATATGATACAAGTGGCAGTAATAATCGCTATATTCATACTTCAACAAGCATTGATGTCAATAAGACTTTATATAGTGGTGTTTTAGTTGGCTATAATAAGGGAAATATCTCAAATAGTGCTACTGCTGGATATTACTTATCAGGTGATAAAACTATTTATGGTTATGCTAACTCAACATTATATATTGGTGGCTTTGTTGGTTTTAATGAAGGAAAGATAAACAACTGTTCAGCCGATCATCCTAAGTTATCAGTTAATATGTATCGCGCTAATTGTTATACTGGCGGTTTTGTAGGGCACAATCTAGGTACTATCAATGATTGTTATGCCTTAAATAATATTGATTCTAGTGCTAGAGAAGGTAAGACCATTATTGCGGGCTTTGTAGGCGAAAATAAGGGTAATATTAATAATTCATATTGTGCAGATGTTTTAACTTCTGCTGGTACGGGTTCTTCATCATATTCTTTTGGCAATTTAAGTGATACAGGAACAGTTAAAAATTCATATTATCTATTTAAGGGCACATTTAAGTTTATTGATAAGATGTATGCTTTTGGTGGTACAGGAATCAATACTACAGGTACATATAAAACATATGGACAACTAATAAATCTAATAAATGGTCAAAATGCTAAGTCTAGTAAATATCATGACATAACTACTAAGCTATCTGGTGATGAAACTACTTATCCATATCGTGCTGTAGTAAAAGATGCATCTAATAACTATATTCATTATGGTGAATGGAATGTTGCGCCATCTCTTGGTACTTTTGGTATGTTCTATTGGGAAAAAGAAGAAGATGGCCAAAACAATGGTTATAAGATCACTTATATTGGTAGTAGTAATGGTGTATTACAATACGATAGCACGATATGTGAAGTACATGATGATGGTGGTAATATTACTGATTATGGTTATGGCTACTATGTTGCAAAGGGAGAAGAAAATAGTGTCACATTAAATAAAGATGAAAGCACTGGTCTAAGTTTTGCTAGCGGGTATGATCAAACAGTAGCTACAGCTTTAGAAGAACAAATTCAAGGCTTTAGTTTCTATCCTTATGTAAGTGGCCATGATGTTTCAAATAACATTACTTTAACTCAAGGCTATAGTGGCACTTATGGTAGTGTTAATCTTGTTTATACTAATAGTAAAGATACAAGCAAGACACAAACTCTAACTTATAGAATTGCACCATTCTTTGCTAATTCATTAAGTTTAGTTTCTAAAGATTTTAATGAAACAAATAAATATTTAAATAAAGAACCTGGAGTTGATATTCCTTTTGAAATTAGAAGTGCTTCTCAACTTCAATATATAAACTGGAATTATAATAATTATTCTGCTAAAGAACTAGTGACTGCTAGTAATTATGAAAGCTATGCTTATTTAGCTTATGCAACTATTACAGACAAAGGTACACAAACTGCAAGTAATGCTGGTAATAAAAAATCTTTATCATTGAATTTTGAACAAAGCCATGATTTTAATGCGGAAAATTTTGAAGGTTTTACACCTATTGCCGGACAAGGTAAGGGAACTAGCACAAGTAGTGGTTCATATAACGCAACTTTATATGCATGGTTTGGTGGAACATATAATGGTCAAAGCTACAAGATACAAGAATTAAATATTTCTTCTAATAGCTTTTCAGTTGGCCTATTTGGTGTTACAGTAGGCGCAGAAATTAAGAATACGATTCTATATAGTACAAAGGGTGCAACTATTTCTAGAGACACAATAGTATACGATTCAAAAGGTAATGTTACTTCATTTGGTGAAAATGGTGCTTACTCTTTAGGTGGTCTTATAGGTGTAGCCTATGATTATAATAGCCCAGTAGGAAAAACTATTACTAATTGTGCTATAGCAGGATATAAGATTGTAGATAATAGTAAAAATGTTCTTACATTAGGTGAAGCCAATGTGGGTGGTTTAATTGGTGTTTCTAATGTCAATGTAGATAAATGTTCTGCTGTAGTAGATATAGAAATTAATTGTACTCATACAGATATAAATGGTAATGTTTCAAGTAGTACAAAAGCTATATATGGCGATTTTATTCGTGTTGGTGGTATATCTGGCGCGGTACAATATAAAATTTCTAATTCTTATAGTGGTGGTTCTATTGTAGTTGGCCAAGATACACTTGAAGAAACATATAATTCTAGTTACAAACAAATTTTGACATCGAGCACTTCAGAAGCAAACGTTAACAAGAGTACCAATATTTATCTAGCTGGAATTGCGGGCAGTGGTTTTACGATGAATTATCAAAATTTCACAAACCATAACGATTCAACGGATGGTAAACCTAATATCGAAAATTGTTACACTTATATGAGTTTTCCAAGTATGGAAGGCACTATAAGGTCAATTACAATGTTTGTTAATGTTGCGGATAGATATAACCAAGGAACATATGTAACAATTAAAAATTGTTATTACCTAGATACTAGTGCAAACTTTAGTACTGATAATTTACCTAAGTATTATTTTAGTGGAAATAGAAATAACAGCATAGCTAATGCCATGACTAATGCTTTAAAAACAAGCATGCTTCAAGGTTCTTCTAAGTGGATGTATAAAATTTTCAAAAACAACAACAATAATGATGATGGCAATGTTATTAATAATGTTTCAGGTAAAACTTATAGTGAGTTATCTAGTAATGTTATGGTTAATTTATTAGATGGTAATTCATTTAATAAAGTAACAACAACTGACTCTCAAGGTCAAACGGTTAATGGTAAGTATTCTTTTAATGCTGGAAATAGTCAATTAGATGGTAAAGATTATCCTTTCCCAACAGTTATTAAGGAAGATACTACTATCAATGTTCATTATGGTAGTTGGCCAAATAATAATGCTTATTTTGAGTATGGTACTTATACTTTGGATATCTTTAAGAATATTGATTTAGATAGTAGTGATAAATATGCTTATATGGATTTAAAACTATGTAAATTAAATAATGAAACGTTTGATAGTAACTCATTAAATGTGGAAATATTGGGTGATGATAGTATAGCTTCGATTGTTGATTATGATGACTCTAATAAATATGGAGTAGATGATAATGGTAATTATTTAATCAAAGTACAAGCAAACAATATTGGTACGGTTAATGTAAAGGCTACATGGAGCGAAAATGGTGAGGAAAAATCCGCAATTACAACATTAACTGTAACGGCTAATTTAAATGTAAAAGCTTCTCCTAATGTGATTACACTAGAAAATAATGAACGCAGTGTTTATAAATTTGGTGAAGATGCTAGTTCAAATTACTTTAAGGCTTATGCTTCAAATGCTAATGAAACTGATTATTCTAAGTTATGTACATGGTCATTTACTTCAACAAAGATTAATGAAGATGATGCACTTACTTTAACAGCTGATACTACTAAATTAACTATTTCTCCAAATAGCTACAATGGCTTAGTTACAGTTAAGGCTAGTTATGATTATCATGGGGTTATCTTTACTGGTATCAGCAGCGTTGAAGTTAATGTTATTGATGGTATTGGTATTAGTGATGGCACTAATTTCAATGAAGCTTTAGTAAGAGAAAATGATACAGGCACAATAAATGGCAACAATACTTCATATGGTAAGGGACTAGGTCCTGAAAATGATGCTACTTACTTTATATATGATCGAAGTCTTGGCTTATTTAATGGAAACATTGATGCTGATGATATAAGCGTTGATATTGCTAAAGACGGTGTTGCATTGGATAATGTATCTTATTCAATTGATTTAAAATCGTATAGTACAACTGTGCTTAATGATGAAAATAGCTTCTATAGTATTCCATTAAATATTTACTATCGTGTAAATAGTTTTGATGGTGATACAACTATAAAAGATGCAACAATTACCGCTACCATCAAATATAACAATGTATCTTACAAAGTACGTATTACTAGCGATATTGAGGCTACACCTTATAAATTGATATTGGACGCTAAAGAAGGGAAGTTTGAAGATAATACTTCTAGTAAAACAATCGATATTAAAGAAACTATCAATTTAAATGATTATGTACCTACAAAAGAAGGTTACACATTTGCTGGTTGGTATGATGAAAATGATACTGAGTTTGTAGATGATACGATTACAGTTGATGGTACTCATGAAGATATTAGACTACATGCTAAATGGATCCCATCAAAGGGTGCTATTAATCTTGATTTAAATTATGATGGCTTAAGTACTACATTAAATGATATTGAATATGGTAGTGAAAAAGTTGACTTAAGCACTTTAAGTGATAAGCTTACTAGATCTGGATATGTTCTTGATGGTTTCTACTTTGAAGAAACACTAATTCTAGATAAAGATGGTAAAGTTGTTGATAAGGAATTATTCAATAGTCTAATACTTAAACAAAGCCAAGATGAAACCGCAATCCCAACATTTAGAGCTAAATGGTTAGAAGGCTATGTTTTAACTATTAATGTCGGAACAGATTCATATAGCATAAATTGTGCTAAGAATAGTACTGTTAAAGTAATCGCAAACAGTAATCAAACTATTACTGTAGAAAGTACTTTTGATGATGAAACCATTACGACTAAAATACCTTATTCAAAGATATTCTTTGGTTTATATGAAAACGATGCACAAATTGTTGGTGAAACTGGTGGCCCAATTACTATGAGTGAAAACAAAACTTTATCTTTAAGACAAGGTAATAGAGTTACTTTTAAAACAAAAGATGGAAGTGTTACATTTGGATCACAAGATTACATTGATGGCCAAGGATCTTATACTCCTACTTTAAAAGATGGTTATTCTATTGTCGGTTGGTATGATAGCGATGGTAATCAAGTATTAAATAGCAATGGAAGTATTATTGATGGTGTAAATTTAGATAATGAAGTTACTGTTTATGCTAGATTTAAGACTTCTGGCTATGTAGTATCAAATACTATGGATTCTGGTAAGACATATGTAATAACAAGTGGCTCTAGAATTATGACTGGAAGTGGCTCTTCAGTTAGTTCAAGTGGTTTATCTACAACAAGTGATACTTCAAGCAATAGCTATATTCCAAAATCAAGCATCGATAACAGTGCTCTTTGGACATATGATGGTTCAACATTAAAGAATAACAGCACTAATACTTATTTAAGCGCATATAGATATTGGAACTATATTCTTGAGCTTTCAAGCAATAGCAATATATCTGATTGGGAATATAGTGGTAACAAACTCTTTAGATCTGCATACAGTGGTTTAGCAAAATACTATGTTTACTTAGATGGAAATGATTTTGATTGCAATACTTCTGGAAGCAATATAATTCTTTATACATTAAGTGATGAGATTATTACAGATAACTACAATTAAGAAAGGGGGCACTATGAAGGGAATTAAAAATAAATTAAATAATAATCATGGTGTTTCCATCTTATTTGGCTTGTTACTATTTATGGTTGCTAGTATGGTGAGCATCGTTATTATTTCTGCTAGTTCTACAAGTGCTAAGCGTTCTTACTATACTTCAAGTAGTATACAAGAAGGACAAGCTTTGGATTCTTTAGCTTTATTTATGAAAAAAGAGATAGATGGTAAAACTTTATCTTATACTTATGCAAAGAATAAAGATGGTTCATATACTTTAAATGAAACAAGTTTGCCTACTTTAGATAGTGCCTTTAATGATCAAATTGTTAAGATTACTACTTATATTGCAAAGGATGATTTAGTAAGTCCTAAAAAAGTTACATTTAATGTAAAGGCTATAAACATGGATAATGTTAAGGTTTCTCTTGCTAGTATTAGTGATAATAATGGTTCAATTTTAATTAATTTTCTATTGTCTAGCGATAATAAGAATATGTATGTTGTCTTTTCAGTTGATAGTAGTACTAGTGAAGTAAATAATAAGAAAACAATTAAATATACTTGGGAGTATGAGCGTTCTTCTTTAAAGGAGGTAAGCTTAAAATGATTAAACTTAATAATAAGGGTGAAACAATTGTTGAGACTTTAGTAGCTATCTTAATGATTTCTTTAAGTTTTATAATGTTGGCTGGTGCCATAATTACCGCAAGTAAGATTAATAAGACAGCTTATGATAATGTTAAGCCTTTTATAGTTGATGGAGAAAAGATAAGCAACTTTAAAGTATACATTGACGATAAAGATGTAAGTGATAAAGTTATAGGCTACAAAAGTTTGGAGGGCTACTATTATTATGAATAAATTACGTAATAATAAGGGTATGAGTATAGCTGAGACTTTAGTGGCGGTCTTGATATTACTTTTGGTATCTGGGGGTTTAGCGAGTGGCGTTACTTTGGCTAATAAATACTATACCAAGACTTTAAGAACAAGTGAGGCTAACCAGTTATATTCAACACTTGAGACCCTTTTAACTAATGAACTTAAATATACAGGCAAGGTTACTTTAAATAGTGATAATTCTTTAAATACTTTTTTTAGTGTTACTTTTTCTAATGAAAACGCTTTAACTAGTATTGTAATAGTAGATGGTAATAAAGAGCTTATTGATTCATATGGCTATGTAGCAATTGGTAGTATAGAAGACAACGAGTATCGTTATATCTTATCTAAAGCTAGTTATCCAAGTGAATTGGGTGCTAAAGTAAAGTCAATTATTTATGATGAAGATAAAGGCTGTTTTAATGTAGAACTTGATATTGGAACGGATAAAATTGGGACTTTAGTTGATAAAAGCTTTAGTGTACGTTGTTTAAATTGGGATGGAGAAAATAATGACTAGATTAAATAATAAAGGCAGTATTTCTTTATTTGAACTAATAATTATTTTAGTTATTGTTTTTGAAATAATTATTTTAATTTTTGGTGGCTTTAATTGGTATGATGATAAGGTTTCAATGGGTAGCGATTCTTTGTATTTAAATACTTGTGAGTCACTGGCGAAAGTTAATAGTTTAGATGGCAGTATATGTCCAGTTAAGGGCTGTGGTAATAGTGATGGAACTTGTATTCATTATACTTCTAATGGCTATGTTGGCTATTTTGATAGTGTAAGCAATACTATTATCGCTAATAGACCAAGTGGCTATAATTTAACCGATAATCCAACTATTAATGGTAAAAAATATAGTGGATTAAAGGGGAGTTTAGTGTTACGTGTTTTAGTTTATAATGGAACTATTTATTATGATTGGGTAGATGGCAAATGATTGATATTTATGAAAGTAAATTTATTCTTATATATTCTTTAATTCTTTCTTTTATACTAGGAAGTGTTTTTGGCAGTTTCTTAAATTGCATGGCTGATCGTATCAAAGAAGGTATTCCTTGGTGGAAGGGAAATAGTAAATGTGATAATTGTGGTCATAAACTAAGTATTTTAGATTTATTTCCTATTTTCAGTTATCTTTTCTTAAAAGGAAAATGTCGTTATTGCGGCAAAAAGATGTCTATTAAATATTTAATTAGTGAGATTGTATTGGGCCTTTTATTTGTGTTTTTTCTTATAAATCATCCCGATATTAATTTAGATTTATTTGATGGATTAGGCCTAATTTGTATCTTATTTGGTCTATCGTTATGTGATTTAAATACTTATGAGATTCCTGATGGCTTTATTATTTTTGGCTGTATTTGGTGGTTATTATTTAAAATTATTAGAGGATTTAGTTTTAAACTAATTGGTTTATCAATATTATCAGCGTTTATTGTAAGTTTTGCGGTATTAGTGATTAGCTTAATAATGGATAAAATATTGGGCGATGAAACCTTAGGTGGAGGAGATGTCAAACTATTATTTTTATGTGGTTTATATCTTAATCTAATGGGAAGTATCTTTAATATCTTTTTAGCGTGCATTATGGGCTTGGTATTTATTTTATTCCTTAAAAAAGATAAAATACCTTTTGGTCCTTGTATCGCTTTAGCAACCTATTTTTCACTTATATATGGGACTAGTTTATTAAATTGGTACTATGGCTTATTTTTAATTTAAAAAGGGGGACGAAATGAAAAAGAATTTGGGAATCGATATTGGTGATGGTGCAATAAAATTTGTCTATGACAATAATTTTTTAGTTATAGATACACCAGAAAACGCCGTAAACAATGGCTCGCTTGTAACTTTTGATGCCATGTCTGATTTACTTAGAGAAACAGTTAAACAACATGGAATAAGGGAAAAGAAAGTAAGTTTAATAATTCCTGATGAAGATGTTTTCCTTTCAAGATTAAAAATGCCTTATATGACTAGTAAACAACTTGAGGTTAATTTGCCTTATGAATTTAAGGAAGTTGTTGGTAATAATAAAGATGGCTATATCTATGATTACAGTATCATCAACATAAATGAAAAAGATGGTATTGAACTTCTTGGGGCTGCAGTTAGTAAAAACTTAATTACCAAGTATGAAGAAATGTTTGATAAAGCTGGTTTAAAGCTTGTTAAGGCAATGCCTAGACAACTAGCTATTTCAAATGTATTACTTGAAAAAGGTTTAACAAATGATGTGGCTTTACTTGATATTGGCTATAATCACATCCGTGTTGATATCTATAAAGATGGCTTCTATAATGCTTCTAGAACCCTTGAAACGGGAGTACTAGAGATGGCAAAACTAGCCAGTGAAATCTTATTTTGTGATAAATATACTGCTTTTAAATATTTAAAGATTAATAAAGATGATATATTAAATCATGAGAAGATGCTTGAGTATTATGATGATTGTGCTGTAAAGATTGCACGAGCAATCAACTACTATACATATGATAATCGTGATAATAAATTAGATACTTTATATGTTTATGGTGGTGGTAGTCATTACACCAGCTTTATAAAGTCAATAGCTAATTCTAGTCCAATTAAATGTGAACTTATTAGTAAATTATTTAATGATGATGATTTGCTTGATGTATTAGATGCCTATGGGCTTAATAAGGAGTAATTATGGCAAAGAATAATTTACTTTCAAAGGACATAAAAATCAATAAGGATGTCTATCCTAGTAAGAAGACAATGAACTTTATTAGTGATAAACAAAGCAAGACTAATAAGTTATCAATTGTAATTTTTGTTTTCTTTATGATATTACTATTAATTTTCACGAAGTTTTTTGTTATCGATACAGTAAGTAAAACCAATGATTTAATCAGTGCTTATAACGCTAATAAGAGTGAGCTAAATTCTTTAAATGAAAAACTAAGTGATTATGAACAGGTTGAAGAAAAATACAATGAACTTGTTGGTGTTTTCTTAAATGATGATGAAAAGAATTGTTTAAATAGAACAGATATTATTAAGCTTCTTGATGATGATGTTTTACCATATGTGGAAATCACCAACTTCACTATATCTAGTAATTCCGTTAATGTTTATACTGGCGTATGTAGTTTAAATACTATTTCAAATGTCTTAAGCATCTTACAAAATGATGATCGCACACATTATGTAACAATCAATCGTACGGTTGCCGATAGCGAGGACAATTCTTTAGTTAGTGCAGAAATCTTAATTACATTTGCGGATCTAGAAGGAGGTAATAACTAATGCTTAATCATAAATTTACTTTAAGAGAGACTATTCTTCTTTTGGTTGCAGCTTTTTTGGCTTTAGGCATTTTCTATTATCAAGTTGTTGTTAAAAACTATAATGAGGCTAAACAACTTTATAATTCTAGTGGTATTGCTGAAGAATTGATGATTCTAGAAGCTAAGGTGGCAAAAAAAGAAAATATGGAAGATTATATTAGTAAACATAGTAATGATTCATATGGTGAAATTGCTGTTTATAATAATCTTTCTAATGAAATTAGTGCTTTAGCTAATATCTTTGATAATAAGGTTGATAATGTATCAATATCATGGTCTGAGCCAACACTAGATGGCACTATTGTAAGAAGAAATGCAAGTGTTTCTTTTAAAACCAATGATTACACTTTAACTAAAACACTTATTTCGAATATTAATTCTTTAAGATATCGTGTAATTATTTCTAATTTAAATGTTACTAGTGATAATAAAGATAATCTTAATATATCAAGTTCTATTTCCGTTAGTATGAACCTTACTTTCTTTGAAACAACAGTTGGTGCAAGTAGTACTAATGGTCTAACGGTTGTTGAATGATTTATATAATTTCTGGAAAAGAACCTTATTTAATTGATAATAAAATTAATTTACTTATCAAGGAAAATGGGGGCGATGTAGTTAAAATTGATGGTAATGCACCTAATTTTTCTTATGATGATATTATTGAATCTTGTACATCGATTGGTTTGTTTTCCAATAAATCAATAGTACTTGTAAGAGATCCTATCTTTTTTAAAAAGAAAATAGAAGATAAAAAACTTGATCAATTAATTGATTATTGTAAAAATCCCGTATATGAAAACGATTTAGTTTTTTATACTTTAAATGATGATTTTAAAAAAATTTTAAAAGCTTATAAGGATATTAGTAAGAATGCTCAAAAGATAGAGTGTAATATAGATCCCAAAAACTTTTATACGGAGTGTGTTTCTTTAGCTAATAAAGAACAGTTTTCTTTAAGAAAAGACTTATTTAATTATCTAGTTACTTTATGCAATAATAACTTAACTTTATTTAAACAAAATATCGATGTTTTAAAGCTATATCCAGATCAAATCGATAAAGATTGTTTAGATAGACTTTGTTCAAGTAGTGATGAAGAAAATATTTTTGAGCTTATTAATGCAATTAAAAATAAAGAAGTATCTAGGTCAATTAGCTTACTTAGAAAAATTATGAAAAATGAGGATAGCATACTAGGTTTAATTGCCCTTATTGCTAGCCAACTTAGATATACTTATGAAGTAGATTATTACTATTCTTTGGGTGAAAGTATTGATTCTATAGCTTATAAGACCAATAGTAAGTCTTTTAGAGTTAGTAAGACCATTAATACTTTAAATAAGAACGAATGTTTAAATTTATTAAATAAATTAGCTGACTTAGATTTAAAGTGCAAGACAAGTAGTGATATCGATGAAAAGAACTTAATAGAATTATTTATTGTTTCAATGTTATGAAAAAAGTAGAATTATTAGCCCCATGTGGGGATATGGAGTGTTTAAAGGCAGCAGTAAATTATGGCGCTGATGCGGTGTATCTAGGTGGTACATCTTTTTCAGCTAGAGCTAGCGCCAATAACTTTAATACAGAAGAGCTTAAAGAGGCGGTTAAATATTGCCATTTAAGAGGTGTTAAGGTTTATATGACTATTAATACTCTTTTAAGTGAAAAAGAGCTAGAGAATGCCTTAAAATTGGCAAAAGAAGTATATAAAATAGGTGTAGATGCCTTGATTATTCAAGATTTAGGATTATTCTATCGTTTAAGAGAAGAACTGCCCGATTTTAACTTACATGCTTCTACCCAAATGCATGTACACAATATCGAAGGGGTAAGAGTTTGTAAGAAACTTGGCTTTAAGAAAGTAGTTGTAGCAAGAGAATCTAATCTTGATTTTATAAAGCAAGCATGTAAAGAAGATGTTGAAATAGAGTGTTTTGTTCATGGTGCTATTTGTGTATCATATTCTGGCCAATGTTTAATGTCATCTATTTCTAAAAACAGAAGTGCCAACAAGGGTATGTGTGCCCAATGTTGTAGACTAAAATATAAATTAAAAGATAAAAAGGGTAATATTGTACAAACCGATACTGACTATCTTTTATCACCAAAAGATATGTTTTTATTAAATGATATCCCTTCTTTAATTGATGCGGGAGTTTCTTCTTTTAAGATCGAAGGAAGACTAAAATCGCCTGCTTATGTGGGACTTGTTACAAAGCTATATCGTCAAGCAATTGATGCATATTATGAAAATAAGGAGTATCATCTAACTAAAAAAGACTATGATGATTTATTATGTGTTTTTAATAGAGGATTTACTAATGCGTATTTAAATGATTTAGATATTGATATCTTTGGCAATATTAGACCAAACCATATGGGAAAGGTTATTGGTAAAGTCATTGAATATAAAGATGGCTATTGTCTAATTAGATTAAGTAATGATGTTAATCAATTCGATGGCATTCGCATTATAAATAAATATAAAGACACTGGTAAGATATTAAATACTTTAACAGTTAATAAAAAATATGTTTCTAAAGCCTATAAAAATGAAATTATCAAAGTAAAGGTAGATGATGTCGTTTATAAGGGCGCAACAGTAGTTAAAACATTAGATCATGACCTTGAAGAAAATATCTTAAACTATGATTTAAGAAAAAAAGATGTTAGTTTAAAAGTAACTTTTAAAGAAAATGAGAATATTAAGATATCATGTAAACTAGATGATTATATCTATGATAAAACCATTGATATTAAACCGGAAAAAGCTATTAAAGCTCCTATTAGCTATGATACTTTAAAAGAACAATTTTCCAAGTTTAATGATTTGCCATTTAATCTAAAAGACTTTGATGTTAATTTGGGTGATTGTTTTATGGCCAAAAGTCAAATCAATGAAATAAGAAGAAACTTTTATGAAGATTTTTCTAATGCTTATTTAAGTAGCTTTAAAAGAGAAAACAATGATCGTTTATTATTAAACGATATTGATAATACTACCTATAATGAAACACTTAGATTAGATAATATTAATCCTGTAATTAATAATGAGTGTGTATATAATTTTAATGTTATAAGTGAAATAGGTGGTCTATTAAATAAGGGTGAAAAGATTGCTTATTATACTTTAAATGTATCTAATTCATATGCTTATGAACTGCTAAATAGATTAGGTTTTAATAAGATAATATTAAGTAGTGAATTAACTAATAATATGATATATGACTTAATTGAAGCTTATAAATCAAGAAATAATATAACAATTAGGCCATACGTCTTAATAAAAAGCAAAAGAGTTTTAATGTATATAAAACGTAATCCTTTTGTTAAATATATTGATAATGATAATTATTTGTTATTTGATGGCCTAAATGATTATGATATCTGTTTTAAAAATGATTATATTGAGATAATAGAAAAAGAAGAATATGTTAATGATACGATTGATTTAAGTCAAATAAATCCCTTTATTATCGACTAGTATGTTAATATAGAGTTATGCTTTTTGGATATTTAAAAGAAACTATAAATGATAAAAAATTAATGAAAACTTGTTTGGCAATAGCCATTCCGCTAATGTTTCAACAACTTATTGTTGCAAGTGTAAATCTTGTAGATAACTTAATGGTTGGTGAACTTGGTGATATTGCGGTAAGTGGAGTATCTTGCGCTAATCGTTATTACAATATATGCCAATATGCCGTTAATGGCTTAATTGTCTCTTGTATCATCTTTTTATCGCAATATAATGGAGCCAATGATGAACAGCATATGAAACAATCATTTCGTTTTTCAATTGTTTCTTCATATGTCATAATAATCATCTTTTTTATGTTGGCTACCTTTATTCCGGAAAAACTTATTGGTTTTATCATTTCTGATGAAGAAATAATTAAGACAGGTAGTGAATATATTAGAATTGCCTGTTTATCATATTTGCCTCTTGGTATATCTTTTCCTATATCGCAATCATTAAGGGCGACAGGTGAGACAAAATTGCCTGTTTTGATGTCTATGGCATCCTTAGTTATCAATATTTTATTTGACTATTTATTGATATTTGGCCATTTTGGTTTTCCTGCCTTAGGCGTAAAAGGAGCAGCTATCGCAACTGTTTTAGCTAGAGTTATTGAAGCTATATTATATTTATATGCCATTGGTAAGAATTCTTATGCCTTTAATAGTTCAATCTTTAAAATCTTTCATTTTGAAAAAGGTTTAGCCAAGAATATTATTATTAAAGCTATACCCTTAATTGCCAATGAAACACTATGGCAATTTGGCATGACTACTTTAATTAAATGTTACTCAAGTAGAGGAGCTATTGTTAATACAGCTTATAGTATTTCGGTTACGGTATCTGATTTATTCTTCATTTTATTTGGCGGTATGGCAACCGCTACGACTATTTTAGTTGGGACCCCACTTGGTGCCAATAAGTTAAAGCAAGCTAAAGATAATGCCTATAAATTAATATGTTTTAGCATGTTTTTATCTTTAATATTTGGCTTACTTATGGCTTCTAGTACACTTATTGTGCCATTTCTTTATTCTAAAGTATCAAGTGATTCTTTAAATCTAGCTAATCAATTTATCTTGGTAATGGCTTTCTTTTATATTCTATATATGTTTAATACCCAATGTTTCTTTACCTTAAGAACCGGTGGCGATACTAAAAGTACGATGTTTATGGACTCATGTTTTATGTGGCTATTTAATATTCCGCTTGTTGCTTTCTTCGCCTATAAAACAAGTATTCCGGTTTTATTTGTTTATATCATTGGTCAAAGTACTGACTTTGTTAAAGCAGGAATTGCCTATAGAATGGTAAGAAAAGAAAAGTGGGTTAGGAATCTAACAATACAAGTGAATTGTTAATCTTGTATAATTATATTTAGGAGAATTGTAAATGTTTTTAAAACGCATTGAAATGCAGGGCTTTAAAAGCTTTGCCGATAAAACAGTAATAAATTTTGAAGATCCTGTAACTGGCGTTGTTGGTCCTAATGGTTGTGGTAAATCAAATATCTCGGATGCCATAAGATGGGTTTTGGGTGAACAAAGCGTTAAGTCATTAAGAGGTGAGAAAATGACCGATGTCATATTTGCTGGGTCTGAGAGTCGTAAGGCTGTTAGTATGGCTGAGGTTACCCTTGTTTTTGATAATAGTCAAAGAGTACTTAATTCTGGTGATGATGAAATAGAAGTCACAAGAAGAATTTATGCAAGCGAGGGCGAGGCTCAATATTTAATTAATCGTAATGTTGTAAGACTTAAGGATGTCATTGATTTAATTCTTGATTCAGGCCTTGGTAAAGACTCTTTATCAATTATTTCGCAAGGTAATGTTGTTGGCTTTGCGGATGCTAAGCCTTATGAAAGAAGAGGCATCTTTGAAGAAGCAGCTGGTGTTTCTAAATATAAGAAAAGAAAGATGGAGTCTATTGCTAGACTTGAGCGTACTAAGGAAAATCTAGATAAGGCCCAAAATATCTTAGATGAACTAGAAAGGCAAGTTTCTCCTTTAAAGCGTCAAGCTAGAAAGGCAGAAATATATCGTGAGAAGAAAAAGCGTTTAGAGGAAATTGAAACGGCTGTTTTGGTTGATGAAATTAAACAATATAATAGCCAAAAAGATGAGATTGATAAGAGTTTGTTTGATTTAGAAACAACTCTTACAATGAATAATACTAGTGTTCAAATTAGTGAAAATAACAACCTAGAAGCACGTGCTAATTTAAAGGAATATGATAAGCAGCTTAATCAAATCCAAGAAAAATTAGTTAATGTTATAAATGAAATACAAAAATTAGAGACTCGTAAAGTTGAGTTAGATGAAAAGCGTAAGTATGCTTTAGAAATGGGCTCTAGTAAAGAAAAGATTGCTCAAACCAAGAATATGCTTGATGAGGCTAAATTTGAGTATGAAGATAAAGTTAATCGTTTAAATACTTTAAATAATGAGCTTAATCTATTAAATGAAAATCTTGGTGAATTAGCTTTAAAATTGGCTGATGCCTCATTAAAGAAAGAGGAAACAAACAACGCTAGCTTTAGATTGCAAAATCGAATTGCGGTACTTGAGAATCTATTAAAAGATCCTTTTTCATCTAATGCTCAAGCTGGTGTTAAGGCTATCATGTCTAATCAAAAGTCTTTCTTTGGTGTATATGGTGTGGTTGGACAAGTTATTGAGGCACATGAGGGCTATGAATATGCTTTATCTAGTGCTTTAGCCAATGCAACCTATAATATCATCACCAAAGATGAACAAGCAGCTAGAAACTGTATAATTTTTTTAAAGCGTAATAAGTCAGGTAGGGCAACATTTTTACCTATCAATGTCTTAAAGGAACATGATTTAAGACAAGAAGATTTAATTATTTGCCAAAATACAGATGGCTATATTGGTGTTATGGCCGACTATGTCTACAATGAGGAACAATACGATATTGTTACCGATAGCTTGCTTGGTAATATTGTTGTTTGTGATACATTGGAAAATGCCAATAATTTAGCAGCTTTATTAAAATATAACTATAAGATTGTAACCCTTGATGGTGATATTGTTCATAAGGGTGGTTATATGACTGGTGGTAAGGTTAAAAATGAAACTAGTATCGTTACCGCTAATAGTGAACTTGAAAGAAATAAGAGCGAACTTGTTTCATTAAGCGCTAAGGCTGAGCTTGCGAATAAGGAATTTAATAAGATTGTTGAACAAAAAAGCAAGGTTGAAACTGAATTAACTGAGAAAAGAATTAGTGTTGCACAAATTGAACCTTTAGTTGATGTTAAAAGAGCTAAGTATGAAAAACTTAAAAACGATTATGCTTTAATTAATCCTGATAACATTGAAAACAGTGAATCATTTGATAATGAAATCGTTTCTTCTTTAGCAAATGCTTATTCTTTAAGGGATGAATTATCTACTTCCTTAAAATTAAAAAGAGAAGAACGTATGAAGCTTTCAGCTTCTATTGACCGTGTTGATCAACAACTTCGTATTATGCGTAAGCAATCCGAGAGTGCAAATAATTCGATTCTTAATTTAAGTAAAGAGAAGGCGGTTATTGAAACAAAGCTTGATAATAATTTAAATAGGCTTGCTAGCGAATATCAAATGACTTATGAATATGCTTTAAGTCATATCGAATATGAAATTACTGGTAATGAAAGAGATGAGGTATTAGCTTTAAGAAATGACATTGCATCTCTTGGCAACATTAATATGTCAGCTCCAGAAGAATATAATGAAGTTAATACCCGTTATGAGTTCTTAAAGAAAAACTATGATGATTTAATTGCTTCAAGAGATAAGATTTTAAATGCCATTGAAGAAATGGATGAAATCATGAAGAAACAATTTAAGGAAACTTTTGATAAGATTAACGATAATCTAAACGATACATTTAAGGCTTTATTTGGTGGTGGCAAGGCTAAATTAATATTAGAAGATGAAAGTGATATCTTAAATACAGGCATTGATATTGATGTACAACCTCCTGGCAAACAAGTTAAGTCAATTAGGCTTTTCTCGGGTGGTGAAAAAACTTTAATTGCCTTATGTGTTTTATTTACCATTATTAAGGTAAAGCCATCACCACTTATCATCTTTGATGAGGTTGAGGCAGCCCTAGATCAGGCGAATGTTGAAAGATTTGCCAAGTATATTAAGCAATTCTCAAATGTATGCCAATTCTTAATCATTACCCATCGTCCAGGTACAATGGAACAATGTGATACATTATATGGCGTTACAATGCAACAACGTGGTGTTTCCCAAATGCTTAAGGTTAAGCTTGTGGATGCAATAGAACTAGCCGACAATAGTGCTAGTAAAGGAGAATAATTATGAGCTTTTTCTCTTCTTTAAAAGAGGCAATAACTGGTAAAAAGGATACTAGTAAATATTTAAGTGGTTTTGCTAAGACTAATAATGCTTTAGGTAAGAAATTAAGATTTATAACCGAAAACAATACCACTAATAAAGAAGACTTTGTTGAACAATTAATGATTACTTTAATTGAAAGTGATATTGGCTATAAGACTGCTGAACAAATTTGTGATACTTTCTTTAAAGAAACGCAAGACTACTTATATCTAAGACAAGAAGATGTTATGGATATCCTTCTTGAAACTTTTGATGATATCTATAAGGAAAAGAAAGAAGAACCAATTGTCTATAATGAGAATGGACCAACTGTTATCTTAATGGTAGGTGTAAATGGTTCTGGTAAGACAAGTACTTGTGCAAAGCTTGCGAATATGTATAAAAATCAAGGCAAGAAAGTTTGTCTTGCGGCAGCTGATACTTTTAGAGCTGGAGCTATTAAGCAACTTGAAGAGTGGGCTAATAGAGTAGGCGTTGATTTTGTAGCTGGCAAAGAAAACGAGGATCCAAGTTCTGTCTTAGTCAATGCTTGTCGATATGCTAAGGAGCATGATATTGATATCTTATTGTGTGATACAGCAGGAAGACTTCAAACAAAGATTAATCTAATGGCCGAGCTTGCTAAAATGCGTAGAGTTGTTGGTAAGGAAATAGAAGGTGCACCACATAATGTATGGCTTGTGCTTGATGCTAATACTGGTCAAAATGGTATGTCTCAAGCTACCTTATTTAATGAAGTTACCGATTTAACTGGTATTATTCTAACCAAGATGGATGGTACTAGTAAGGGTGGTATTGTCATAGCGATTAAAAATGTATTGGGTATTCCAGTTCGCTTTATTACTCTTGGTGAGACTATGGATGATATAAAACCATTTGATTTTGATTTGTATCTATATAGTATTATTGGTGATCCTAATGTTAAATAAGATTGATGGAAACATCTTATTTGATTTTTATGGGCCATTATTAACTGATCATCAAAATAAAGTATTAAATGATTATTATTATGATGACTTATCAATGAGTGAGATAGCAGATAACTATAATGTTTCTAAAAGTGCTATCTCTGACCTTATTAATCGTAGTATTTTGCAAATGAATGAGTATGAAGAAAAACTGCATTTAATTAAAAATAGTAAGTCGTTTGATACATTAATTGATAAAATGGATAAGGACTTAAATGTTCCTAAAAAGTATATTAAAGAACTTAAGAAACTAAACAGGGGGTAAATAAATGTCAAAAGTAATTGCGGTTAATTCCGGTAGTTCTTCTTTAAAATTCCAATTATTCCAAATGCCTGAAGAGAAAGTATTAACTTCTGGTGTTGCGGAAAGAATTGGTCAAAAAATGGGTATTTTTACTATCAATGTAAATGGTGAAAAGATTACAACAGATGTTGAAATACCAGATCATAAAAAGGCTGTTGATTTATTACTAGAAGCTTTAATTAAACACGGTATTGTAAAAGAACTTAATGAAATTAAGGGTGCTGGACACAGAATTGTCCAAGGTGGTAGTTACTATAGTGGTTCTGTTAAGGTTGATGAAGATGTTGTAAATAAGGTTGAAGAATTATGTGTTCTTGCTCCATTGCACAATCCCGCACACTTAGTATGCTATAGAGCATTTTGTGAAGCACTTCCAGATATTGAACATGTATTTGTCTTTGATACAGCATTCCACCAAACAATGGGTGAGGAATCTTATTTATATCCAGTACCTTATGAATGGTATACAGATTATAAAGTAAGAAAATATGGTGCTCATGGTACAAGCCATGAATTTGTTGCTAATAGAACGGCAGAGTTGATGGGTAAGGATGTTAAGGATGTTAATATCTTAACTCTTCACTTAGGTAATGGTGCTTCTATTACTGCTGTAAAGGGTGGTAAAGTAATTAATACTTCAATGGGTCTATCTCCTTTAGGTGGTATTATGATGGGCACAAGATGCGGTGATATTGACCCTACGATTGTTTACTATATGGAAGAAAAACTTGGTTGTTCACCAGAAGAAATGGATGTATACCTAAATAAGAAATCAGGTATGTTAGGTTTATCTGGTATTTCAAGTGATGCTAGAGATATTCAAGCAGCAGTTGATGAGGGGAACAAGCGTGCAATCACAACTATAAAGGTTTATGTTAATAGAGTTATAAACTTAGTTGGTGGTTATTTTATGCAAATGGGCCATGTTGATGCGATTGCTTTCACTGCCGGACTTGGTGAACATGCTACAGAAATTAGAGAAGGTATTTTAAAGGGTCTAGAAGAAGGTATGGGTGTAAAAGCGGATTATGCTTTAAACGCTAAGACTCATAGTGAAGCTAAGATTTCATTACCTGATTCTAAGGTTGAAGTGTTTGTTGTTCCAACTAATGAAGAACTTGTTATCGCAAGAGATACAGTTAGATTATTAGGACTTTAATGTATCAGGAATTATTAGATAAAATTAAAGAATATGATAAAATCTCCATCTTTAGGCATCTTAGACCAGATGGAGATGCTATCTTCTCTTCACTTGGTTTAAAAGCTTTTATAAATGAAAATTTCAAAGATAAACAAGTAAAACTATGCGGCTTTGAATCATTTGATTTATATGATACAGTTGAGCAAGTAAGTGATGAATTTATTAAAGATAGCTTAGCAATAGTATGTGATGTATCAGATGAAAATAGAACTGATGATTTACGTTTTAAAGAGGCTAAATATATCATTGTAATCGATCATCATCCATATATATCTAAGTATGCACTTACAACTATCAATGATTCATCATGTTGTGCAACATGCGAATTACTTGCAAATATCTTTTATTCAAGAAATTTTCATGCATATAAGAAAAATGAAGAATGTTGTAAATTCTTATATTGTGGTATGCTTACCGATTCATGTGGCTTTTCAGTGTCTAGTGTAAGTCAAAGAACATTAAGGCTTGCTAGCTACCTAATAAGAGATGGAAAGCTTAATGTCTCAGCATTAAACGAATTTGTTTTTAACTTTGGATTAGAAGAATATGAAAAGGTTACAAGACTTCGTAGCAAATTAAATATTGATGGTGATGTAGGCTATTGTCTATTAGATAAAGATGATTTAGATGAAATAGATATGCCATTTAATATGGCTAAGAACAATGTCAATGAATTTTCGAAGATAAAAGAATTAAAGGTTTGGGCAGTTTTTGCCTTAAATCCAAACACTAATTTATTTGATGGTTCTATTAGATCTAGAAAGTCATATATCATAAATAAACTATGTGAAAGATATAACGGTGGTGGTCATCCTAATGCTTGCGGCGTTAAAAATTTGGATAAAACCACTGTCTTAAAACTTATCGATGATCTAAAGGATTTATCGGTTAAATAGGCCTAATTTATTGTTTTATGAAAGTAAATACAATATAATAGTAGAAGTATAGGAGGAAAATAAAATGGCTGATTTAAATAAAAAAGCTTTAGTTGAAAAGATTGCTGAAGAAAAGGGTTTAACTAAAAAAGTTTCTACAGAAATCGTTGACTTAATCGTAGGAGAAATGACTGAAACTCTTAAGAAGGGTGATAAAGTTGATCTTCCAGGTTTTGGCAAATTTACAGTTAAAGAAAGAAAAGCTAGAACTGGTATCAACCCAACTACAGGCGCTAAGATTGAAATCGCTGCTACTAAGGTTCCAGGTTTCAAGGCTGCTAAAGCTCTTAAAGACGCAGTTAAATAAGTTATATAAAAAAGTGGATGTAAATCCACTTTTAAAATACATTATCTAAAAAAGAAGCTTTCACTTCTTTTTTAATCCAATAGATTGAATAATGTGTTTAAATCTAATTTTGAGAAATCAATGTTTTCAATTAAGGCTTCGAATATTGGTGAAAGGGCACTTACATCAACATCATAACCAAGCACTTGTTTGAAGTAAGCATTGATTAATCTAACCATTTTAGTATTACCATTTTCATCTTCTGTATTTAAATCATCTAATATCTTTTGAGCAAGTTCGCCACTATTAATTGATAAGTTAATTGTTCCATCTTCACTATAACTAATATCTTTAATCATATTAGGAGAAAGAAGTCTAATACTAATATCATCAAATAAAGTAACTTCACCAAATTCTTGTTGGAACAACACTGTGCCAGCAGCAGGAAGCTTGCTTTGATATAAGAAGGCAGGTACTTCGCCAATCTTACAATCTTGATAAGTAACTATTACACCAGTTTCTGTTAATTCATACTTTAATTTTGCTACTACACCAGCCTTAAGGAAATTCTTATAGGTCATATCACCATATAAATTAATAATTGAATTTTCAGTGTCTACATCATAACCAATTCTATTTAGAACCACTTGGTTGTTTTTGATAATATCTAGGTTATTTAATGTATCTAAATCAATGTAGTTATAAATCATTGCCTTAGTAATAGAAACACTAGCATTACTTTGCTCATCAATAGTTAAAGTACCAGCGATTTGCCCTAACAATAGGTCTTCTTTAGATTGATCTTTTTGTTCCTCAGTAATTACAACTTGTGATTTAT
The DNA here is from genome assembly GCA_963654705.1 of Oscillospiraceae bacterium. Classification (GTDB taxonomy): domain Bacteria; phylum Bacillota_I; class Bacilli_A; order Erysipelotrichales; family Erysipelotrichaceae; genus Colivicinus. Next base: position 33,155 of record CAVKAO010000022.1, read on the forward strand.
AAGTCTCAATATCATCATAATGTTCTTCAAGTTTTGCAGTATTATCAAACATTTTATAACAATAGAAGCCACAAGCAGCAAGCAAGGCAAGAACTACTAAGAAGATAATTAAACCGGTATGTTTTTTCTTTTGTTTAACAGGTTCGGTATATGTGTAACTTGTAGTAGAATCAGCTAATTCAACTTTTTCTTCAGAAATATCTTCTACCTTTTCCTCTACTTTTTCTTCTTCTTTGTTATTTAAAGTAGAATCAGAAGTTTCTTCACTAGTAACAACTTCTTCCTTAGCCGTTTCAACTACTTCTTCTTTTGTTTCTTCAATAGCTGGAGTATTTTCTTTTACTTCTTCAACTTTAGGCTCTTTTTTAGCTACCACTTTCTTATTAGCTTTTTTAGAAGTAGACTTTTTCTTAGCAGCCCCTTCTTTTTTTACAGTTTCTGGAGCATCATTTTTAGTGACTTCCTTAGAAGTTTCTTCATCCTTTACTGCTTTTTTAGTAGTCTTTTTAGCAGGAGCTTTCTTAGTTGTCTCTTGTTTTTTAGTTTCTACTTTTTTAGTCGTCGTTTTCTTTTTAGGTGTTTCTTTTACTTTATCAGCATCACTTGAAACATCCTTTTGATCATCTGTTTTCTTTTTTGCCATATTTTTACCTCATATCTTTACTAATTATACTAAAATATGCGATAAATAGGGCGTATTTTTATGTTTTAAGTTAAAATAATAAAGGGGATTATATGATTTTATTAGTTTTATTTTTTATTATCAGTCTATTACCTGGCATTTTTCTTTATATTTGGCTTAGAAATTATAAAAAAGAAGATGTTGAGTATAAAAATATTTGTATTTCAGCATTTAAAAGAGGCTTATTCTTAAGCACTTCATGTGCACTACTTATTACAAGCATTTTCGCTATCTTTCAAATAGTGCTTAAATTAGTTGGCTTAAGTGAACTTCAAATATTAATTTACCATAAAGTTATTGCCATTGCCTTGAGTGAAGAATTATCTAAATTTATAGTATTTAGACATGTGGTGAAAAAATATCAATATAGCTATACACCATTAGATCTAATTTCTTTAATAATGATTGTTGGCCTAGGTTTTCAAATTCTTGAAGCATGTTTTTATGCCGTTGGTGCCGATATACCAACAATGCTTACAAGAGGAATAACTATTATGCATGGTGGTTATGCCTTTATTACTGGCTATTTTATAGCTAAAGGTATGAGATCAAATAATAAGTTTACTTGTTGTTTAGGCTTTATTATCTCGGTTATATTACATGGTGCATATGACTTCTTTTTAAGTCCCTTAATAAGTGATATCAATCCTGATTTGCCTATAATTTCTTTAGCACTTGCATTTATCTCTATTGTGACAATGATAATCGCAATTATTTATATTAGAAAAGCTAGAAAGAATAGTGAATTTAATATACCTTTAAATCTTGAAAACACTATCTTTCAATATAAAGAAAAATAGTGTTAAATAAATAAAAAGAGGATATTTTATGAAAAACTTTAAATTGATTTTAATTTGTTTATTTTGTTTATTAAGTTTTACTGCCTGCAGTAAAACTGATGATACTATCAATGAGCCAACACCCGAAGTTACTTCTTCACCTGAGGCAACATCTTCGCCATCCACAAGCCAAGATAGCGAAGTATATGTAGTATATGAGGGAATCTTTTTGGACAATCAAGAAATACTTGATTTATTTGCTTCTATAAGAGGAGAGATAGCTCCATTTGATAATGTAACCAAGGAATTTCATGTAACAACTGAATTTATGCCAAGTGAAGCACATAGTAAATGGTATGGTGAAAAGTTAAGCATTCATATTAGTAAATATTTATTGGCTGATACCACTATGGATGATGGAAACACCACTTCAAATGAAGGTTTTAAGGTTGAAGTAAGTAGTGATAATGAGGAATTTAATGAATATCTTAAATCTTTAAATAAGAACTTTCATATAACTGGTTCTTATAAGGACGCGGCTAAATATACTGATAAACTAGATTTTAGTGAAGGTGAGGATATGGATGTTACGGTACAAGGAACTTTTGGCGGTTTCTATTCTGATAGCTCATATCGTTTCGATAAAGAATAATGATATATTATCATTTACCCGGACTTTTTGAATTTTATGATTTTTACAAAGAATTCTTGCCTATTTTCTACAATAGAAGAGAATTCTTTTATAATGATTGCACTATTGGATCAATATATGGTGCACCTGAGGATTGTTTATGGGGTGGTGGTAGAACAAGTGATGGAAAGACAAATTCTAATGATGTTCTTTCTTTAATGAAAACATACAAGATTTCATCACGTCTTACTTTCAGTAATTCTTTACTTAAAGAAGAACATTTAAAAGATAGTAAGTGTAACAAACTCTGTTCTTTGTTTAATGAAGAAGATGTTAAAAATGGGGTAATAGTACATTCCGATTTATTATTGGAGCATTTGATAAATAACTATCATGATTTTTATTTTGTTTCTTCTACCACTAAAGTTTTAACAGATTTTAACGACTTATTAAAGGAAATAAATAGAAATGAGTTTTCTTATGTAGTCCCTGATTTTAGATTAAATAAGTCATTTGATAAATTAAAGACTTTAACACAATCTCAAAAAGCTAAGATTGAATTTTTATGTAATGAATGTTGTTATATAGGTTGCAAAAATAGAAAAGAATGTTATGAAAATGTATCATTAAAAAATCTAGGTTTAGATACAATTGATAACATATGTGTTGCGCCTGATTTAAATAATGGCTACTCATTTTCTAAAGCAATGAAAAACCCAAGTTTCATTAGCTTAGATGACATTAAAAATATTTATGCACCATTAGGCTTTAATAACTTTAAGATTGAAGGTAGGGGACTTGGTAGTGCTTTACTTCTTGAATTTATTCTTTACTACATGACTAAACCAGAATACCACATCAACATCAGAGAAATGCTTTATTTGGATAATATGTTAGATTTGTTTTGAAGCTATCAAAAGGTCTTTCATAATATAATCAATATGAAAAAGAAGAAACGCTAGAAAAAGAATTAATGAGGAATAGTATATGAGTGAGAAAGGATATATTTACATAATGGCCAATCCCGCATTACAGAATATGGTAAAGATTGGTTATGCAACAAATGTTGAATTAAGAAGACAACAATTAAGTACTACCGCACTTCCTTATGAATATGAAATCTATGCAACTTATGAAACGCATGGAAATCTAGAAGATAAGAAATTGCATAAGTTAATTGATAATCTTAATCCCGATTTAAGAGTTTCTAAAAATAGAGAGTTCTTTATAATGACGCCAGAAGATGCATATGAGCTTTTAGAAGCTATCGCCATCATCAGTGGCTCGCAAGATAAATTAAAACTAGTTAAACCAACAATAAAGAAAGAAGTCAATACAAAAAGACCTCCAATTAATTTCTTTGCCTGTGGACTTAAAAAGGGTGATGAACTTGTATGTATAGAAGTTCCAAACGTCAAAGTACTTGTTGATAGTGAACATAAGGTTCTTTATAACAATGAATTAACATCCTTATCAGCAATTATGAAAGATATTAAAGGCTATGGAGTTGCTGGGCCTAATTATTTTACCTATAATGGCAAGTTGTTAACTGAACTAGCTGAAGAAACTCAATGGAAACTTTAATATAGTGAAGCCATTTTAATATTTTTGTTCGCACTCGAATTGAAAATAAAAAAGATGTGAAATATTATTTGTTTGCATTCGAGTTGTAAAAGGACAGGTGAAAAATCATTTATTAATGATAATGTGTATTTTCGCAAAATAATAATTTTACGAAAATAGATAGCTATAAATAAGGGGAATGAGTATAATATAGATATGGCACAAGAATACCAAAATGATTTACAGTTAAGTTTAGATAAAAAAGTCAAAGTAATCGTTGATGAATTGCCTGATTTTATGTTGAAATTCTTTAAAGATTTGAAGACCAAAGGAATGTCTAATCGTACTAGATTAGAATATGCTTACGATATGAAACGTTTCTTTGATTTTATAAAAGCTCAAGCTGGTTTTAAAGATATTAATCTTAAAACTTGTAAAGCTAGTGATATTTTAGACGTCTTAACTTATGACGATATACAAGAATATTTAGATACATTGAACACCCACATTAAAATCGATAAATATGGCAAAGAAAAAGAAATCATAAGTTCGCCATCTTCAATTGCTAGAAAAGTATCTTCATTAAGATCCTTATACAAATTCTATTTTAGAATTGGTGAAATAAATCACAATCTATCTGACTTAATGGATTTACCTAAAATTCCTGATAATAATATTGTGGTAATGAATAAAGAACAAGTCTCTCGAATACTAAATGCTATATCCGATACTAGTGGAATGAGCAATGGTGAAATTATTAGGCATAAAAAAATAATTAAACGAGATTTTGCAATAATGATGTTGTTTTTCGGCACTGGCATTCGTGTATCAGAGCTTGTTGGCATTGATCTTGAAGACATCGATTTTTACAATGCATCACTGATTATTACGCGCAAAGGTGGCGATGAAGATGAAGTGTACTTCCCTGAAATCGTTGAAGACGCTATTAAAGATTATGTTGATACAGATAGAGACAATTTATTAAATAGAGTAGACTCCCCTGCCTTATTTATTTCTATGCAACATAAAAGAATGACGGTACGAAGCGTCCAATTGATGATTAAAGGATATGCTAATAAAGCAGGATTGAATATGAAAGTCACTCCTCATGCCTTAAGAAGAACATTTGGCACTAATTTGTACGAAGAGACTAACGATATCTATCTTGTTGCTGATGCTTTACATCATAGTAGTGTTGAAACAACCAGAAAACATTACGCAAATATGTCCAAAGAACATAAGCGAATTGCTGCTGATAAATCATCAACTTTGTTTGACAAATAACTTGAAAAACAATTTTATTATGCTACTATAAAGACAAGCTGATAGGCTTGAGATTATTACTTGCTGGTTCTAATCTCTTTTTTTATGGAAAAGTCAAGATAAAAATGTAAGTTTTAGGACAAAATAATTATGTATGAAATCTTACATTTTTATTTTGT
>CAVKAO010000023.1:0-36320 GCA_963654705.1 Oscillospiraceae bacterium
CACCAATAATAAAAGTCTTGCTCTCTTTCTTGCTAGCTTCTTTAAACAAGATAATTGTATTTGTTAATTTAAATGTGAGCCACTTTTGATTGAAATCTCAATCGAAAAGTGAGCCACATTTTTTTCTTTCCTTTACCATTGAAAGTAAAGGAGGTTAATCAGAAAGGTGATTAGACAAATGAACAAATACGAAATCATTGATCTTCATCTTAGGGGAATGAGTATAAGGAAAATATCCAAGCTCTTAGGTGTGTCAAGGAATACTGTCTCAAAGTATATTGAAAAGTATGAACATGATATATCTTCCCTTATAGATGATAATCAAGTAACCGATCAACGGGCAGTTATCGAATCAATCGTTGAAGAGCCTAGGTATGACATCAGTAATAGGAAAGCTTTTAAGTACAATGAAGAAATAGATTCATTACTCGATCAAATTCTAGCTGATGAAGAAAGGAAGAATGAAAGGCTTGGTAACCATCATAAACAGAAATTATCCAAGTCTCAAATTCATCAGTTAATAGTAGACGCTGGGCATGATATTGGTCTTACTACTATAAGTAATAAGATTAATGAAAAAAGAAACAAGAATAAGGAAGCTTACATTAAACAAGAGTATCCATATGGTCAAAGGTTTGAATATGACTTTGGCGAAGTAAAACTATTAATTGATGGTAAACAGGCAAAAGGATATTTAGCTGTAATAAGCTCTCCCGCTTCAGGTTTTAGGTGGGCATACTTGTACCACAACTCAAAGATGGATGTCTTTATTGATTCCCAAGTTAAATTCTTTGAAATGGTTAAAGGAGTCTATGAAGAAGGTGTTTATGACAACATGAGAAACGTTGTAAGCAAGTTTATTGGAAGAAATGAGAAGGAAATAAACAAAGAGCTCCTTAAACTAGCTACATACTATGGGTTTTCAATCAACGTAACCAACTGTTTCTCCGGCAATGAAAAAGGAACTGTAGAATCAGCTGTTAAATGGATTAGAAACAAAGTGTTCGCAATTAAGTATGAGTTTAATACTTTTAAGGAAGCAGATTCATATCTTCAACAAGAATTAGTAAAGATCAATAAAAACACTTCAATTAGCGAAGAAATGAAATGCTTAAAACCATATAGGCCAATGTATGAGTCGGCACATATTGAATCAAGGGTTGTAGATAAATATTCCTTTATCAAAGTAGATGCCAACTTCTATTCAGTGCCTGATTATTTGGTTGAGAAAAATGTATTAGTTAAGATTTATCCCAATAACATTGATGTTTACTATAAACAAGATAAAGTAGCCACTCATATTAGGGATACTGGCAAAAATAAAACGTGCATAGATATTAGCCACTATCTAGACACGTTTCTAAGGAAGCCTGGAGCGTTAAGAAATTCGACAGCTCTTAAATCCGTTCCAGAACTCAAAGATATCTTCGATAAATATTATAAGGATAATCCAAAGTCTTTCATAGTGAAGTTAAATGAAAATAAGCACTTAGAACTTAAAGAACTTATCGAAGTTTTAAAACCAGATTGTCAAAGAATCAATAAAGATAATAACTGGGTTAAAGAAGAAACAATTAAACAAATATTAGAAGTAACAAAATTATTCACAGGAGGAAATACAGATGAACTTATCCATTAAAGAATGTGCAACCACTTTAAAGCTGCCTTATATTAAAAGAAACTATGAAAGCATCATCAAAGAAGCTTTAATAAATGAACCTACTTATGAAGATTTCCTTACAGAAGTCTTAAATCTAGAAACAAGCGAAAGAAACGAAAACTCTATTCAAAGAAGAATCAAAGATGCCCGCTTCCCTCACAAATTTACTTTAAGTGATTTTAAAAGAGACCATCTATCACAAGAAATCAAAAGTAAAATCAAAGCGCTAGAAACACTAGAATTTATTAATAATGGAGAAAACATAATTCTTATTGGAAATCCTGGCACTGGAAAGACGGCCCTTTCTTTAGCGCTAGGCATGGCTGCATGCATGGAAAATAAGAGTGTCTTATTTATATCTGTTCCACAATTAATAATTGAAATTAATGAGGCAATGTCTAAATCTCAATATCTTAGATATCAAAAGAGATTTGAAAGATACGATTTAGTCATTCTAGATGAATTAGGATACTCATCATTCTCTAAAGATTCAGGTGAAATACTGTTTAACCTATTGTCATCACGCAATGAAGCTGGCTCTATTATCATCACTTCGAATCTAACCATGGATAAATGGGATGAAGTATTCAAAGACAAGATATTAACTGGAGCCATCGTTGACCGTCTAGCAAACAAGTCTCATCTTATAGACATGTCAGGTGAGTCATATAGAATTAGGCAAACAAAGGAGTGGATGAAAAATGAGGTACGTTAAAGTTAAAGGCACCGATATTGAAGTATTAAACACCACAAGTTTTAAGAAGGTTCTTAAGGAAGAATTTGAAGAAGGCTATGATACAACCGACTATATATTTGATGAGAACTTAGATATTAGAGTGTTTATAGAAATAAGAGCCACGTATAAAAACTTAGACGAGACTATTTTGCGCAAACTTAATAACAAGACAGTAGATATCTTTTACGGGACTGTCCTCTTCACTAAATGTAGTGAACTATCCTTTCTTTCTTTAAGTAAAAAGGACATAAAAATTATCCAAAATAGAATCATTAACAACAACGGGCAACTAGAAATTTACTACTAAACAAATGAGCCATCTACCATATTTAGCATCATTGGCAGGTGGCTCATTTTTAAATTGATGAAGTGGCTTAGTTTTGGGTTGACAAATACAATAATATAAGCCAAAATAAACAATATTGTAATATAAAGACCATACTCACTACCAAAATGCTCACTACTATAAAACATATAAGAAGGCTTATCAGATCTATAGTTATATGAAGGAATAAACATATTACTAATAAAACCAAGTATTTGCTTAAAATTCCAAGTTAAACTACCAAAGTCAAAAGAAGCCACTCTACTACTACCCTTTAGATAATAAATTAAAGGTACAAGCACAAAACCTATCAATAATATTCCAATTATAAAAGAAACAATTAAAGGAAGAGACTTCTTTAAGATATCAATAATCTTTAAATCAGTATTAAGCTTATAAGAAATAATAAAGTATAAAATCAAAAAGAAACATGTTGAAAATAATAATTCATAGCTTTGTAAAAACAATATGGCCACAATAAAGGCAAAACCAGCTAACTTATTATCTTGAATATAGGTTTCTGTAAAATAAAACAATAACGGTAATAAACAATAAAAGCGATGGAACATATATGAACCTGTATAAGTCATCGCAAAACCACCTAAGGCATACATAATAGAACACATAACTTTGATATTGTCTTTTTTAATACCATACTTATCTAAAAACAAATAGGCATTAATACCTGATAAAATAATTGAAATTATAGTCGTTATACAAAACAATAAATCATAGTTAATTTCACCACTATAAACAATAAAGAAAGGCGTAATTAAAAAATCACCCACACAATACATTAACTTACTAGCTAAATAATCAGTTCCTAGAAAAGTATTCCAAGAATATACTGCTAAAGTACGATTATGGATAGATTCTTTAATTATTTGATACCACTCTTTATAAAAAACATTATGTTGGAAAAGCTGATCATTATACCAAGCAAATATTTCATTACAAAATAGTGTCTTATAAAAAAATAGACACGAAAAAACTAACAAGAAAATAGAAATTAATGTAAGATTTTTCTTAAGCAAAGATTTCTTCATAGCTTTGATAGCCAAACACAATGTAGCTAGTGCTATTATATATCACGTTGTCTTCCTTTAAATACTTTTTAAGTGGCGTAGCCTTATATTCATCGCTACTTAACAAAACAAAAACTTTACCACTTGGCTTTGTACTTGTATGTTCCTTTACTTGAAGCCATCTATATAAGTCATCAAAATTATCGGTTTCCTTTAAGACAATATCTTGAAAAACCCAAACCTCAATCTCACCATTAGAAAGCTCGGTATAAACATTGCCATTCCAAAATGAGGCATAGCCATTTGTATAGTCGCCATCTTCTAATACTTTTAAGATTTCCCTTTTTTCAATATTACTATCAAATTTATTATAAGAATAGGCATATGCAAAACCTTGTGCCATTACCATTAATATAAAAACGCAATATAAAACAGTCTTCTTAATATTAAATATTTGAAAATCAACTTCCTCAAAAAACAAAGTAATTAAAGGAACAAAAAAGATTATCAAAGGTAAATAGTAACGATTCTCATAAAACATATCGGTACAAACATATAAAAGAATAAAAATTATATAGTTAAATAAGACAAATAAGCTAAAACGATAATAGGTGTCACTAACTTCTTCTTTATGCTTCAAAGGATAATAAATCACATACACCGTAAGTAAAATGCACAGTGCCGCAACCCCATTAGTTATGGTTAAACTTGACAATACCCCCCCCTGTTTTGTAGCCATAGTTTAAAATAAAACCATTAACTAAGGCGACTAATCGTTCTATATCAAAAGTATTAAAACGAATACTATCATAACTAAGGAAAGTAAAAGTTTTAGCTAATATCTTATTATTAACAACAAAACCAACACCGCTGGCAATAAGCACTATCAAACTATACTTGAAAAAGGAATTATCGCCATCTTTTTTAAAAGCGCAACTAAAAAACGCCGCCAAACATAACGGTAAGTAAGTAACTAATATTTGTCTAGGACCACCAAGTCCTGCAAGTATAGCCAAAAGACCACCAGTTATTAAATAAACAGTCTTCTTTTTATTGACATATAACTCAAGTAACATAATCGTTAAAAATGATACGGCAATATGTGGAATATAATAAGCTGTACTTAAGACAAAACTATAGTAATAATCAGAAAATGGTATAAACAATAGACAAGCTGAAATAACCTTATTTCTTTGAATATTTAAAGCCTTACATAAGCCAAAATAAATCAAAAGTAAGAGAATCCACATCAACAAATAAGACACCATTCTAACTGTAAAGAAATCATTGGTAAACTTAAATATTAAGGCATAAAAGATGTTGGTATTTAATACTCTTAGTTCAGTAGAATAAAACCATTTTTTGCTTAACAAGCTATTTTCACTAGCTAAAAGCTTTCCTAATATAAGCTCTGAGGCATCATCGCTATTAAGACGCATATATAAATGATCTTTAATATAGATAAAACTCATAGCCATTACAGCCACAAGTATCATATAGGAACATACTTTATATAACTTATCTTTATTCTTTGTCATGACTTAAATAACTTTCTATATAATAACGTGGTCTTTTCTTAGTCTCAACAAAAGTCTTGCCCACATATTGGCCAATAATACCCAAAGACACAAGTTGCACACCGCCAATAAACCAAATAGAGGCAAATAAAGAGGTCCAGCCTTGAATAGTTTGGCCGTTAAAATGCTGTACAAGCGAATATATTACAGCCACAAGTGATACAAATATCGCAATAAAACCTAAATATAAAATTAAAGTCAAAGGTTTATCCGAAAAAGAGGTTACCCCATTAAACGCAAAAGAAAGCATCTTCTTCAAAGGATACTTAGATTCACCCTTAAGTCGAGGTGAGCGCTTATAATAAACACAATCACTCTTAAAACCAAGTTCTGGTGCAAGCCCTCTTAAAAATAAATGCGTCTCTGAATATAAAGATAATTCATCCAAGGCTCTATTAGACATCAATCTAAAATCGGCACTGTTATAAACAGTCTTAGCACCCATAGAATTCATTAATTTATAAAAGGCTTCAGCACTAAACTTTTTAAAACCACTATCACTGGTACGATCATTTCTAACACCATACACAATATCGCAACCACCATAGTATTTATTAAGCATCTGTTCAATAACACCCACATCATCTTGAAGATCGGCATCAATTGAAATAGTCACATCAACCTCATTTTTTACCTGCATTAGTCCAGCAAGCAAAGCATTTTGATGGCCCTTATTACCAGCCAAATTTAAACCATGGACATACTTACTATTTTTGTAACAGTCTTTTATAACATTCCAAGTATTATCGCTAGAACCATCATTCACATATAAAATAAAGCTATCATCCCTAATTACATTTCGAATAACTAAATCCTTCAGTAAATCATTTAAAACCTTATTAGTATCAGGCAAAGCCTCTTGTTCGTTATAACAAGGAACCACTATCGCCAATCTTTTAATCATAATCAGTTCTCCTTCACAAAGCAAAACAGCGCATAACGATCATTTTCGTAAAAAGGAATTTGGCACTCATAAACTCTACGCACTATATAATCATAAATTCCTTCATCTTCATCATAATATTCAAAAGTTTTATCCACAACCAAATAATCAATACCACTATTCCATAGCCACTCATTCATCTTCTTATAATCATAAGCAGGAATATTTTGCCTATCAGGATAAAACAAACAATATACTTGATACTCATACGCATTCAAATACCAAGTAACATAAGTTCTTGTATAAGTATAAGAACCACCTAAATTACCCTGTGTCAATAAATTAGGTGTGCAAATATGTGCACTATCTAAACCACGATACTTACTATCATTATCGATTTGTCTAATAACCTCAATCTCATCATTATCCATGCGATATACGCCATTATAGTCTTTACTAGGAATAAAAGACTCGTGGAAATAAAGAGGGCTAGTAAAGTCGCTGGTAAGGGCAAATAAAGCTAACAAAGAAGCGCAAGATACATAATAGAAATACTTATTATTAAGTTTAGTAAATAAATAATCTAAAAAGACAATAAAAGAAAGCGGATTAAAGAAAATATCTAAACCACGATGATATACCTCATTAATGCTAGCTAAGTATGCTACACAAAAAGGATTATATAAAACAACGATTAATACAAGTAATAACCTTGTATATTCATTATGATTAAAGATTAAATAAATGACTAATAATAAATCAAATAAAACGATAAAACAAATCTTATTGTAGCTACCAGATGGCTTAAAGTAATTAAAATACATATCAGCTATCTCTGAATTATTATCAAAAAAAGCACTAAAATCAAAGATATTATTAGTAACACGATATGACATAAAAGCCATAATCAGAAAACTTAAAACTAATAAAATAATCCTAAATTTCTTATTCCTAAATAAGAAGGTTAAAGGCTTATTTAATAAACCAACAATTAAACACAATATTGCTACAACAATAAAGTTCTTTAAATTAATACCATTAAACAAGATGACAGTTAAATTAAATAAAGGTAACAACAATAAGATAGCCGCATCAATAAAATAATGATCATCTTTACAAGGCAAAACAAAAGCCAAGGCAAAACACATAAAAGCTAATGTAAAAATTGAAGATGATGAAAGGCTACAAGCCGCCATACACATAATAAAAATAAGTAACTTATTATTTAAACTATTATCCTTAAATAAATCAAATAAGATAAGAATAATATAGCCAAAGACACATGTCCTAAAAGTATTACCAAAAAAGCCAAAGACATTATTGTAATAATATCTACCATAAAAGAAAGTAAAAATAAATATTACAACAAAAGACAATAGTTTCTTATTCTTACTAACCTTATCTAAACCATTAATAATCAAAGAAAATAAGAAGCAGTTATATACTATTTGAAAAATCCAACTGATTAGATCAACATAATAAACACCAAAAGTAAGTTTTCTAAGTATTGGCCTAATAAGCGAAACAAATACGGAAATAAAGTAATAATAAGATTGGAAAGTATATTGATAATTTACTTCGATATTTCCCCAATTATAGCCCGCAATAGGCGATGTTGTATTAAGCTTATCAATCCCAATATTAGAAGTAATTAGATTAAAGTAATATACCGAATCAAAGCCATTTAAATTACCAAAGGTCGTATTATAGGCATAAACAAGCAATACCCCACAACACACCACAATAACAAGCCAAGAAACTAAAGAAAAATGCCAATTAACCTTTTTTAAATCTTTAATTATTAAAACTATCGTAGCCACAAAAAACAAGGCATAAACTACCAATAAATAATTAAAAGGCCACATTAAAGTAGATGGAATAGCACTTGTAAGATAGCTAAAGCACAAAAGTAACATCAAGCCAAAGCCAAAGCTAATCTTATAATTATTCTTATTAAGCTTAAATAAAAACCACTGTCCCAAGACCTCTAAATAAGCTATAAAAAATAAAGAAACGATAATATAAGGAAACATTATTTTTCCTTATCCTCAAGTTTTTTCTTTAAAGAAGAAATTTCATAATTTAAACGAATAATTTCTTCATTATGCTTAGAAATAATTAAATAAATATAGAATGTTAAACAATAAAGAAAGAAGATATTCACAAAAAAGATGGCATTAGACAACATCTCAATTTTTAATAAGTCTCTAATCTTATAGCCAATACGCGGAAATAAGACTACCAAAACCATGCCAATTCCCCATATTATCCAAACCATGGCATAATGAATGTTCATCTTATTTTTAATGACCATTCTAAGCACAACTAATACCGCTATAATTGAACCAAACAATAACGTTAACTGTAATTCTCTTCCCATAACTATACCTCAAAAAAGATAATTGAAATAATCATTTCAATCATATATTTAATCGACTTAAAAGGACTAATGAAATAGCTTTCACCATTTACCCTATCCTTCATTTCCACACCAACTTCTTTTACCTTATAATTCTTTCTTAAAAGGTAACATAAAGTATCAGGCTCGGCGCAAAAATTCATATTCTTCGCAAAAACCTTAATAACCTTTTTACCCACAGCACGCATACCACTTGTAGGATCGCTAACACTAACACCCGTTTTAAGCTTAATTAGAAAACAGATAATTCGCGAACCAAGCATTCTTAAAGTAAAAGGCTTCTTCTTATCAACAAACCTAGAACCAACCACATAATCATTGCCATCTTCAATAGCCTTAATTAAAGAATGAATATACTCTGGAGGATGTTGGCCATCCCCATCAATAGAAACAACACAATCATAATCATTCTCATAGGCATATTTAAAGCCAATTCTTGTTACACCTGCAATACCTACATTTAAAACCAAATTTAAAATACTATACTTATTATCAAAAGCTAAATCAGCTGTATCATCAGTAGACTTATCATTAATAATTAAATAATCATAGCCAAATTTATTAATATCGCTAATTAACGAAGGAAGATTCTCACTTTCATTAAAAGAAGGGATTATTACAAGTGTCTTCATCTCATCTATTTTACTATCATTTATAAATAAAGTGTTATATAAACGGCTATTAGTGCATATCACCTTGCTATGCGCAAGGTAGTTTTTATTAAAATATATAACTATGCGCAAAGTATTTTTTCTAAGAATTGCCAACTATGCGCAAAGTAATTAAATATTTTTAATCTAAAAGGAACGCCATATATAAAGGCAAAGTCAGCACCTTATCGTTTCTTCCGACATTGTAATCACCAAGCTTAATAGCATCATAGACATGATATTTTTCCGGATGAGCTAAAATCGTCTTTGTACTTTTAACATTGCCAGATTTAGTTTTAACTTCAATTAAAGTACATCTATTTTTATAACGCATCACAAAATCAACTTCCAAACCAGAATCTTTATGGAAATAATATAATTTCTTACCCTTTTTAGCAAAAATGTCAGCAACTAAATTTTCATAAATCGCTCCATTATATGTAAAAAGATTACCTTGCAATATATCATATTGGGTGCCTTCTTCTAGCATACTAACAAAAAGACCGGTATCAACCATATATACCTTAAAAATATCATTTATTGCATTGCCATCAAGTGGTAGCTCAGTAATAGATAAGTTATAACATCTTTTTATAATGCCTACATCCTCTATCCACTTAATAGCTCCCTCATATTTACTTGAAGTAGCCTTTTTCTTAATAATAGAATATTGAAATTTTTTATTCTCCTTGGCAAGTTGCCTTGGAATTGACTCAAAACAGTCTTTAATACAAGCCTTATCCTTTCCAATTGCATACTTAACCATATCATCTTTATAAGAATCAATAATGTATCTTTGTTCCCTTAAAACATCATTCATATTATTACTAGAAAGATATGTATTAACTACATTAGGCATACCCCCTACAACAATATATCTTTTTAAAAGTTCCTTCATTTTTATATTAATTGCATCAGGAACAATCTCTTCATTATTTAGGCATTTTCTTAATAATTCAATTACTTCATCACTAACATTATTAGCCCACAAAAACTCTTCAAAATCCATTGGATACATATCAATGATTTCCTCATACCCCACTGGTATTGATACTCCATCCTCTTTATAGCCGCTAACACCAAGCAAAGAGCCAGCTGAAATCACATCATATCTTCCATCTAACTTAAAAAACTTTAAAGATGTTCTAGCAAGAGGGCACTCTTGAATCTCATCAAAAATAATGATGGTTTTCCCTTTTTCAAACTTTGAACCAGAAACTAATGTGCTTATATACAAAACCAAATTATCTACATCTAATGATTTATTAAAGATTGTCTTGAATTCTGGATGTTCAAAGAAATTCAAATAGATAACATTTTCATAATTAGCTTTCGCAAAAGCTTGTACGCTATAGGTCTTGCCACATTGTCTAGGTCCCTTTACTATAAGAGGTTTATGATTATCCCTATTTTTCCACTCAAGTAAAATATCATTAATTTTTCTTCTAAGCATAATTTAAGTATAATTAGTAACTTGGACTTTTTCAAGGGACTTTTATGACCAACTGCGACTTTTTCAAGGGACTTTTTCTTCTAACTTAGTATTTTTCAAGGGACTTTTCGATATTTTGCCACTAAAAGAGAGTTTCAAAAATGATACTTAAACCACCATTTCTTTATCTTATTAAAAAGCACTAATTAATAAGCCCATAATCATATTAATCTGTCCTAATAACAAAACAAATGCAACTTTTTCAGAATAATTCTCTATGTTATTTTTGATAGGAATAAATGAGATGGGAATCATCAAAAAGATTAATATCGGAATTAAATATCTTGGTTGAACACCTTCTACACCAAACTTTCCTACTGGTGTAAATCCTAAATATAGCGATACTGTAATCAGTGAATAAACAACATCAAAAATAAAGAACATTAAAACCATCATTTATACACTTTATATACAATGTATATGCAAAATACTATACTACAAATGAGGTGATAACTATGTCGATGATGAATTTAAGAATTGATGAAAACGATAAGAAAGAATTTAATGATTTATGCAATTATTTAGGACTTTCAATGACAACTGCTATAAATATGTTTATCAAACAATCAAATAGAGAAAAAAGATTGTCTTTAGATCTTTGTGCTGACCCATTCTATTCCGATTCAAATGTAAGATACCTAGAAAAGAAACTTAATGATTATAAAGATGGAAAATTAGAATTAGTAGAACACGCTCTAATTGAAGATTAACTATTATGTCATATAAGAAACTACAATGGGATATTGATGCTTGGGTAGATTATATTTATTGGCAATCTCAAGATAAAAAAACTTTAAAACGCATCAATTTATTGATAAATGATATTCTAAGAAATCCATTTGATGGCCTTGGTAAACCTGAAGCTCTAAAAGATAATTTAAAAGGATTATGGAGTCGACGTATAGATGAAAAAAAATAGAATCGTTTATATCATCGAAAATGATGCAATTATAATTGTTTCTTGTAGGAATCATTATGATTTTAATTATCAATAAAACACACTATTTAGGCATGTAAAAAGGGACATACGTCCCTATTATTATTTAAAGAAACCCTTTAAAGAATCCGCAAGCTCTTTATTAGCTCCAATTGACTCTTCCTTTGTCTTTCTAAGTGTAGAAACATAAGTCTTAAGCTTAGGCTCAGTACCACTTGGTCTAACAACCACACTAGACTTATCAGCTAGATAATATTTTAAGACATCTGATTTAGGCAAACCATCAAGTCCTAAACTATAGTCTAAACACTTTTCTACATCGATATCATTAATTTGCTTAAGTGGCTTATTTCTAAAACTAGACATTATATCTTGCATCTTCTTAAAACCACTAGAACCATCAAATTCATAAGATTGTAAGCTATTAATTTGATAACCATATGTTCTATATAATTCATCAAGCTTATCAAGTAAAGAAATACCTAATGTCTTATAGTAGGCAAACATCTCACAAATCATAAAGGCACCATCAACACCATCCTTATCTCTTACATAAGATCCGGTTAAATAACCATAACTCTCTTCAAAACCAAAGATATAAGAATCTTGCTTATTATCTTTTTCAAGTAGTCCAATTTGTTCACCAATAAACTTAAAACCAGTTAAAACATTTCTAACTGACACACCATAATGTTTACAAATACTATCAGCTAAATCAGTAGAAACAATCGTCTTAACAGCTACCGCATTACTTGGCATCTTATTATGTTTAATTCTTTGACTACAAATATAATCTAAAAGTAAAATACCTGTTTCATTACCACTTAACAAAACATATTCACCATCATTATTTCTAACTGCGATACCAACTCTATCACAATCTGGATCAGTAGCGATTAAAAGATCTGCTTCATCCTTTTTAGCATATTCCATACCTAAAGCCATAGCTTCTTTGATTTCAGGATTTGGATAAGGACAAGTAGGGAAATTACCATCAGGATATTCTTGTTCAGATACAACTTTAATATTAGTAAAACCAACTTCTTTTAATACCCTTAATACTGGCTCTCTACCTGTTCCATTAAGTGGTGAATAAACAATCTTAACATCCTTGTTTATCTTTTCATCAAATAAAACTGATTGACTCTTTACATTTTCAATAAACTTATCAAAACACTCTTCAGGTACACTACTAATATTATTTAAATCCTTAACAACAACACCCTCAAAGATATCAACCTTTTCAATTTCACTTAAAATCTCTTCAGCAGCCTTGGTTGTGATTTGACAACCATCACTTCCATATACCTTATAGCCATTATATTTACTTGGATTATGACTTGCGGTAATCATAACCCCAGCACTAGCTCTCATATAACGTACCCCAAAAGAAACAGTAGGCACGGGAAGAAGTCTATCCCAAAGATATACTTTAATACCATTATCAGAAAATACTTTGGCAGCACATTTAGAGAAAACATCAGACTTAATTCTTGAATCATAACCTATCACAATACTAGGATTTGTATAATGCTTATTTAAATAATTAGCCAAGCCCTGAGAAGCCTTTCTAACTGTATAAATATTCATACGATTACTACCAGCCCCAATAGTACCCCTAAGGCCACCAGTACCAAATGATAAATCCTTATAGAATGAATCCTCAATCATTTCATCATTCATCTTCTTAAGCTCATCCAAAAGCTCTTTATCATCAACTTTACTTAACCATAATTCATATTTTTCTTTGCTATCCATATTAACACCTAATATCTAAAAACTTTGCCTTTCCACTTAAATTTATTTCAACCGAATTAGCTGGCACAAACACACACTTGCCAGCCTTTACTTCAATAATATCTTCATCAAACTTTAGTTTAGCCCCACCATCAATACATAAAAGAATTCTAAAAGATAATTCATCACTTTTGTAAAGTAAACCATCGCTATCAATCATTAACTTAGTCATCTCAAAATACTTACAACGGCTAATAAGTTGTCTTACTTCACCCTTTTTATAACAAACTATCGACATCGGCCTAATCAAATCTTGATTACCTTTTAAATTAGCTACATCAAGCGCCTTATCAACATCAAGTCTTCTAGACTTACCATACTTATCAACTCTTTTATAATCATATAAACGATAAGTTACATTAGAACTTTCTTGTACCTCAACTATTAAAGAACCCGCAAGTATGGCATGAATTGTACCAGCTGGAATAAAGAAAACATCATCCTTTTTAACATCATAATAATTTAAAAGATTAGTAATACTTCCATCATCTATCCCTTTTTTAATATCATCCTTAGTACATTCATGTTTTAAACCATATACTAACTTAGTATTATCTTGAGCAGATAAGACATACCACATCTCGGTCTTACCATTATCATTTTCATGAATTCTTGCATAATCATCATCAGGATGAACTTGTATTGATAAATCCTTATTGGCATCAATAAACTTAACTAGAATTGGAAAAGTATCATTACGATTACCTAGATACTCTCTATGTTTATCAAGTACTTCCTTTAAAGATTTACCAGCATACTTACCATCCCCCACATAGCTTAAGCCATCAGGATGGATACTAGCCTCCCAGCTTTCAGCTAAAGGATAGATATTAGTATCTTTATTAAAATCTTTCTTAAGTCTATCTCCTCCCCATAAGTAATCCTTATAAGCAGGAACTAGACTAAATGGCTTATTAAAGTTCATATTTATGCTTATCTAAAACAGATATGTTATCACCTAATTGAACCTCAATTAGTTCAATATCACTATCGGCAATGATTGTATGTTTACAACCCCTAGCCATCGTAATAACATCTCCTGCCTTAACCTTATTTTCCATACCATCAACAATCGTCTTACCCTCACCCTTAGTGATAGTCCAAATCTCATCTCTAAAGTCATGGCTGTGGTAATTCATTTGATGTCCTTTATTTAAAGCAACCTTGATAGTTAAAGAATCCTTTTCAATATCTAAAACTCTAAAACTACCCCAAGACTTCTCGGCATACATTACTCTATTTTCTAATTTATCTACATAAGGCTTAATATAACTTGATTCTTTCTTATCAGAAACAAGTAAGCCATCAGGACTTAAGGCCACAACCGTATCTTTTAAACCCATACATAAAACGGGAATATTAAGTTCATTTATGACATGACTATTAACACACTTTTCATCAAAGATAGTTTGGCCAATAGAGCTTGAATCCATGGCCTCAGTCAAAGTATTCCAAGTGCCAAGGTCCTTCCACTGTCCCTTAAAACGCATAACCTCAATATTATCTTCCTTTTCAACTACGGCATAGTCAAAAGAAATCTTATTTAATGTTTCATATTTATTAAATAAGTCATTATAGTCTTTAAAATCAATTAGTTCATGAGCTCTATTTAAAACATAGCCAAGCTTAAAGCCAAAGACACCACCATTCCATAGTGCTCCCTTACCGATATATTCTTTAGCTACTTCTTCAGTTGGTTTTTCCTTAAACACATCAACACTAGATACATCATCCTTAGTTTTAGGAATAATGTAACCATATTTTTCACTAGGATAAGTAGGCTCCATACCCATTAAAACTAAATTACTCTTACTATTTCTAACAAGTTCATCCAATTTTTCTAAAGCTTTAAAATAATCATCTTCAACATAGGGATCAACAGGACAAACAATAACACTATCATCTTCCTTTACACTCTCAATATCCTTAAGATAAGCACAAGCCAAAGCTATTGCAGGAAATGTATCCTTTCTACAAGGCTCTAAAGAAATACCTACATTTTGATTAAGTTGATTATTGATTGTGGAAACCTGACTTTTACTTGTGGCAATTGTCACATTAGCTCCTACATCAATTTCTTTTACCTTACGATAAAATCTTTGAATCATTGATTCCAAAGTTCCATCTTCTTTATGAAATATCTTTATAAATTGTTTACTTCTAATATCATTAGATAAAGGCCAAAGTCTCTTGCCTGAACCACCCGATAATAATACTATATTCATCGCTCAGCCCTCATTGGATTATTTAAAAAGTCTTCATAAGAAAGTCTTAAACCATCTTCTAGTTCTGTCTTGTAAGTCCAACCTAAGCCAGTAGCCTTAGAAACATCAAGTAATTTTCTAGGAGTACCATTTGGCTTACTTGTATCCCATTTAATAATACCTTTATAACCTACAACCTTAGCCACTAGCTCTGTTAGTTCTTTAATTGTAAGTTCTTTACCAGTACCGGCATTAACAGTTTCATTACCTGAATAATTATTCATTAAGAAAACACATAAATTAGCTAAATCATCAACATATAAAAATTCCCTTAATGGTGACCCATCACCCCAACAAGTTACTTCACTTAAATTATTAAGCTTAGCCTCATGAAATCTTCTTATTAAAGCAGGCACAACATGAGAATGTGTTGGATGATAATTATCATTTGGACCATATAAATTAGTTGGCATAACTGAAATATAATCAGTCCCATATTGTCTATTTAGAAATTCACAATATTTTAGACCACTTATTTTAGCTAAAGCATAGGCTTCATTGGTTTTTTCAAGCTCTGATGTCAATAAGCAATCTTCTTTCATTGGTTGAGGGGCAAGTCTTGGGTATATGCAACTTGATCCTAAAAACTCTAACTTCTTACAACCGTTTTTATAAGCACTATGAATAACATTCATTTCTAAGGTCATGTTATCATACATAAAATCAGCCAAAGCCTCACTATTGGCAATAATGCCACCAACCTTAGCAGCAGCTAAAAAGACATATTCAGGTTTTTCTTCTTCAAAAAACTTTTCAACATCTAGTTGTCTAGTTAAATCTAGTTCCTTATGAGTACGAGTAATAATATTGTGATAGCCTTGTCTATTTAACTCTCTTACAATAGCACTACCAACCATTCCTTTATGTCCTGCTACATAAATCTTTGCGTCTTTTTCCATCATTATATTTACCTCTATTTAACAACACCCTTTTCAAGATATTCTTCTAAATTAGTTTTAATATGTTCCTCAGCTCTTTCAACTGCCACCTTTTCCATATCATGTTTGCTCATAAGCTTTACAAGTTCGTTGAAACTAGTCTTAGTTGGATTCCAACCAAGCTCTGTTTTAGCCTTTGTAGGATCACCCCATAAATTAACGACATCTGTTGGTCTATAAAAGTCAGGACTAACCTCTACTATTACTTTGCCTGTAGCCTTATCAATACCCTTTTCATCTAAGCCAGAACCAGTCCACTCTATTTCAATGCCAGCATAGTGGAAGGCAAGAGTGGCGAATTCTCTAACAGAATGTTGTACACCTGTGGCAATGACAAAATCTTCAGGCGTGTCGTGTTGCAAGATTAACCACATACACTCAACATAATCTTTGGCATAACCCCAATCACGTAAAGAATCTAAATTACCCAAATATAACTTATCTTGTTTACCTTGAGCAATTCTAGCAGCCGCAAGGGTAATCTTACGGGTAACAAAGGTCTCACCTCGTCTTTCAGATTCATGATTAAATAAAATGCCTGAACAACAAAACATGTTATAGGCTTCTCTATATTCCTTGACAATCCAATAGCCATATTGTTTGGCAACCGCATATGGCGAATAAGGATGAAATGGCGTCTTTTCATTTTGTGGCACTTCTTCTACCTTGCCATATAACTCAGAAGTAGAAGCTTGATATATTCTACAAGTCTTTTCAAGCCCACATACTCTAACCGCTTCTAGTACTCTTAAAACACCAGTTGCAACAACATCAGCTGTATATTCAGGTACATCAAAAGAAACTTGAACATGGCTTTGAGCAGCCAAATTATATATTTCATCAGGTCTTATTTCCCCGATTATCTTAACTAAACTAATTGAATCACCTAAATCACCAAATCTTAAATGAAAGTGTGGTAACCCCTCTAGATGAGCTATTCTTTCTCTATAATCAACAGAAGATCTACGGATCATGCCGTATACTTCATAACCTTTTTCAAGTAATAACTCAGCTAGATAGCTACCATCTTGGCCTGTAACACCTGTAATTAACGCTTTTTTCATAAACATATTGACCTCTCTATTATTTATTCTAAAATACGTTAACATCTATTTAAATAGATAATATTGACATATTTTAGTACAATATTGACATGAAAGTTCAAAGTAAACGTGTCATCTATACACCCAGTAAATTTGCCAAAGATTCTTTAATTTATCTTCAAGAAGTAGGCAATTCAAAAACACTATCTTTAAATAAGAACACTAGAACTAAATTAAACTCTTATCTTTTCTTTATCGTACTTGAAGGAGATGGAACCTTAATCTATAAAGACAATGAATATAAACTAAATGAAAATTCTTGTGTTTTCATTGATTGTAAATATAAACATAGCCATATTTCAGATAACTTTAAGATAGCTTGGATACACTTTTATGGCAAAGAAATAAAAGATATCTATAATAAATATCTAGACCGCAATGGCAAGTTTGTCTTTAAGACAAATAATCTAAGCGAGTACTTAAAGCTTATCAATAACATTATGGAAATTGCCGAAGGTGAAAGCTTTATAAAAGATATGGAAATCTATAGTAACATTACAAATCTTTTAACTAAAATCATGAAAGAAACTATCTATAATGATGATTCTAAAAAGAAATATAATCTTGATGATATTAGAAAATATCTAGATGAAAACTATACAAATGAGATTAGTTTAGATGATTTATCAAATACTTTTTATATCAATAAATTTTATTTAACTAGGGCTTTTAAAGATAAATATGGCACTACCATTAACAATTATTTATTAGATAAAAGAATTATGAAGGCTAAGGAACTATTAAGATATTCTAATAATTCAATTGATACAATTGCCAAACTATGTGGCATAAAAGATCAAAACTACTTTTCTAGAGTATTTAAAAAAGTTGAGGGGACAAGCCCCATAAAGTATCGCAAAATGTGGTAAATTAGAGATATGAAAATTTCAATCATAACGGTTTGTTATAACGCGGAAAAAACTATAAAAGATACTATTGAATCTGTTTTAAGACAAAGCTATACAAACTTTGAATATATCATTGTCGATGGCAAAAGTCATGATAATACTCTTAATGTTATATCTGAATTTAAAGATCCTCGTATTAAGCTAATATCAGAAAAAGATAATGGCTTATATGACGCCATGAATAAGGGCATTAAACTAGCCACTGGTGATATTATTGGCACCCTTAATAGTGATGATATCTTGGCAAGCAACGATATCTTTCAAACAGTAATTGATAACTTTGATGAAAATAGCGATATTATCTACGCCAACATCAAATACTACAATGAAGACTTTAGTAAAGTAAAAAGAGACTTTATATCAGGAAAGAAAGAAAATGATTATTTTTGCCCAGCCCATCCTAGTATGTATGTAAGAAAAGAAATATATGAAAGAATTGGCACCTATAATACAAAATATAAAATAGCTTCAGACTTTGACTTTATGGTTAGATGCAATATAAACGATGTCAAATATAAATATGTTGATAAATACTTTGTCTATATGCGCTATGGAGGCAAGTCCAATGGCTTTGTGGGGTATCTAGAAAACTATAGGGAATGTTTTGAAATATTAAGACAAAACAAGGTGGCCTTTCCATTAACCAAGACTACACTACGTTCTATTCATACAATCAAACAAATAATAAAGGGGTAATTATGCTTAAAGATAAACAAACAAGAAGACTATTTATCATCTCAATGATGTTTTCATTAATATTAATAACACTATACTTTTCAGCTAAAAGGACTTTTGCCTATGATGAGTCTTTTTCTATTGCCTTGTCTAATTTCTTTGAAGCACCAATACCTGGTTGGATAGTATATGATAGTAATGTCGAATTATCCAAAGAACTAATGAATGGCTATACTGTTACTACAAATGCCTTCAACTATAAAGCTGTATCTTACAATATGGCGCACGATGTCCATCCACCTTTCTATTCATGGATTGTCCACACAATATGTTCAATATTTAAAGGAAGATTTTCACTTTGGTTTTCCTATATGATAAACATGCCCTGTTTCTTACTTAATTGTTATCTACTTATGAAAATGGTAAAAGAAGAAACCAATAATAACTTATACATGGTCTTAATTAATCTTTTATATACTTTAAATTCCATCTTTCTATATCACTTCCAATTCATTAGAATGTATCAATTGTTGTCAACAATGGGATTATTGTTTACCTACATTGTTTATAGAATAATTAAGAATAAGGGCAAGCAAAGCATTAATTACATTCTTCTTTTTATAGTGACAATGCTAGGTGGCTTAACGCATTATTATTTCTATGTTGCCATGGGCTTTATAAGTCTAACAACGGCGATCTATCTAATAGTCAAGAAAAGATATAAAGACTTGCTATGGTCATTTATTGCTTGTGTAAGTGCATCTTTATTAAATATTTTTGTGATATTTAAAGAAACACTAGAAACATTCACCTTCTCTCATGGTGCTTCTACTATTGAAAAAGCCGAACACTTTACTTTAAATCTTGATTTTATGAAAAGTTTTATTGAACAATCATTTTTAGGCCAATTTGGTTTCATCTTAATGATTGTCTTACTAATTGTTTCAATAATAATGATTATAAGAAAACATAAAGAATATGAATTGATAATGTTATTTCTAGTGAGTTACTTTCTTTACTATCTATTCGTAGCTAATTTTGCCACCTATGATATTGAAAGATATATGATGCCTCTAGAAACAACAGGCCTATTAGCTTTATTCTTAGGACTATGTTATCTAATTAGAGATAAAAGAGTTGTCACTTTAATAG
Organism: Oscillospiraceae bacterium; assembly: GCA_963654705.1. Lineage (GTDB taxonomy): Bacteria > Bacillota_I > Bacilli_A > Erysipelotrichales > Erysipelotrichaceae > Colivicinus. The sequence continues at coordinate 20,542 of CAVKAO010000023.1, forward strand.
CCTGTGGGTTAATCTTACTTAAAGTTGATTTCTCTTGGGTATCTAGACTAAATACCAATAAGTCATGGGATATTGCCAAAGCTCATCAATGGGATAAAGCCTTGGTTATTTCCTCTGAACCATTTAACAACTATAATACTATCAATGTTTGTCTTTGGATGGATTTAAGATGGTATGAAGCTACTTATACATCTAGCATTGATGGTGACTTATCCAATGAATTAATGAGTGAAGAATTTGTCTTATATATCGATAAAAGCCTAGACCAAGAAGAGGCAATTGAAAAAGTAAGAAAAGGCTTAATATCAGGTCAAGATTATAAAGTAGTTGAACCAGTAGATGTAGAAATCAATAGCTACTACATGTATATCTTACATGGCTAATCATTTAAAAGTTCTTTATATAAATCATGGTAGCTATCTACCATGATTTTTAAATCAAAGCACTTAGCGTTTTCTTTTATCTTTTCTTCATCAAAAGGATTATTTTTATATAAATCATTAATAGCTTTCGCAAAAGCCTTATAGTCATATTTATCAATAATAATGCCACTATCCTTACAAATAGTTTCAGGAGATCCACCAGTGTTATAAGTAATAACCGGGATTCCACACGCTTGTGCTTCTACATTAACTAAGCCAAAAGCCTCTTGTAAAGTAGGATTAATAAAAACACTAGATGAACTATATAATCTTAATAATTCATCATAATCACTTATTCTGCCAATAAACTGGCACCTATCAATTGACTTACCATTATATTCACCAACAATCTTTATTTTGATATTTTCATCAAGTAAAGGCACTATCTTTCTTATTTCTTCTATGCCTTTTTCTTTAGTAAAGTAACTAGCTACTGCGATACAAGTAAAACCATCTTTTTCTACTTTAACATTATTATCTTTAAGTTTAACTCCATTATAGATAGTTCTAATATCATTGTCTTTTAAGATAGATTCTTTACATTTATTTTCCATCCACTTAGAAGGGGTAACGATTGTAAGCTTATCTAAACTATTAAAGACTTCTTTTTTCAAATTATATTCTTTAGTAACGTTTTGTTTAAACAAAGAAAAAGGATAAGAAAATCCATAAGGACAATCTTTACATTCTGTTTTATATTTATCGCAACCTATATAGTCAAAATAAGAACATAAACCTGTCAGGGACCAACAATCATGCAAAGTGTATACTACAGGTCTATCGTATTCTTTTAAGAAATTAAACAACATTTCAATATTTAAGTAATAACCATGAAGATTATGTAAATGAATTAAGTCCGGTTTAAATTCCTTTATTTTATTAATTAATCTTTTAGTGGCTATAGTACAAATACTCATCGTATTATCTAGTAATATGGTATTTAAAGCACCAAAGGCATTATCAATAAAATAACAGTTACGATAGCTATTAAGACCCTCATAGTCTTTTTTACGTCCATAACATACCAAAGTATCATAATCATCTATTCTAGCTAAATTAGCCATTATTTTACCTGTAGAGGCAAAACCAGATACAGTATTTATAAAAAGAATTCTTTTTTTCATTTTTTTAATATAATTATTATAAATATGAAATTATTGTTTTATACAAATATTCCATCACCCTATCGTGTAAACTTTCTAAATCAATTATCTAAACACATGGAAGTAGATGTTTTATTCGATGGTTATGATGAAGATGGTAGAAATGATAAATGGTATAAGGATAACAATTTTCTCTTTAATGCCATAAATATTAAAAGCTTTAAAACAATCAATAAAACTTTAAAAAAACACTATGACATCATTCTAATAGGAACTTATGCCACTATATATGGCGGATATTTTATTGAATTGTTACATCTTAAAAAGATTCCTTTTTTATTTAATGCGGATGGTGGCTTTGTAGATAAAAATGATACTTTTATTACTAAATCATTAAAAACATTTTTTATTTCTAAAGCTTCTTATTATCTATCAAGTGGTAAAGAAACAAATAAATATCTTACTGCTTATGGAGCAGATGAAAATAAGATATTCATATATCCCTTCTCTTCTTTAAATAAAGAAGATATTCTAGATAAACCAATAAGTTATGAAAATAAATTAATCTTAAGAAAACAAAAAGGCTATGACTATAAAAGAGTCTTTATATCAGTAGGTAACTTTATTGAAAGAAAAGGCTATGATTTATTTTTTAACGCAATTAAAGATAATAACTTTATAGATACTTGTTTCCTTATAATTGGTGGTGGCCCACTTTTTGAAGAATATAAGAAAACAATTGAAGACTATAATTTAAAGCACATATTCCTTATTAACTTTTTAGATAAAAAAGAAATCTTTGAATATCTTAAAATGGCCGATGTTTTCTTCCTTCCATCAAGAGAAGATGTTTGGGGCCTCGTGATAAATGAGGCCATGTCTCAAGGACTACCAATAATATCTAGTGATAATGTCATCGCTAGTAAGGAATTATTAGATAAAAAATATCTATATAATCCAAATGATTTAAATAAACAATATGCCTTAATCAATGAGTTTATAAATAAAACAAATGACGAACTAGAAAATATCGGACAAGCTAATCTCAATAATATAAAAGACTATACTATTGAAAACATGGCCAATAGACATTTAGAAATATTTAATGAGGTACTAAATAATGGAAAATGAGTTAATATCTTTAATAATACCTGTATATAACACCGAAAAATATCTAAAGAATTGTTTAGATTCGGTAATTAATCAAACATATAAAAACTTAGAAATAATTATTATAAATGATGGTTCAACTGACAATAGCCTAAACATTATTAACGAATATGCATCAAAGGATAAACGTATTAAAGTATTAGATATTCCAAATAGCGGTGGTGGTAACGCCAGAAACAAGGGATTAGATATCGCAATTGGTGACTATATTGGCTTTGTAGATTCTGATGATACTTTAGAATTAAACATGTATGAAATATTAATGCATTATATAAAGAAGAATAATGTAGAAATGGCAATATGTGATTATTCTACTAGTTCAATATATGATTCAAACAAGCCAATCAAAGAAGTAATTCTAGACAATCATGAACTAATGAAAGAGTTATTAGAAGATAATATAATTACTTCTCATTTTTGGCGTAAATTATATCCTGCCAAAGTATTTAAAACAAATCGCTTTAATAACCGTAAAGTGGTACATGATATGTCTCTTGATCATATCTTACTTAAAGAAATAAAAAGCGCTGTTCATATTGACGCTCCATTATATATTTATCGTGAATCTAATCCAGATAACCTTTCTAATACCAATGCCCTAAAACTAGAATCATCATTAAATAGAGCTAAGGTAATGATTGATAGAATTGAATTTACTAAGAAATATTATCCAGATTTAACATATATCTTAGTAAATAAAGCAGCTATGTTTATAATGTCTAGCTATGCCAAGTTAACTTTAATTTATAAAGACAACAAAGAAGATAAAAAATATCTAGAAGATTATGTAAAAGATAATTTAGATTTATTTTTAAAAGATAGAAATACTCCTAGATACTATAAAGTAGTTCTTTATTCCATTGTTAAAAATATTAAACCCATTACTTATTTGGCATCTAAATATTATATTAATAGTTTAAGATAATATTAATTAGAACAATATATCGTTCTTTAGAATAATACCAAACAGCATTATTCGGAATAATATGATTTATTTTATTCTAAAGTTCTTTTATAATATTCTTGTGGAGGTATTATCATGACAATTAAAGAAGCTTCGATTCTATGGAATATTAGTGAAAGACGTGTTAATGAGCTATGTAAAAATGGTCGAATTTTAGGTGCTTATAAAAAAAATAAAAAATGGTTTATTCCTGATAATACACAAAAACCTAAAGATAATAGAAAAAGTAATGAAGTAATCACTTCAAATGCGCATGGTAAAAAACCTTTACCAGTTGGTGTTTCAGATTATATTTCCGCAACAACTAACTATTATTATGTAGATAAGACCTTATTGATCAAAGATTTTCTTGATAATATACCTAGGGTTTCACTTTTTACTCGTCCTAGAAGATTTGGCAAAACCTTAAATATGGATATGCTTAGAGTTTTCTTTGAAAAAACTACAGATGATACTTCTATTTATTTTAAAGATAAAAAAATATGGAAATATGGCGATTACTATACTAAGCATCAGGGTAAATATCCAGTTATCTTTCTTACATTTAAAGATGTAAAATGTTTAAATTGGAATGATACTTTCAACAAAATACGCAGTCTCATTTCTTTAGAGTTTATGCGTCATAATGAACTCGAAACAAGTGAAAGGCTAAGCGCTTATGAAAAAGAAAAATATATTAATTTCGCAAAAGGAGATGTTGATGAAATAGATTGCCAAACAGGCTTACAAATCTTATCATTACTACTTCATAAGCATTACAAACAAGAAGCAATCATCATAATTGATGAATATGATACACCAATTGAGCAAGGCCATACTTGTAATTTTTATGAAGAAACAATTAATTTCATGCGAAACTTCTTTTCAGGTGGCCTTAAAGATAATCCTCATCTAGCTTTTGGATTTCTTACAGGTATCTTAAGAGTTGCCAAAGAAAGCATCTTTAGTGGCCTAAATAATCTAGTAATTAATTCTATACTAGATAATCGGTACAGCGAATATTTTGGCTTTACTAATAATGAAGTTAAAGAAATTCTCAATTATTATGAAAAAGAAGATAAATATAAAGAAGTTTGCCAGTGGTATGATGGATACCGCTTTGGCGATACAGATATTTTTAATCCTTGGTCTGTGATTAGCTATTTTAATAACGATTGTAAGCCAAAGGCCTTTTGGCAATCAACCGGTAGCAACGATATTATTAGTGAAATATTAGCTAATGCTACACCTGATATCATTAAAAATTTAGAAGCATTAATGAAGGGAGAATCGTTTATAACACGCATTGATACTGGCGTGATTTATCCACAAATTCAAAAAGATCCTTCCTCTATTTATAGCTTTTTACTAGTAGCAGGATACTTAAAGGCAATAACTTATGATCAAACATATGGGGAAGATTATATGTGTGAAGTTGCCCTTCCCAATAAAGAAATTTCTTTTGTCTATAGTAAAGAAATTCTTTCAAAACTTGAAACATTTATTCCTTATTCTTCTGCCATAGCCATTCAAGAAGCAATTTATAAAAATGATATTGATGCCTTACAAAAAACATTAGAACATTTTTTGCTTAATACTGTTAGTTATTATGATACAAGTAATGAGACTTTTTATCACGGATTAATTCTTGGAATGTGCGCTATTACAGATAATAGCTATAAAATCAGTTCAAATCGTGAAGCTGGAGAAGGACGTTTTGATATCCAAATGCTTCCTTTAAATAAAAAGTTGCCTGGAATTTTAATCGAAATAAAAGCTGAAAAAGATTGTACAGAGGCAAAACTTGAAAAGCTTGCTAAAAATGCGCTTGAACAAATAAATAACAACAAATATGACACTGATTTAAAAACATTAAAAATATCTTCTATCATAAAAATAGGAATTGCTTTTTCAGGCAAGAACACAAGAATTAGATCTATTAGAAATACCATTTAATTCACTTACACAAGTTTTTAGGAATTACAGCTTAAATATTTCTTTTAGCATTTAAACAATAAGAAACTATCAATGTTTTGCTTAAGCCTTAACTTCTAGCAAAATTATCATTTAAAATACATTTTTAATGGAATTGGTGCGCATTTGGTGCTTAAGGCAAGATCTAGATGGCAAGTCTTGAATTGACAAATATGATCCAATCTATTCATTCTTGTCAATTTTGACTAGATTGACATTTCTACTTCGGAACTAACACATGATATTCTTTATTTACATAGCTAACTTTATAAATTTTTCCATGATAATCAATCTTTTCATCACATTCACCAATATAAACTAAGGCATCAGGCAAATAATCTAAATCATCATATATAGTTGTATTATTATCAGAAATCATTTCCACTCTATCCAAATCACACATCACAAATATTGGATAAGTCATATTTGAATTATCAGAATAAAAAGCTATTTGTTTTAAGTTCAATTTAGATATTTCTTCAGATAAACTAATCCACTTATCTTTTATGCCACTATTTTCCACAAAATAAGCATCTGGTTTTATATTTGCCTTATCACTTATAAAAAAGTTAAAATCCACTATAACAAAATAAATAATACTTAATATACATAAAACATAAGAAACATTTATCAAAAATTTATTTATATTTAATTCAAATATCTTCTTGGAAATAAATACACACAGCAAACCCAAATAACAAATCAAATATCTTGATTCAAATCTTTCCCACCTTAAAATCAAAATAAATAATGCATAAGATAATAAACAGCCCAAATCAAATCTATCCAATTTATTTTTCTTTATAATACACAGAAGAATTACAAATATTAATAAATAACCTACTAGTGGATTAATTGCTGTATCACAACTAATATTTGTATTAGATGGAACATTAAAATCTAAGCCATCTTCAGATATTAAAGAACTATTCATATCTGCAAACAAAATCTTCGAAAATACAAAAACAACACCATATAAAAGAGTAGAAAGAATTCTTATAAATGGCAATCCAAGTTGAAACAATAAATTCTTTAAAAAATTAATAATTAAATAATTAGGCAACAACGTACCAACAAGCTGTCTTTCTCCAACTACTCCAGCAGATATACTATTAAATGTATTTAAATTTCTAGTTATTTCAGGCAAGACAAGCATAAAAGCGATTAAAGCAATAATAATTGGGCTAATTAAATATACTTTTAAACCATCTTTATGCTTAATTCTAGTAATAAGAAGAATTATCCCAAATACTACCATCATTAAGCAAACAGAAGGCTTGCTGTTGTATCCCAAACCCATACTTAAACCAAGTATTACTAAGTCGAATAAATTGTCTTTAATATTAAACTTATCTTTATTAATAAGATCTAAACATATACAAACAAATATAAATGGCCAAATAGTAGAAAACAAATCAACTTGTGTAGTTAAAGATTCAGCCAATGCTATTGGCATTGAAATAAATAAAAATATTGATAAATAAGTAACATTGTCATCTAGTTTAATAGTCTTAGATATACAGATAATTAAAATAACAATACTAATAAAAGAAAAGCCTTGTAGTAAATTAAAAAACTTATCACTACCTGTAAGTACATATTCATTTAAATTAACAAATTCAGCCAAAACAGGGCTACTAATCATTCGATAATCATAAGTAGTAAAATGAGCAACACTTTTATTTAAAGACCACATCATAATTCTAGGCAAATGATAAGTCATAGAATCCCAATTATAAGGAACTATAATGACATCAGCAATAATAATAATTAAACATACAAAAAATATAAATATTGTTTTCTTGTTAAATTTGATATTAATAGTTAATTTATGTTTATTTTTAATCGTCAATATAAACAATAATAAATCTAAAATTATCCAAAATATTAATAAATTAGTCTTAGTAATGCCCTTAAATAAAGACAATATTTCTGTAATGCCAAATAAAATCCCTCCCCAAATTGTTAAAGAATATAAAAAAGACCTAGTATTACTATTATTTTTATTAAATATTAAAAATAATAAAACTATTGGTATTATTCCAAACAACATTACTTAGGCCACTCCAACTTATTTAAAAGATTAAGTTTGCTGGCTATCACAAAAGGAATAAATCTAATACCTAATCCCTTAATACCATTATTTTTTATTAATTCTTTAAATTCTTCTATCGCTGCTTTATTTAAAGATACATTATCAAGTTTATTAGTATTTAAAATAAAATACAAAAGACAACCAATATACTTGTTATAAGCCAAAGTTTCATACTTTGTCCCTTTATAAAAATCATAAATATTATGGCTCGCAATAACCTTATCATAATTCTTATTGCCAAAAGTACTATGCGTAATAGACTCATCTCTTATGGCACTAATATAACCATTAAACTTACTAATGGCGATGCTGTTTGTCATATCAAGGATTTGATAAGTAATAAAAGTATCCTCATGAATTCTTCCTTCTTCAAATCTTAGTTTTTCAAAGAAGTATCTTTTAAATAACTTAGCACAAACCGATTCAGAGAAGTTTTCTCCTCTTAGATAAGATAATATAGCTTCATCTTTATTTTTAATTTCAATGTCACTATCTAAAATCATTGGATTAGCATTCCTACGATTAGTAAAGCTATAGACAATATCTACACTATATTCTTTTAACACACCAAGTAAATATTCGACACTTGTTTCATATAGATAGTCATCGCAATCCAAAAAGTAAACAAAGTCACCCTTAAATATATTTAAACCAAAATTTCTAGCACTAGATAAACCACCATTTTCCTTAATTAAAGAAATAATACGACTATCTTTCTTTTTATATTCATCAATTATTTTTTGACTATTATCAAAACTACCATCGTTTACGACAATGATCTCCAAATTCTTATATGTCTGATTTATAACAGAATCAAGGCACTTTTCTAGCCACTTCTCACCATTATAAACAGGAATAATAATTGTAACTAAATCTCTCATTTCTTGTAATAATTCTTTCTTGTATCGATAGTATAATTTCCCTTATCAATAAGTTTAAAGAACTCATAAGACTTATTGTTTGCACATTTTTCAATTCTAGCCCCAATAGAAACTTGTGACTTACCACAAATTAAACTATCACACCTAGATAATGTAAGCATATCTTTTAAGACTTCATATCCCTTTAAATATGGATCTTCACTAGAAAATTCATGAACACTCTTGCCATCACTTGACCTATTAGTATCCAAATAATATACAACCCTATCGCCATATTTACTAATAAACTCATCTAAAGCAGTTTTATCATCAGTTGCCACAAAGATTTTTGTATATCCACGATTCAATAAATTATCAATATATTCAAAATAGTCACTAGGCATCAAAGCGATAGGATGTCCTTTAAAACCAGCCTTATAATCAGTACCTCTATAATGAATGCCTATTGTTTTATCATCACCGATTAAATTATTAATTTTATTATTTATCTTATTTTTAATATCTAAATTAAAATCAAGATATTTATTTCTTAATAATGCCAAATCACATATATATTTATCATCTACATCGTATCCGCAAAGTAGTTTTTTAGATAAACCATGAGCATCATCAAACCAAGCTAAATGACCGCTAATATAAAGAAAAACATTATTTTTGTCTTCGATGCTATCAACGCCATTTTTAAGCACGAAGTATTTTTTAAAGAATTCTTCATCACCTTCAGTATAAAAGGTATGTCTTATATCAAAACAAGGTATCATATTAAATTTATCAGCTACATATAAAGCATTTAATATCCATCTATATATCGCGAAGAAACCCGATTGACAATCAAGCATCTTAATATAGTAATAAATATTTTTGTCTTCACTGACGGTATCTATTTCTTTAGCTTCAAAAAATAGTTTATGTGTATCATTAAAAACAAAACGTTCATATTCTTTGTTGTTTCTGTTTTTGAAACAACGCCACCAATAAACCATTTTTTTATTATTCTTTAGTTTATCCTTTAACATTTTTATTCCTTCTTAATGTTTTAATTATAACTTCATTTATAGCCCACTTTAAATTATCGTTTTGATAATTAATGATAATAAATAATGCGTTAGGTACAATCACGCAAATAACGCCTTTTAAAATAAGTTGTACTAATAAATTATTAAAATGAAGTAAGCTACATACAAAGTATGAGCAAGCCATCATTACTACTGCATAGACAATATACAATAAATACTTCTTTAAGTATTCAATAAAGCTAACATTGAAATACTTATTAAAAAGAATTCTAACACCCCAGAATAAACTAAAAGTAATTTCACATGATATTGTTGAAATGATTACAGCTGCTACACCAATCTTGTTTATCAATAATAAGTTAATTATCAAATTAAGCAATGAGGCAATAAAGGGTCTAAAACGATCATATTCCCATAGTCCTGCCGCGTCTTTAAAGGTATGGGCAATATCATTAATTTTCCAAGTATAGAAATATATACAAAGTAAAATGACAATTGTTATATCAAAAGTATATGTTTCACCAACCCATAAGGTAATAAAGTCTTGGAATAGACACAATAAACACGTAGTCATCCAGCCAATAATCCAACCTTGTAAGAAGAATAATTTATTAAATAAGACATAATTTTCTTCCTTTGTCTCAAGCACCATTTTGTTGCCAAGTCCTGCCAACATTGAAGAATAATAGACACCTAAAATAGTAAATAAAGAACTAATTACATAATAGTAGTTGTTATACATAAAAACAGTAGTAAGGCCAATATATGCACTAAGAAAGATATTATCAACACTATTTGATACAACATTACCAATCTTATATATAAATAAACTTCTTACTTTAGAAACAATAATGGAAGTCTCTTCCTTATCAAGATTGCCTTTAGGGATATATTTAGGATATTTCTTATTAACTATTATCGCGATTATAATGTTATAGATAATATTAAAACAAGGACTAACGATTAAATATAAATAATAATTATGAAAGATTATCATTAGAATAATTTGAATAATATATTCCAAGAAAGCCAATATGCTATGTGTAATAGAACTTATATCATTTCTTTGAAAAGCTTCAATTAAAGCACTTTTATAGGCAAACATAAAATATGTTACGCAAGTTGATAAAAGTTGAATAATAAATACTATATAGATATTTAGGTCACTTGGAAAACTACCTTTTACTAGTCTTGGCACAAATGGTGTAAGAATTAAGCCAATAGCTAAGATAATAAATCCAATAGTTGTATAAGCTTTCTTATATAACTTTAATAAAGCACAAATCTTTTCATCATCACCCTCAGCTATAGGCTTATACATACAATAAACAATGGACGTACCAATACCAAGTTCTGCTAGATTTAACACAGAAAGAATTGAACTAAACAAGCTTGTAGCTCCCGCATATAGACTGCCCAAATATTTAATGACAATAGTACGCAATATAAAAGGAAGTATTATCATAAGTAAACGATATAATACTCCAAATATAAAATTTCTTTTTGCGTTTTTAGTTCTCTCTAATTGCATAATTACTTAAGTAAATCCTCATATACCTTTCTTGTTTCAAGTGCACATTTTTCCCAAGAAAAGTCTTTTTCAATCTCTAAGCCTCTTTTAATAAGCTCTTGTCTTTTATTTTCATCATAAATGACTGACTTTATTTTATCAGTTATATCATTTATATCCTCACCATTAAAATATACTGCTCCATCTTTAGCAATCTCTGGAAAACATGATGCGTTTGCACAAACTACTGGACAACTAGAGGCAAAAGACTCAAGTAATGGTATGCCAAATCCTTCATAAATAGAAGGATAAACAAAACATAGTGCATTTTTATACATATGATATGCCTCATAATCCTCAAAGAAATGACTAGTAACCCTATCTTCTATACCTAATTCTTTAAATAAATCAATTTCTTTCTTGTTAAACTTAGAACCACCACATAATATAGAAAGTTCTTTATCTTCATTTAATAACGGAACACAAGCTTTAATAAAATTCTTAAAGTTTTTATATTCGGCATCTCTTGCGCCAATAAATAAAATATATTTCTTTGGTAGTTCAAAACTAATCTTTTTATCATTAGGCTTTAAACTATTGCCATGATAAATTACCACAATCTTATCTTCAGGGATATCAGGATAAAACTTTAGGATATCCTTTTTGGTATTATAAGAAACCGCAATAATCTTATCAGACTTATAAATATGTTCTTTTTTATTCTCAATAGTATTAGTGCCATCCTGTATATTAAATATTTCGTAATTCATATCATGAACAGTAGTAACTATCTTGCCTTTATATCCCCTCAATATAAAAGGCTCATAATATGTCGCATGAACTATATCATATCTTTTTATCTTATGTAACATAGTATAAAGCTTATTAAGAGCTATGGCATATCTACTAGGATCAAACTCTAGTCTTTTAATCTTGAAATAATCCTTAAAATAAACATTCTTAGTCACAAGACAACTAACATCCACATCATCACCATTATCTCTTAATATTCTTGCCAACTCATAAAAGTATCTAGAGATGCCTCCAAACTTTTGACTTAATATTTGATAATCATATAAAATTTTCATAACTTAACCTACCAAAAACAATTATATCTTAATGCAACAAACAACAATATCAATCTATTTTTCTTCTTTAAACACATATAAATTAAATTCTTCCCATAACCTTTTTCCATAATCTCATAAAAGGATTTAATAAAAAATAAGGGACGTAGCAAAAAAATATAAATGTAAGGGAATCATATAAATTGCAACGAGGAAATTCAGCCAATCTTGTTGTATGTATTAATTCTTTTTTATATTTTTTAATTAATTCTTTATATATACCTTTATCATTACTATAAAACATTGAAATGATCACATATCTTAGTGTACAAGCTAAATGTAGTAACAAATTTTGATGAGTATCGAAGTTATTATTGAAATCATTGATCATCTTATTTATCGCATCTATACAAGTTAGTCTAGATACACTAAAAGCATTAGAAGTAACACTTCCTTCTCTTTTGTTAACAAACCATAATAAATCATCTATATATTTAGCTTTTCTTATATAGTGAAGATAATTAAACACAAACAAACCATCTTCAATATTAGTAATTGTTTCATCAAAATAAATATTATTGTTTTTAATAATATTTAAATCAAATAATTTAAAACATGATGAATCCAAGTAATATTGTTTCTTAGATGCACAAGTTAAAATATAATTTTTACCAAGAATAGTAGAATCATAATGCTTAACTTCTTTTATTTCACCATTTATATAATTACAATAATTACACATCGCTAAATCATTATCATCAATATTATTGATTAATGTTTCCACTGCATTAAGCTCTAGCCAATCATCGCTATCCAAGAAGATACAATAATCGCCATTACTTTTTTTAATACCAAGATTTCTAGTAGCACTAACACCTGTATTTTCTTTTTTATACAAATTTATTCTATTATCCTTTTTTGAATATTCTTCTACTACTTTACATGTATTATCCATTGATCCATCATCAACAACAACTATTTCTATATTTTTATAAGTTTGATTAATGCAAGATTCTATTCCCTTGGCAACATAATTTTCAACATTATAAGTAGGAATGATTATAGAAACTAATTTATTCATGTTTTACTCCATACAAGTAACCAAATATAGTAAGCGGCATACAAATCAAAACACAATACATATATCTAAATTCACAAAATACTGGACTAGCTATAAGTAAAGTCAAAACAATTAATAATAAAGGTTCAATAAACAAAATAGTCATAAGGCCTAAATCGTTATTTGAAATCTTTTCCGAAAACCAATCACTTATAAATTCTTTCATACTAAAACCATCAGTCTTCATAATATTTTTAATAGGATTGAGTGACATTTTAAACATTACTTTCCTGCCCAAAGCACCTTCCAGTATCCGCTTTTCTTTGCCCCAATACGTTCTATGTATCCATTTTCTTTTAAATACACAATATTTTTATCTATTGCAGTTTCACTTATTCCTAAAATAACATTTAGTTGTGCTGTTGTGATATTAGGATTGTCGCACATCTCCTCTATTATTTTTTTTCTATTTGCACTAAGTTGCTTTTTATTCTCAACCTTTTTTTCAACTTTGTTTTTATTCTTTTGGTCATGAATGCGTGTAAAAGGAATAGTTACAACTATTGAATTTTCTCTAAATGTAAATGCATTCTTCCCATATACTTCAGTAATCTTAGGAACTCCTCGTCCAGATTTTTCACTAATATGTAACTGCAAAAAAATTTCCGATAACTTTTCGTTAACTGGTACTGATTCTCCAAGGTAGAATCCTTCCATTGTTTGAAATGGAGGAATTGTGCCTCTTGATAGAATCTCTATTCTATTTGAAAAAACAGATATCATTGGCTCGTTGCCACTTACCCAATAATTATGCAAAACCGCATTTATAATCGCCTCACGAAAAGCCTTGTTGTCAAATAGTGGCACATCTTTTCTTTCTACAACACGTTTTCTCTCATCAGCTTGAATGATATTGAGGACATCTCCATACCTAAGCACTTCATCCAAAGTATACAGAAGGCAATTATTTCCAAATTCACGAACAGAGAATAGATTTGATCCTTTCGTCTTACCATCAAAAATCGAAACTCGCAAAGGTATATGAGAATTGTCTGAAAGCAACTGAGCCATCATATTAAATTCACCTTTTTCATTTTTTAATCCAAGATTTTTTATAAATGTTTTTTCATTAAGAACGATACCTTTAGAACCATAATATCCAAACAACTTTGAAAACGTAAGATCTTGATACTTTGCTGGCACCGTTTCTATTGTTTCTACTCTGTTACTTAGAATTCCAAAAAGTTCAACTTCTCGTTTAGGATAGTCCTTGAGATTGCATTTAGACGATCCGATCCGTATATATCGATTGTCATTAAATGCTGTAGGCAACTCTACTGCAGCAGGGACAGTAAGAAGAACAACTCTTTTCCCATCGATCACATCCTCATCAAATGCGAAATTTAAACTTGGTGAAAGATTTCTTGCGAGATAATTTTGATAGGGCTCTTTCTTATAATCACCATACTGATTAAAATCAGTCCCTTCAATTGTATGAGTATCATTATTTACACCCCATACGAAGAATGCATATTTGCGATGGTGATAGGCTGCTGAATTTGATAATGCAGATACATACTCTCCGAGTGTCACTGGCTCAAACCAGTTTTCTTTAAACTCAAACCATTCCTGTTCATCTTTATATTTGCAAAGATCTGATACAATTTTTTTAACATCCATTCCTTATCTCCTGCGTTTTATTCCCAACTTTTTACCCAACCAAATTTATTATAATACGTTAAGAAAAGTTGGGAATAAAATTTTGTAATTTCAAACATTATAAGTAGGAATAATTATAGAAACTAATTTATTCATGTCTTACTCCGTATAAGTAAGAAAATGAATGAAATAATATATAAAATAGCTTAAAATTATCTTTCATACACTTTAATAAATTCAAACTCGCTTTCACCATATTTGTCAATGTGAAATACTAGATAATCAAACAAATTTAGTTCTTGTAAATTACCGCTTTTAATTATTGTTTCATCAAGAGATATATTGTAATCATCATCATAAATGAATAAGCTAATTTTCCCAATACTAGTATCTATATCAAAAGTTGAGCCTAATTTAATACTATAATCTTCGCTGTTATTATCATTTATAACTTTTAGTTCATTTTCACTTATAACTACAACATTATTTTCATTGCTTACCTTATTTGAAATATATAGTTCTATATCGTTTTTGTTTAGCCAAGTTGTTGGAATTGCTACTGTATCAACGCCATAATATTCATTCCATACCTCATTTATCCAGTGATCTTTTTCATCCGTTATATCTTCAAACTTCATTATTGAATCCGGTAAAGCATTAACATATAAAATATCCCCTTCAAAATTTTTAAGAAGTTCCATACGTTCATCAAAAGAAGATGCGTAAGCTTTTGTTTTGCCATCGCTTAGTTCCTTAAATGTTTTATACCAATTACAATCTGTCCAACAACATCCAAGCGCAACAAATAAGACTAATAAAATATTTAAAATAAGCGAGTGAGCTGCCAGTGGCAGGTTCGAGCTTCTTGGGGTTTTCCCA
>CAVKAO010000024.1:0-32693 GCA_963654705.1 Oscillospiraceae bacterium
AAAAATGAGATTATTAAATTTGTTAATGATGAATTAGAGCTTGATGTTGTAGTGCCACCAGAGAAAGAAACGGTTTGGTTGACCCAAAAACAAATAGAATTATTATTTAATGTCAAACACGCTACCGTTAGTGAGCACATTGCAAACATTCTTGCATCAAAAGAATTAGATGAAACTTCTGTCGGTTTTTCCGACAAAAGTTCAGGAGGAAGAAAACCTAAATTATATAACCTTGATATGATTATTTCAGTCGGTTATAGGGTTAATTCTAAACAAGGCATTATCTTTCGTAAGTGGGCCACTTCTATATTAAAAGACTATATGCTTAAAGGCTATGCCACTAATCAAAGAAGGCTAGAGTCTTTAAATAAGACCATTTCAATACAAACTAGAATGTTGGCATCAGCATTAAACATTGAGGAAGATGATGTTTTAAAGGCAATTAGTTTATATACCGAAGGATTAAGTTTGTTAGATGATTATGACCATCAACAATTAAGTAAACCAAAAGGTAATGAAGCTACATATGTTTTAACTTATAAAGAATGTAGAGAATTGATTGATAGAATGAGTAATAAATTTGATAGTGCTGTATTTGGTGTAGAAAAAGAAAAAGGTAAACTAGAAGGTATTATTGCTTCAATATATCAAACGGCATTTGGTCAAGAAGTATATCCAACAATAGAAGAAAAGGCTGCTAACTTACTATATTTCTTAATAAAGGATCATCCTTTTGTGTGATGGATGTAAAAGAATAGGGGCTTCTATTTTCTTATATTTTTTAGATAAAACTAATCGTTTAATAATAGATGGTAAGCAAACTATCTCAAATAGTGCTCTTGTTGCGATAACGCTTTTAACGGCTGAATCTAGGCCTGATGAAAAAGATGTTATTGTTAAATTAATCATGAATTTTTTGGTCAATGGTAACTAAAACAATTATATACAAATATTACATAGTACGTCATAAAAATACAAGTGTTTCTATATAGGAAACAAATAATTTATGAAAATATTTTCAAAGACAATGAAAACATTTAACAATTTTTATTGACAGTGTTTTTCATGATGCGTAAAATAAGCTTATGTTAAGGGAGGGATGTTTATAATGAAAAAGTTATTTACATTACTACTTTCTTTATTACTACTAGTTGGTTGTAGTGGTTCTAAAGAAAGTACAGATGGTACAGCAGATAGCGGTTCATCTACATCAGATGATAAGACTGTTACTGTTGTTTCTTCATTGGATGTTATTTCAATGGATACTGCTGTTGCGACAGATGGTACTTCATTTATCGCACAAACAATGTGTCTTGCAGGTTTGATGGAACTAGATGAAAATCAAAATCCTATTCCTGATTTAGCTGAAAGCTATGAGGTTAGTGATGATGGTCTAGTTTATACTTTCAAGATTCGTGATGACGCTAATTGGTCAAATGGTGAACCAGTTACAGCTGCTGACTTTGTTTATGGTTGGCAAAGAATTGTAGATCCAGATATCGCAAGTGAATATAACTGGATTATGGAAACTGCAAATATCGTAAATGGTAATTGCTATGACACTACAAGTGGTCTAAGTAAAGAAGATTTAGGAGTTAAGGCTCTTGATGAAAAGACTCTAGAGGTTACTTTATCTCAACCTACTGGTTTCTTCTTAAGTTTATTGGCTTTCCCAACTTTCTTCCCAGCAAATCAAGCGTTTGTTGAAAGCTGTGGTGACCAATATGCTTTATCTGTAGACAATATCTTAAGTTGTGGTCCTTATACATTCTCTGCTTGGACTGCTGGTTACTCTTATGAATTTGATTTAAATGAAGGTTATTGGGATTATGACAACTATGTTGCAGCAAATGGCGCTGAAAAGGTTGTATTCCGTGTAATCGCTGATACTCAAACTTCATTACTTGAATATGAAAGCGGTAACTTACAAACAGTCATCTTATCTGGTGAACAAGTAAACGCTAATAAGGGCGCTGAAGGTTATACTTCTAAATTAACTGGTTACTTATACTACTTACTATTAAATATCAACAATAGTGATAGTGAAGATCTTCAAAACTTAAATATCAGACAAGCATTAAATTATGCACTTGATAGAGAAACTATCGCTGCTGCTTTAAATGATGGTTCTGTTGCTGCTGAAGGTATCGTTCCACTTGCTTTAGCTGGTAATCCAGAAACTGGTGATGATTTTAGATCTGATAGTGGTAAGCTTGTTTCTTACGATTTAGAAACTGCTAAGAAATATTATGCTGATGGTGTTGCAGAACTTGGTCATGATGTAACTATCGAATTATTATATGGTACTGATGAAGGTGATTCTGTAATTAAGGCTGCTGAACAAATCCAATCTTACTTAGAAGAAGTTGGTTTCACTGTTAACCTAAATGGTAAGCCTAAGAAAGAAAGATTATCTCTTCAAACTGAACACAGTTTCCAAGTTTCATTAACTCGTTGGGGTCCTGACTATGGTGATCCTCAAACTTATATGGATTTATTCTTAAGTACTAATACTTCTAACAACCAAGGTGGTTGGGCTAGTGTTCTATATGATGATAAAGTATTAGATGCTGAAAGTGGTCAAGTAAGTTCACTTGAAAGATGGAATGATTTTGTTGAAGCTGAAAAGGTTCTAGTTCAAGATGAGGCTGCTGTAATTCCAGTATTCCAAGCTGGTGGTGCAATGTTAATTTCTCCAAGCATTGATGGTATCCAATTCCATAGTGCTGGTGTTGATAACTATCGTCATATTACAGTTAAGTAATTTGGAATTTAACTTATTAATGGTTAGAGCGATTGAAAAATCGCTCTAATTATTATAAAGGGGAGAATTATGAAAAAATATATTTTTAAAAGAATAATGATGTCTTTGGCTACGCTATTAGTTATCCTTTTAGTTTTATTTATTTTAATGGATTTAATGCCAGGTTCACCATTTAATGATGAAAAGCTTACTGAGGCTCAAAGAGCGTTATTGTATGCTAAGTATGGACTAGATCAGCCAATCTTGGTGCGTTTTGTTCTGTATGTAAAGAATATGCTTACTGGTGATTTGGGTGTTTCTTATGCGATTAATAAGAATTTCCCAATTAGTTCAATGGTATCTGAAAGACTTGGTATTTCTATTTTAGTAGGTATTATGGCTATGGTAATTGGTACCATTCTTGGTTTAGTACTTGGTATCTTATCAGCCTTAAATCATAATACATGGATAGATAATTTATGTTCAGCCATTTCGGTAATTGGTGTATCTGTTCCTTCTTATGTATGTGCTTTACTATTATGTTATTTTATTGCTTATAAGTTAAAGTGGTTTCCAATTCTATATAATCAAAAGACACCTTTTTCTTCTCTTGTATTGCCTGCAGTTGCTTTGTCTGTATCGCCTACAGCCAATATTGCAAGATTTACAAGATCAGAAATGATTGATGTGTTAAATAGTGACTATATCCTTTTAATTCAATCTAAGGGTGTAAAAAACTATAAGATGATTTTAAAGCATGCTTTAAGAAATACTTTGATTCCTGTTGTTACTGTAATGGGACCAATTCTTGTTAACTTAATGACTGGATCTAGTGTTATTGAAAAGATATTTGGTATTCCAGGTATTGGTTCATTAATGATTTCGGGTATTCAACAAAATGACTATAACGTTACAATTGCTTGTGCCTTTGTTTATTCAGCTATGTTTATTGTAATGATGCTTATTGTGGATATCTTATATGGGGTAATTGATCCTCGTATTAGAGTTACAAAGGAGGGTAAGTAAATGACTATTTATAATCATGAATTTACTGAAGATGATTTTACTTTCGCTCATCAAAAGGATGAAAAATTAATTGATACCAACTATAAGGCAACAAGTTATGCGCATGATGTATGGTGCAACTTTAAAAAGAATAAGGGTGCTTTAGTTGGTGCAATTATTGTAATAATCATTGTCTTACTTGCTTTAATTGGCCCACATATGACTGAACATACTTATAAGTCAATTATTCATGGCCATGAATGTTTAACACCTAGAGTTCCTGTAATTGAAAAGCTTGGTATTTTCAATGGTACTTATAAGGGCAATAGTTTATATACAGGTGATCTTGAAAATGTCTATTATTGGTTTGGTTCAGATACTCAAGGTAGAGATATTTGGACACGTGTATGGGAAGGTACTAGAGTATCACTTTTGATTGCTTTTGCGGCAGTTGTGATTGATATTGTTATTGGTATGGTATATGGTACAATATCTGGCTTCTTTGGTGGTAAGGTTGATATGGTCATGCAAAGATTTGCAGAAATCTTAAATGGTGTACCAACACTTGTTGTAGTTACTTTACTTGGACTAGTACTTCCACAAGGAGTTATTTCCATTATTTTCTCACTAATGATTACTGGTTGGATAGGTATGGAAAGAATTGCCCGTGCCCAAGTCTTAAAAGTAAAGGAACAAGAATATGTATTAGCTTCTAGAACTTTGGGTGCTAGCAAGTTTAGTTTAATAATCAATGATATTTTACCTAATATCTTTGGTCAGGTAATTGTTACTAGTATGTTCTCTATTCCAAATGCCATATTCCTAGAAGCTTACTTGTCTTTCTTGGGACTTGGTGTTCCTGCGCCACTTGCTTCACTTGGTTCACTAGTATCTGATGGTTATAAGTCAATGACAACTTTCCCTCATATCCTATTGATTCCTGTTGTTGTTTTAGCGTTATTAATGCTTAGTTTTAACTTATTTGCGGATGGCTTAAGAGATGCCTTTGATCCAAAGATGAATAATAGATAAGGAGTTTTTATGTCAGAAAAATTTAAACGTGATAAAAAAGATCGTGTCTTATCTATAAGAGATCTAAACATTTCTTTTAAGACTAATTATGGTGTTGTTAATGCGATAAGGGGCATTAGATTTGACTTATTCAAGGGTGAAACAGTTGCCATTGTTGGTGAGTCAGGTTCTGGTAAGTCAGTTACTATTAAAACAATCATGGGTATTCTTGATTCTAATGGTGTAATTGATTCTGGTTCTATTATCTATAACTATACTGATGAAAATGGTGTTGAGCAATCAGCTGATTTAGTTAAGATGTCACAAAAGGATATTCGTTATAAGTTCTGTGGTAAAAAGATTGCCATGGTTTTCCAAGATCCTATGACTTCTTTAGATCCTACAATGACTATTGGTAAACAAATTATGGAGCCAATGCTTGAGCATAAGAAGATTTCTAAAGAGGATGCTAAGAAAAGAACTATTGAATTACTTGGTGAAGTTGGTATTGAAAATCCTGAGAAGCGTTTTAAACAATATCCACATGAATTATCTGGTGGTATGCGACAAAGGGTTGTTATTGCGATTGCTTTAGCGTGTGATCCTGATGTGCTTATTTGTGATGAACCTACTACTGCACTAGATGTTACAATTCAAGCTAAGATTCTTGAGCTTATTAAAAAGCTACAAAAAGAAAAGAATATCTCTGTTATCTATATTACCCATGACTTGGGTGTAGTAGCTAAGGTTGCAGATTATGTTGCGGTAATGTATGCTGGTCGTATTATTGAAAAAGGTGCAATCAATGAAATATTCTATGATCCAAGACACCCATATACTTGGGGACTTTTAGCTAGTATGCCTGATACGGATACTAATTCAAGAAGATTATTTGCCATTCCTGGTACCCCACCTAATCTTATGTCTAAGATAAAGGGTGATGCGTTTGCGCCAAGAAATCCTTATGCTTTAAAGATTGACTATGAAGAGGAACCACCAATGTTTGATGTAGGTGGTCAACATAGAGTATGTTCTTGGTTATGTGATCCTAGAGCTCCTAAGGTTGAACTTCCTGAGGATTTAAAACAAAGGATTGCCAAGATGAAAAAGGAGGCTGGATTAAATGACTAATGATAAGAAAGTATTACTAGAAGTTGAAGGCCTTAAGCAATATTTCCCTATTACTAAAACTTTTACTACTAAGGCAGTAGATGGCATTAGTTTTAAGATTTATGAGGGTGAAACATATGGTCTAGTTGGTGAATCTGGTTCTGGTAAGTCTACTACTGGCCGTTCAATTATTCGTCTGTATAATCCTACCGCTGGCAAGATTATCTTTGATGGTAAAGATATCTCAGGTAAGATGGATAAGGAGACTGAGAAATATCTAAGAACTAATATGCAGATGATTTTCCAAGATCCTATGGCTTGTTTAAACCCAAGAAAGAAGGCTTCACAAATTATTGCTGAAGGGCTAGAGATTCATAAGAATTATAAAGACAAGAAGGATTTGGAAGAAAAGGTCTATAGTATCTTGGATAAAGTTGGCTTATCGCGTGAGCAAGCTACTCGTTTCCCTCATCAATTCTCTGGTGGTCAAAGGCAAAGACTTGGTATTGCTAGAGCACTAGTTATGAATCCAAAGCTAGTTATTGCGGATGAGTGTATTTCAGCTCTTGATGTATCTATTCAAGCACAAGTCGTTAATATGATGAAAGATCTTCAAGAAGAGCTAGGTACAACTTACTTGTTTATTGCCCATGACTTGAGTATGGTTAAATACATATCGGATAGAATTGGTGTTATGCATCTTGGCCATATTGTTGAAACAGGCACTACTGATGAAATCTTCTTTAATCCTATTCATCCTTATACTAAATCATTATTAAGTGCTATTCCTCATCCTAATCCTATTGTAGAGAAGGCTAGAACAGCTCTTACTTATGATAAGGAAAAGGAGGGTGTAGATTATACTAAGGGTACTTATCACAATTTAAGTGATACCCATGTTGTATTAGCGACAGAAGAAGAATTTAAGAAGTGGAATAATAAATAAATTTAAGGGCTTAATTTGATGGCGACATTAGATTAAGCTCTTTTGATGTAATTAACTTGGTATAAACAAAGTAAAGATTTATTGTTAGAAACAATAAAAAATATTTGCCACCAACATCATAAACGTCAAAAAAATAATTTAGAAACATTAGCAAAGATGGTTTTATATAGACTAAAACTTTTTAAACTAGGGTAAGGAATTCTTAAAGAATTGATTCGATTATTCAATCTTTAATCAAGCAGTAAGTGTATTTGACTGTGAGAGGAAAGAGAATCTAAACTTTATTAATTTAGATAAACCATAGGTAAAAGTTGATGTTCTAGCGATTAAAAATGATATAAAATAAGCAAATTTTCTCTAGTTTTTCGACCATCGCCTAAAAATGCCGCAAAAATTGGCTAAAAATTGCCTAAAAATGTGTGCTAAAATGGAGATGGTCGAAGAAAATCGCAGATTTTTTAACCAAATCACTAAACGATGTTTGAAAAATTACTAAAAAGGTTAAAAAAACACCTAAAAAAGCCCATTTTTTATCAAAATCGTCTAGGGTAATATTGTTCTTATAAAGGATCGACACGGAAGTATAGGCGGTCGCTAGCATCGGTCCATATCAGGGTAATATTGTTCTTATAAAGGATCGACACGCTAATATCTACTTGCGTAGATTTCGCCTCTCTTCAAGAGGGTAATATTGTTCTTATAAAGGATCGACACTAGGCCATTGTAATAATATAAGGAACCAGCATGGGTAATGGGTAATATTGTTCTTATAAAGGATCGACACCTTGTGTTTTAGCTTGCTTGCGTAGTGGTCAACAACGAGGGTAATATTGTTCTTATAAAGGATCGACACAATGCATATCGAGGTCTTCGCATTCTTCTTGTGAGAGGGTAATATTGTTCTTATAAAGGATCGACACAGGAACTTAAGCTCACCTGGCAAATCCTTTAGAGAATTCAGGGTAATATTGTTCTTATAAAGGATCGACACTCTCTAAGCTCTTCGATTGTTGCCTTATTCTTTGTATGAGGGTAATATTGTTCTTATAAAGGATTGACACATCCAAGCGTCTCTGACGGCCTGGTCCTTGATTTCCTGCTCAAGGGTAATATTGTTCTTATAAAGGTTGGGCAGGAGTATATATTCCTGCTTTTATAATGTTTATTAGGATAAAAGCTGTTTTGATAATGCTAAAATGATGAAGATATTTAAAATGGGAAGGGGATATATTTGGTGGAAAAAGTAAAGTGGTTAACTCCTTGGATGAAGTCGGAAGTAAATATGAAGGATGTTGTTGATAAACTAGATAGAAACATTAGTTTTTATTGCGTCGCATTATCTGATGTTAATGTGCAAAGAGAGTATGATATTTTCTATTGTGATGCAAAGTATGTTGCAGATGTGGTTGAATACATCTTGGATTATGATCGTTCATTTAATGGCTATGATATTGAAATTCTTGGGGTAGTGCTTAAGGAGAGAGATGATGATAGAACTATTCTTGATATTGCTATTGGGTACATGGATATTGAAAAGGATAAACTTAAAGTCAAAAAAGAAAAACCGTTTGTAAAAAAGTATGCGGTAAAAAATGGAATCTTATATGATGAAGATTATAGAATGATTATAAACTTAAAAAAGAAGTTGCTAAGTTAAAAAGCAGCTTCTTTTTTGCTTATTTATATGCATGAATTAACAATATTTTTATCATTTATTGTAAAACAACATAAGTCTTATTGGTGATTTAATTTAGATGCAAAATTGTTTATATATCTTGATATATAGGCTTTATTTAAAAAAGAATAATGATAGATGGCTTATTTTTTTCTTTGTTACGCTATACAGAAATAGAGGTACTTAATAATTAATATAGTACCCTAACATGTACCTATAATAATCAGTAATATATATTCGTAAAAGATATTTATATGGAGGTATTAGAAATGAATAGTGTTGTTATGATGATTATTATTGTTACTTTAGTTGGAGCTTGCTTGATTGGCTTTTTATCTTTACTTTTAGCTAGTGGTCTAAATATAGATTAAAAGGGGGTATCTTTTATTTAGTGCTTTTGAATTATTTCGCTATTGTATAATTATCGTATTAACGAGGACTAATTATGAATAGAGAATTAATTGAGAATGCCTTTTCTGGTTTTATTAAAGATGAACAGTTATTTAATACTATTAATGAGTATCTAAATGTCATTTCTAATAATAGAAAGAATAATACTAACTTCAAGTGTAATTTATTAATTTGTGCAAGTGATGAAAATAAAGGAATTATTTTCGCTAGTAAGTTAGCTAAGATTTTAAAGAATAATGATTTAGCTAATTCTTTTTCTTGTGTAGGCAGTGATGAAGATATTCTATATATCGATGATGTAACAGTTATTGATGATTATCTTTCAAATGTTATAGATAAGAATGTATTAAAGAGAATTATTGATACTAATAGTATTGTTTTCTTTGTGACTAGTTATGATAAATATTTAGAATATAAAAAGGATAATGAAGCTTATTACAAGGCTTTTATTAAGGAAGCACATATAAAAGAATATAGCGTAGATGATATTATTGGTGGATGTCATTTCTTATTAAATAGGGAACGTGAAAGTAAAAAACTAGATTTTGATGATAGTCTATTTATTAAATTAGATAAGTATATTGCAACTGTATATCCTAGAGCTATTTTAAAGGATGAGGCTTTTGTTTTTGATTTAATTGATCGTTTAACTATTAATTCTTATAAAAGTGATACGCCTAATTTAATTAATGATAATTGTATCCCTTATTATCATGAACAAGGCTTATATGATGATTGTAAAAAAGATTTGTTAAATAGTTTTATCTTTTCAAACAAGATAGATAAGATACTTAACTTTGTAAATGATAATGAAAAAATAAGAGATTTAAAGCTAGATAGTATTAAGCCTAATTTTAATTTGCATATTACTTGTAATAAATATGCTGATGCATTATTGTTTGGCAAACTATATGCTTCATTACTATATTCAAAAGAACTTGAAATAATTAATTCTAAACAAGTAAAAGAGTTAGATAATTTAGATAAATGTGATTTAAAGGATGTGCATGGTCTAGTACTTGTAAGTAATGTAAGTGATGAAAACAAGCTAGCTAGTTTAATTGATGAATATAAGGATTTAGTTTGGCTAGTATATAGTGATAAGGGATTTGAACATGAACTAAAGTATTTATTTAATGGTATATATAATCTAGATGATCATGACTTAGATTCTAGTTATAAATATGTTGAACAATTCTATAAATCAAAAGGTTTACAAGTAAATGATGTTGATGAATTAGTAAAACAGGTTAATGAAGCATGTGATGTTTATAGGGCTAAAGAAATTATTGAAAGAAATATTGTTTCTAATATAACTGGTGATCTTTTAAAAGAGGTTGATATTAAATCTGAAATAGTTGAGCCTAAAAAGCTTGAAACAAAAGAAAAATCTAATACTGATGAATTTGCTGAAGTATTAAAAAAAGAAGCGGAGTTAACAGAGGGTTATTTTAGTGTTGAAGATAATGATAGTGAGCGTAATGTTATCTTATTGGCCATGAGTACCCTTCCTAATGGTATATCAGTAAATAGTTATATTTATAAGGATGGTATAAAGGGCAAGTATGTCTCACAACTTGAGCCAGTTGTTAAGTCTTTGGCTGAAAGCTTACATAAAGAGAATAAGCATATTGATTCTATTTATGTTTTAAATACAGATAGGACTATTAATGGCTATAGTAAAACTAGCTTCAACAAGGATGAAACTAATAAAGAATATACAGCATTTGATTATTTTAAGGAAAGATGTGATGGTTTTGTTGGTGAAATAAAGGGTATCACTTTAACTGAGGGTAAAACAGGTAGTGCTGTATATGAGTTTGTTAATAGTATTACTAAAGATAATAAGAAAGTAAATTTATATATTGATATTCATGGTGGTCCTAGAGATACTTTTGCGGCTGTTAATGCCGTTATGATGTTGGTAAAGGAAATTGACAACATTGATCTAAAAGATATCTTAAGTGTTCGTTATACAAAGGGCGATATGGTTGCTACAGAAGTTATCTCAGCTATTAAAGAATATGATGTATTTGATTTTGTATCAGGTATGAAAGAGTTCTTGTCTTTTGGTAAGTCTAATGGCTTGGTAGAGTTTAACGAGAAAAGTGGCAACGCTAATGAAAAACTAGTTAAAGCGATGAATAATATAAGTGATAGTATTGTTCTTTCACAAATGGCGGATTTTGAAGATAGATTAAAGAATATGCATAAGGTTCTTGATAAAACTAGTGAAGAAAATGGTTATTTTGAAACCGTTAAGTCTTTGATTAAAAGAAATTATGTTGTCAACTATGGAGACAAAGAAGTTAATTTGTTAGAGGCTGGTGATGATTTATTGGCACAAATTAAGTGGTGTCTTGATAAAAATCTTTTAACACAGGCTTTGGTACTTGTGGAAGCTAAATCAGCTGTCTATATGAATAAACATGGTTTATTACAATTTGTCGCACCAAAAAACAATAATAAACAGCATAAGAAAAATAAAGATGATTATGATGTAAGTGATTTTTTAAATGATTTAGTTATAAATTCATTATGCACTCCTGAATCAAATATCTATCAAGGTTATGGTAGAGGTGAAGATAAGGAAATGGTGGATGTTAATATCGGCTATTTTAGGCTTTATAAAAAGGATTTTAATGGTATAAGAGCTAAAAGTTTTGATGATGCTATTGCTCAGATTAAAAACCTTGGAAAGGGTTTAACTTTAAAGGAAGCACAAAAGTATTACAACATTATTGTTGAGTACACTAACTATAATGTTGAGTATTATTGCACCACTTATAAAAGTAGGGTTAAAACAAGATATGAGATGACACCAAGGGTTTTACCTGTAAAAGATACTAGATTATTGAATAAGGAAGAATTTGTAGAAGACTACTATATTTGTTTATATCTATATAAGAGTCTTAAAAGTTTCCGTAATGCAGTAGCTCATGCGCTTGAATATGGTGAAAAAAGAGAACAATATTCAGCCAAAGAGATTAAGTTTTGGGTATTACTATATATGGAAATGCTTAATAAGCTCGCTAATAAGCAACAAGACTACCTAAATAAGCCAATAGCTGAAAAGGTAGAAGTTGTAAAAGAAACACTAGATTACGATCCAAATAAAGAAGCTAGTGAAGAGTTTATAAAAAAGTATTTGAAAGTTTAAGGAGTAAGTAATGTTTGTAAATTTATCAAATCACAGTAGCAATAATTGGTCTAGTAGACAATTAGAAATGGCAAAAAAGTATGGCGAAATTATCGACGTATCTTTTCCTGTGATTGATCCAAATATTACAAAACAAGAAGTATATGATTTGGCCTTATCTTATTTAGATAAAATAT
Organism: Oscillospiraceae bacterium; assembly: GCA_963654705.1. Classification (GTDB taxonomy): domain Bacteria; phylum Bacillota_I; class Bacilli_A; order Erysipelotrichales; family Erysipelotrichaceae; genus Colivicinus. Next base: position 12,238 of record CAVKAO010000024.1, read on the forward strand.
TGGCCTTAAAACCAGATTGTGTAATGTGTCAAGGCGAGTTTTGTTTTACTTATGAAATGATAAATTTACTAAAAGAAAAAAACATAAGGGTTGTTGCGGCTTGTAGTGAACGCAAAACAATCGAAAAAATAATTGATAATAAATGTGAGAAAGTATCAGTCTTTGAATTTGTACAATTTAGAGAATACTAGACTATTCCCCTGATTTTCGACAGGCCATTTTAGCGTTTTCTTTTTTCTTGTCTTTAGAAATAGAAAACTTAGGGCCTTTTTTTCTAAGTTCCAACGAATATATACCATTAACTCTAGTAAGAGAACTTACTCTTCTTGCGCTATTTCTTTTTTTCATAAGAAGATTATAACATTCTTATTTTTTATAAAGTATGATAATTGCCTACAAAGAAAGTAAATTAATAGCTTATTTATAACCAATATTTAACCTGAATAAGTATAACTTAAAAGGATGGAGAATGATTATGAATAAGAATAAGAAACTATATATTACAGTAATTACATTACAAACAATATTGATATTAGCGTTAGGTGTTTTTATATACTTTAATTGGTATAGACCTTATAAAGAAGAAAAAGATTTTAAGAATGAATTAAACAATGTTACATTAGATGATATTAGTTTAAAGAGTACTTTTAATAATACTCCTGAAATAAAGAATGACTTATTAAATAATACTAGTTGGGTAAATTATAATGATAATACAATCATTGTGTTTAAAGATGGCTATTTTGTTTGGTATTTAGATAATGAATTATCTAGTGATAATTGTATGCTAGGGGAGTTTACTTACTACAAGGGAAAGGATGCGTTTACTTTACTTAATTCTTCTATAAATGTTGATATAGATAAAACAGAAGAGGATAGTGTTTTAATATTAAATATCTTATCTTATAAGGAAAATGGAATAGAAACACTGGATAATGTACAAACCAAATACCTATTTGGCTATCATAAAGATGAAATTATGAATTTTGTGGATATTTTAAGCTATGATGAGTATACATTTTTTCAATTAGAATGCTAACTAAAGTATAATATTTTTATAGAAAGGGACTATATATGAAGTATTTTACTTTTATTGGTACAGGATCATTTAATCAAACATCAAACCAAGAAGGATATGAAGTGATTTCTTATCATTTTAATGATGATGAAATGCTTGTAAAATCCAAATTCATTCAAGAAGCTATCGTCGAAAGGTTTAAAAAACAACTAGAAGCGGTCTATGTTTTCGCAACTGATGATGCATACGCAAAACATGGCGAGGAGCTTAAAAATCATTTAAGGGACGTTAAAGTGTCTTTTATTAATATTGATAAAAATATTAATTTTGAAGAATTTTCTACAGCGCTATTATCTAACATTTATGCCAATGACCAAATAATCATTGATGTCACGCATAGTTTTAGATATCTCCCAATGAAACTTCTTTTTGCGCTAGATTACATTGAAAATGCTAAGGATGTAAAAATTAAGCATTTGTATTATGGTCGAATGGAAGGTGATAATGGCTATATTGAAGATATTGCTAAGGATTACCAAATGTGCAAAATATCGGATTTATTAAGTCAATTTAATCGCACATTAATAATTAATGCGGAGGATATTAAACCATATCTTTTAGATGATGATCTTATTTCCAAGTTCTTAACTTCGTTAGCACAATTAAACAATGTTACAGAGCTATCACAATTTAAAGGGTGTTTTAATATTATTGACAGTGTTTTAAGGCTATGTGATGAAATACTTGAACAACCAAAACGTTACCAACTATTAATCCCTTTTGTTGAAAAGATTAAGCAGAAACTTGAAATCGTAAATAATAAAAATAATACCTATGGTCGAATTGCGTTTATCAAACTATTATTGAGTCATAGACGCTATCAAGTTGCGGTTACCTTTACTGATCAATTATTCAGATTAGAGGTAAATAGATTTAATTATAAAAATAAAGTAAGTGAAGCAGATACTTATAATTATTCTCAATATGTTTTGGCTTTATCTGGTATTAGAGGAAAAGTTAATGAAAAAGACAAGAAATTAATAAAACAAACGCCTGTAAATATTAAAGAATTCAAATCTTTACTTAGTGAAAAAGATGTAAAAGGTATTAAACATTTTTTTGGTGATCTTAGAAATAGTATCAATCATGGTGGAAAAAGTTCATTAACTACAAAACAAATGGAAGAGGCTTGTTTAAAGGTAATAGCTATTATTGAGAAGCTTGAAGATAATTTGAATATGGTGGGTAAATAATATGAGAAGTGACTTATTAGAAAAAGAAGTTCTTGCAATGTATGATGTTAGAGATATACAGGGGTATATCTTTAAGACAAACAAGGTTAAGGAGATTATTGGTGGCAGTATTATTGTTGATAATCTAATTTTGGGTGGATTAAAAGAATACACTAAGAGTAAGGCGAGTGATTTATATCTTACCGATTGGGAAAACGATAGTCCTGATGCCTTTATAAAAGAAGGATCTAACATCTTAATGCAAGTAATGTTTGTTGGTGGTGGTAATGCCTATGCATTGTTTAGAAAGGGTTCTATTGCCAAAGAGGTAAATCGCTATTTAGGAAAGTATGTTTTAGATAAGACCTATTCTTTAAATTTGGCGGTTGCGGTAATTGAAAAGACAAATTCTTATAAAAATGACTATAGCGCCATTAATCTAGAGATGCGTAGAATTAAGGCCTGTATGCCTAGTGTTGCACCTGTTGGTGCTTTCCCATTTATGAGCGCTGATTCTATTACGGGCTATCCAATTAGTAAATATGATGGTGAATATTTATGTAGCGAATCTTTCTTGAAAATAAGAGCTAGTGAAAAAGATAAAGAGGGTGTCAAGATTCTTGATGATTTAGTTCCTAAAAAAGGTGATAATAGTACACTTGCTTTGGTGCATATGGATGGTAATAGCTTAGGCAAAAGAATCATGAATGTTATGAGTGGTGTTGATGGCTATCTTGAGGCTATTAAGATAATGCGAAACTTATCTAGTGGCATTGATAAGGCTTTTAATAGCGCATTTAATGCAATGGTTAATAAGATGAATGAAAAGACTAATAGGCCATGGTATCGTAAGATTGTTTTAGCTGGTGATGACATTACTTTTATTTGTAATGGTAAGATGGCTCTTGATGCGGTAGAGCGTTTCTTAAAAGCTCTTAATAAAGAAAATGCCGACTTTATTGGTAAGGGTGAAATTCTTACAGCTTGTGCTGGTATTGCTTATTGTAATTCACATTTCCCATTCTCTGATGCCTATAAGAGTGCAGAAGCATGCCTTGATAATGCCAAAGATAGGGCTAAAGAAAGTAAACATAGTATTAATAATTTGGTTGGTAACTTTGTTGATTTTCAATTATGTTCTAATGTCAATTCCAAGGACTTAGATGATTATCGTGAGAAACATTATATGGTAGATGGTGAAAGTTTTATTGCTAGACCATACTATGTGGATGTTGATAATGATAAGGGATTAAATATTAAGAATAAAAATTGTTCATTAAAACTATTTAAGGACTTAAGCAATAAACTTGTGGATATTCCAAGAAATGTTTCCAAGGAAATTAGGGGTATTATTCCTTTGGGTGATAATGAGATTGAAAAGGAAATTAATTTCTTGAATAGTAGGGGCTATGATTTTGATGATTTAAACGATGATAAGGGTATTTATTATGATGCCTTAGAACTACTTGATTTAAGAATGGGAGAAGATCATGAAAATTAAAATAGAATTATTGAGTGATTTATGTAGTTATTCTGGCGAAACATATAACACAATTGTAGATAGTGATGTTGTCCATGATGAATATGGTTTGCCATATATTCCAGCTAAAAGAATCAAGGGTTGTATAAGAGAAGCTGGTTTAGAACTAAAAGATCTTGGTTTAATAGAACACTATGAAGAGATATTTGGTGATAAGGGCAATAGACCATCTTGTTTTACTTTATCTAATGCAGTATTGGAAAATAGGGAAGGACTTATAAATGCTTTAAAAAGCTTTAAAGAGAAAAGTATTGTTGAGCCTAGCAAAGTATTAGATGAATATGCTTATACTAGAACCCAAACTAGAGTTGATTATAAAACGGGTGTAGCAATCGATAATTCGCTTAGAACCATTAGAGTAGTTAAAAAGGGTTTAGTATTTTTCGCGGATTTAAACTTAAGAAATGATAGTTATTTAAGTGAATTTAAAAAGTGTGTTTCACTTGTTAAACACATGGGTGTCTCAAGAACTAGAGGCTTAGGTTTAGTTAAACTTAGTGTTATTGATGATAATAGCGTTAAAGAAAAACATATCTTATTTAACGAAGTATATGATAAGAATATTATTTCTTATACTATTCATTTAAGGTCTAAGATGATTTGTAAATCACCTATGGGCAATCAAGCTGTAAGTGAAGATTATATTGCTGGTAGTAAGGTGCTTGGCATTATTGCAGGTAGTTTAGGCAAGGATGGTTATAGTGAGATAGCCAATAAGATTATTGTTTCTAACGCTTATATCACAAGTAAAAATGATAGATGTTTACCTGGCAAAGTTTCTTTACAAAAAGTAAAGGATCAAAAGTATGTTGATGGTAAGATGAACGTTACAGATATGCTTTACTTTAATAAGAGCGATGATAAACAAAGAAGCCCTCTAAAGGCTGCTTATATAAGTAAGGATAATGTGATAAAAGGTGTTGATAGTGAGATTACTTATCATCATCAAAGGCCTGATGATAAATCTATTGGTAGGGCTACTGGATCTGATGGTGCTTTTTATCAACTTGGTAGTATAAGTGAGGACCAAACTTTTAAGGGCTATATTTATTGTGATAGAGATGTTGCCTTAAGGATAAAGGATAGTATTTCTAAATTAAATGAAGTTAGAATGGGCTATGGTAGAAATAGTGAATTTGGTAGTGTTGATTTTACTTTAGATTCTAATAAGAAGTTTGATGAAAACAAACAAGTTATTCATGATTGTGAATTGCTTCTTGTTTCTGATGCAATACTATATAACCAATCTGGTATGCTTGTAGCGGACATAAAGGTCTTAGAAGAATATTTAAGACAATATTATGACGTAGATGATATTGTGATTAGTTCACCTTTCTTAAAATATAGTACCATTGGTGGATTTAATGTTACTTGGGGAAGAAGAAAACAAACTTTTAATGCTTTAGGTAAGGGTAGTGTATTAAAACTTCATTCTGATACTGGTTTTAGTGGAACATTTGATAGCTCTAATTTTATTGGTGAAAGAGTATCGGAAGGCTATGGTGAATTTATCTTATCTAAGGTAAAAGATAATCCTAATTTTATCGTCTATAAGAAGAATACTTTAAATAAGGATGATGTTTGTAATAGCGATAAGACAATCATTAATAAACTACTAGTTAGAGAATGTAAGAAGATTATTGATGAAGATGTTAGAGATATAGTGGCTAATATAAAGACTAAGGATGATGAGCTTAATCCAGCTTTATCTAAACTTAGATTGGCATATCGTGATAAAAATACTTACCAAAGCATGTATAGTGAGCTTAATGAATTAGTGAGCTCTAATAAGGATAAGTGTATAACACTTATGAAAAAAGTTACTTTAGATGTTGTGGATAATGCGATTAAGAAAATCCGTAAATATGATAGTAATTTTGAGTGGAGCGCTAGTGATAGTGAGAAGTTTAAATATCTATATTATGTTTATATAAGTGAATTAAAAAATAAGATTAAGATTGATGCAAGGGAGGATAACAATGACTAATAAAGTAATTAAGCGAATTGTTTATAAGTTTGATATTAAATTTATTTCTCCTATTAATCTTAGTAGTGGCAAAGAGGGTATGACGGATAATGATTTATTAGTTGATTTTGATGGAATGCCTTTTATTCCTGGTACTAGTATTGCGGGTGCTTTTAGAAACTATTTTGATAATAATGACTTATTTGGTTTTAGTGACGATGATGACAATGGCAAGATGAGTTCTTTGTTTATATCGGATTTAACTTTTAATAATTTAAATAAGGACATTAGAGATGGTGTGGCTCTTGATGATAATAAGATTACTAAAAGGGGTGCCAAATTTGATTTTGAGATTATTGGTTCTAATGCATCTGGTTATTTCTTTATTGAGCTTACAATTAGAGAAAATGATGATGAAGATAGTTTAAAGAATACTTTAAATGATGTTATATGCGGTATTAAAAAACATGAAATTAGACTTGGTTCTAATAAGACTAGGGGCTATGGAATCATTGATTTAGATAGGGTAGCATATAAAGAATTTAATAGAGATAATTATTTAGAGTATGCAAATGCATTTGATGTGAATACTTATAATGGTTTAAAGGATATTAAAGATAGCTTTAATAGTGATTATTCTAAGATGCTTAAAATTGGTGTTCCTTTAAAGCTTGATGGTGGTATTTCTATTAGAAAGTATGCTGTTAAAAAGAACGAACCAGACTTTGAGCAAATTACAGACAATGGTTATCCAATTATTCCTGGTACTAGTATGGCTGGTGCTTTAAGGCATAGAGTTAAGGATATTATTAGAAGCTTAAATAATAATGAACTTGATATTGATGAAAACAGTTTGATTGATCAAATGTTTGGTTTTGTCGATGAGAAAAATAAAAAGGCTCACTCTTCTAATATTGTGATTGATGAAGTGATTATCCGCAATAGCAAACCCCTAATTATCACAAGGACTGGTGTATCACGTTTTGAAAGTAGTGCAAAAGATGGTGCTTTATATATGGAGAAGACATATGTAGAGGGCGATTTTGTATTAAATATTTATGTTAAAGACTACAAAAATTGGCTTGTTGGTATCTTGCTTTTAGCTATTAAGGATTTGCAAAATGGTTATTTAGCTGTTGGTGGTCAAACAGCTATTGGAAGAGGTATTTTTAAGGCTAATGGTCCTATTTTGATTAATGGTGAAGAGGATAAGGAAAATGATTATATTGCATGTTCGATAAAGAACTATAAGGAGGCTCATGTTACTAGATAATGCACCAAATAAGGGCACAATGTATGCCTTATATGTAGATAGAGTTGTTTTTAAAAGATATACCAAAGAAGAATTATTAAATGATTTATATCTAGAGGATAAGTTATTAGAACTTCATTTGTTTGACAAAGAGAAAGAGTATCGTTACATAAATGCTCGAAATAAAGAGATTGAAACAGTTGTTTCAAATGATATTGATTTTGATGATACATACATCGAAAAGATTTATGTTCAATCTAAGGTAGATGAAGAGGTTGATAATAATAGTAAGTGTGTTGAGGTTGTAAATTACATTAAGTATGATGAAAATGACATGCTTAATATTTGTAATTATCGTTTAAAGGAGCTAAATCATGAGTGATAAATTTGTTAATCCCTATAATTTTATAAAGTTCCCTAATATTAAGGCTAATAAATATGAAGATAGTGATAGACATACTGGTGTTATAGAATATACCCTTACTAGCAAGTCCCCATTATTTATTCCTAATTCTAGCAACGATAATGCCTTTGATAGTTCTGTTGAAGGTCATAAGACTTATGATTTTTATTCTTATACTGATTTAAGTAATAGAACACTTGAAGATGGTGAATATAATAAGCCGGTTATACCAGGCAGTGAGATGAGAGGTCTTATTAGAAGTATTTATGAGACTTTAACGGATTCTTGTATGGGGCTTTTAAATGATGTTCATCCTATTAAAAGGGTTGGTGCAATGTTTGGGCCAGCTTTATTGTCCTTTGATAATGGCGAATTATATTTGTTATCGGCTAGGTCATATAGAATTGGTAGAAATCTTTGTGAAGGAAGATATGATGGTGACATAGTGTCTTTTAATGTTTCTAAAAGTGGAAAGGTAATAGCCGCTTCTTTCGAAGAAGATTGTTATAAAGATGTTGGCTATTTGATTAAATGGGGAATGGGTGTTAAAAAGGCTAATTATCATGTCTTTTATGATTTAAATGAGGATCCTTTAACTGATGCCTTAGATCCAAGTGAAATAAAAAGAATGGTTAATGATGTGATTGAATCATATAAGGAACAGCCTGCTGTTGAAAGTGCTGATTTATCTGCGTATGAAGCTTATCAATCAGCCTTTAATAATTTTATGCAAAACAAGGGTGATTTCTTTCCGATTAACTATGCTTTTGTAGAAGATAACTTATATTTAAGTCCAACAACATATTCAAAAGAAGTTTCTAAAAATAGCATAAGTGATTTAACTATCTTTAAGCCTTGTGTGAATGATTGTTGTCCAGCTTGTGACTTATTTGGTAGAGTTGGTGATAATCCTAAAGGTTCTTTAATTAGATTTTCTGATTTAAGGGTAGAAGATAGAGCTAATAATAAGGATTATTACTATTGTGATCATATCACTTTGAGTAATTTAAATTCACCTAAACTTGGTAATGTAGATTTCTATTTAAAAAGACCAGAGGATGCGACTTATTGGTCATATGATTATCTAGTTAGAGATGGTAAGTTAGAGCTTAGCGATGGAATACTTAGAGGACGTAAGTATTATTGGCATTTCCCTAATGATGTAACGTTAAAAAGGGGCGTTGAGCCAACAAAACTAAATAAGAGTGTTCGTCCACTTAAGAAAAATGTTTCTTTTAAGGGTAAACTATATTTTGATGGCATTTCGCAAAGACAATTAAAACAGCTAATATATATCTTAAATACAAGTAGTGAGAACCTAGGATTAAAACTAGGTATGGGTAAGCCTCTTGGTATGGGTAGTGTTGCCCTTAAGGTTGAAAAGGTCAAGTTAAGAGAAATTTCTTTAGATGAAGATAGTAATTTATCATACGTAGAATATGACTTTGATTTTAGCAATATTGACTATGATAACGCTGGATTAAGCAAGAGTGTTAAGGCTGAGTTTAAGAAGATTGCTAACTTTAATGCTTTACCAAGTAATGCGCTTGTTTGTTATCCTATTACAAGTAGTAATGACGATAATGGGTTTGAATGGTTTTTGGCAAATCATTCTAAAAATGGCTTTACCAGTATGCCAAAAGATAGAAAAAATATGTATATTAGGTATGCTTTGCCTAATATCTTAGATAAAGATGTTGCATTGCCTCGTCTAGATAGAGCTACAGCTAATTCTAATAATAATAGAAACAATAACAATAGTAATAATAAAAACCGTGGTAAGGGATATTGGAGATAGATTTTGCGTCTTAAGATAACTTTAGGTAATGATAGATTAAGGCTACCAATTAATTATCAACATATCTTACAAGGTCTTATATATAGTTGCTTTGATAGAAAGGACTATGGGGCTTTTATTCATGACGAGGGCTATAACTTAGATAATAAGAAGTTTAAGTTCTTTGTGTTTTCTAATTTATTTGGTGATTATAAAGTAGAAGATAATACTATAAGCTTTAATGGTGATGTTTACTTTTATGTTTCTAGTTATTATTTAGATTTTATAAATAAGGTATATGAGCATTTAAGAAATAGCTCAAATCTATTTTTAAATGAAAATAATGTTTATATAAAGAATATAGAAGTATTAAATTTAGATCGTTTTGATGGTTATAGAGTAGTTACATTACATACTTTATCTCCTGTTGTGGCCTATATAACAAGAGATAAGTATGTTAGCTACTTTAAGCCTAGTGATGATCTTTTTGGGCAACTTTGTATTAATAATTTAGATGATAAAAATATGACTTTGGATAATCCATATGAAGAACTTTATTTTGAAATATTAAGTGTCAAAAATGAGAAAAAGAGATTAGTTAACTTCAAGAATAGTTTTTATGTTTCTTATTTATGTGACTTAAAGGTAAAAGTTAATTATGATACATTAAGATTAATATATGATACTGGTCTTTCTTCTAAGGGTTCTGCTGGATTTGGTATGATGGAAATTAAATGAAGAGTATTTTCTTTATATATAATAGTGGTCAATTATCTAAGAAAGATAATTCTTTGACTTTTTCTAGTCAATATAAGAATTTTTATATTCCAATAGAACAGGTTGATACTATCATCTTCTATGGGGAAATAACTTTTAATAAGCGTGTTTTACAACTTCTTAATAAATATCAAATAGAAGCTATGTTTTATAACTATTATGGTAGCTTTATAGGCAAGTTTGTTCCTAAAGAATATAAAGATGGTAAGATTTTGATTAAGCAAGCTTTGGCTTATAATGATCAAAATAAAAGACTTTATATAGCTAAGATGATTACTTACTATTCGTTTAAGAATATGTTGGCTTTAGCCAAGTATTATCATAAAAAGGGTAAGAATGTAGATAGTCAAATAAGTAAGATGGAATATTATCTTACACAAATAGATTTAATTGAAAATATTGAAAGATTGCTTTTACTTGAAGCGAGATTTAAATTAATATATTATTCAGTTTTTGATGTTGTACTAGAAGATGAAAAATATAAGTTTGATAGAAGAACTGTAAGACCTCCACTAAATGAAGTGAACGCTATTATGAGTTATGGCTATTCTTTACTATATGGGATAATATTGTCGATGATTGATAGAAGTGATTTGTCTAGTCATATAAGTTTTATTCATAGTCTTAGTAAAAGTAATGATTCCCTGCAACTTGATTTAGCTGATATCTATAAACCGATATTGGTAGATAGAATAATGCTTAGGATTATTAGGAAAAAGCAAATTAATGAAGAATGTTTTGAGCATGGTGAAAATTCAAAATGTTATCTAAGCGAAAAAGGAGCCAAGTTATTTATTGGTGAATTTAATAAAGTATTAAAGACTACTGTTGATTATCATGGTAAAACGTATACTTATAAGACCTTATTAAATAGAGAAGTAAATGAATTATCAGAATATATTAAAGAAAATATAGCTGAATTAAAGTTTTATGAAATGAAGTGGTAAGCATGACTATAATTTGTACCTATGATGTAAAAGAGAAAAGATGTCCTAAATATATGAAGATATTAAGAAAGTATCTATTTCATGTACAGAAGTCGGTATTTGAGGGCAATCTTACACCTAAGCAATTTAGATGTCTTAAGGAAGAACTTAATAGGATTAAAGCAGAAGATGATTCTGTAATATTCTATATTTCTTATAATGAGAAGCAAATTTATAAGTATGATTTAGATGGTGATTTAATTACTGACTTGAATGTGATTAAGGAATAGTATCATAAGATGTTGATAAAGCTTCTGCTATACATGGCTATCAATAATATTTTGAATGATTTTCTATGTTATTAGATGGCTCTGCTTAAAGGTACATTAACATCATTTAGTTGACATAAACTTAATAACAAGATAGACTAAATGTACAAAAAATTGTACAAAAAATAAAGAGAAGGAAAGAGAGATTAAAACAATGTTAGCGGTTAATTATTCAACAATTAGGAACAGTTTTAAAGATTATTGTGACAAAGCTACAGACTTTCACGAGACAGTTATTGTGACAAGAAAGAATGAAAAAAATGTCGTAATTATGAGCCTTGATAAATATAATCAATTAGAAAAAGCAGCTAGAAATAACGAATATATCGCCATGATTGATAGGGGTATCGCACAACTTGAAGCTGGTCGTGGCCAAGAACACGAACTAATTGAGGAAGACTAATGAAAAAATTATGGTCTGATAGAGCATGGGATGATTATTTATACTGGCAAACTCAGGATAAAAAGACATTAAAACGAATCAATGAGATTGTAAGGTCCATCGAGAGGGAAGGATTATCAGATGGGATAGGGAAGCCTGAACCACTCAAACACAGAAAAGCATGGAGTAGGAGGATAGATGATACCAATAGATTGGTATATAACATAGATGAAAATGGTTTTCTGTGGATTATTGCTTGTAGAGGACACTACGAAAAATAAGTGTACATAGTTCAAACAAGGCTAGTGTTATTTATGTCTTTAGAATCATATTCTTGTTTATTACCTAAGGCTATTTCTGGTGGTAGCAAGATGCCTATAATGTTGTTGTTTTGACAATCTTGTACTAGCTTAGTTCTAGCTTTTATTGCGCAATTAAATTCAATATTGCCCTTGTTCAATTTAAGTTCTGAGGGTCTAATTATATGCCAGCATAGATTTTGCATGTATAGTAAAGCTCCATCTTTTCCATTAGATAAGATTGTGGTATTAAAGTCCGGTTGACAAGATAAAACTTTGTTGGTGTAAACATTTACGTGTTTTTCAATATTGACAGGTTCTTTAAATTCAAAACCTATATATGATTGTTCACCAATAACCGCAAAGCCAATCCTATGGTCTACTACATTTGTTAAGTGCATTATGCCTTCAATCATATTTGGACCAATTTCAAAATCTTTGCTAGTAGCTAAATTCCAATTATTTAAATTTATATCTCTTTTATAAAATCTCATAATATTTCCTCCTTAAAAGACAAACCATATTCTTTCATCATGTTTGCAACTTCTTTATAATGCTTATTGCCTAGATTTCTTGTTCTTTTTACTTCATATGCCGTTTTATTGCATAGATCTTCCAAATAAAAAACTTTTGATCTTCTTAGTGCGTTATAAGCTTTGGCAGTAAATCCTAAATCAGTAATTTCATGTTTCATAACAGTTCCTCCATTTATTACAAATCTATGTTAAATCTGTTTTATTTTAAGTATTAGGTTACATTTATTTTATTTATGTACCCTAATCATTAATTAATAGATAGGTATCATTTTTCGCTTTGTTATAACAAGATAGTTCTATCATCGCTGATTCGATATCGTTGTAATAAAAGTCCCAATGAATTTTAGCTTCTATAAATGATTTTCCTTGTTCATATTGATAAATTCCGAAATTAGTTATTCTAAACATATCAGTACTTTTAAAACTCTTGCTTATTAAGACTGGGTAATACTCATCTATGATATAAATGCCTTTTATTGCATTTTTAACAATCATATTTTTCCAAAATATCTTATATGCTTCTTCATCTATATTTCTAGGTATTTTAATTCTTATCATATCAACTCCTCTATACGATAGTTTTATACTTATGAATAAGTATTTTTGGCGGTATGATGATGAAAATTTAATAATAATTGCTTTTTATGGTGTAATTATAGTAATAAATAACCAGAATATAACATTAGATGGTACAAATACAATGTAATTAATAATAAGGAGTTAAAAATATGGCATTAGATATAAAAATTATCAATCAACTTAAACTTAATAGTATTTTAAAGCTTAATGATATTAGGTCTTATCGTGATGGTGACTTATTGTTTCTTAATTTTGAAGTAATTGATAAAAATAGAGTTCCAATCTTTTCTTTTGCATATAGTTGTAATAGATTTGATAGCAATGAGTTTATAAATGTAAGAAGAAACATTCTTAATTCTAAAAAGGGACGTAATTTTAATACGCGCGAGTGTGCTTGTAAAATTGGTTTATGGTCTATGGAAGTTATGTTATATCCAGGATATGATAAAGGAAAACCAAATACCAAACTTGGAAAACCAGAAGTTTTTAATGATTTTATGAGTTATATTTTTGATGAAATGTGTCTACAAGTAAGTGGCATTATCAATCATCTTAATTTCTTTTCTTTACAAACAAAGGAAGATTATATGGAAGAAGAGATGTTAGTTAATGAGTATTTGGCTTGTTTTAAAGAGTCTGTATTAGATGAAAATGAAGATAATGAAGAATATTGGGATAATCGTCTTGATAATGAATTTAATCATTTAGATGATGAAAAGTATGAATTTTGGATAAAGGAACGTAGTAGAGAAATTCTTATGGACATTTCTTTTAAACAAGCACCAGATACCTTGGATGTTAATTTATCATAATCAAAATTGTTTGTTTCAGGTTTATATCTAATCTCTTAAAAAGTGTATGAGTTAAAAAATACTTATGCACTTTTTTAATGCGCCATTTTAAATATTTACCCAGTACAACATTAAGGGCAAGCTAGAAAGAAAAAAGCTTATATAAAAATTCTTTCTGTTTCAGCCAAAAATATACCAAACCGGTATAAAGATAACGTAATTAAAGAAAGAGGGATTAAATTTATGAAAAAATTATTAAAGAAAACTGTTACTACTGCTGCTGTATTAGGCTCTGCTATTACTTGTGTTGGAAATGCTGGTGTTGTGTATGCTGATGAAGTTGATGATGCACAAGCTGTTGTTGATCAAACTCAAAAAGAATATGATGCTTCAAAAGCTGAATCTGATACAGCTGACAAAGCTTATGATGATGCAAGCGCTAAATCTAAAAACGCTAATAAAACATTAGATGATGCTACAAAGGCTCATAGCGATGCGAGTGATAATGTTGATCATTATACTAATGACGAAAACAAGGCTAACGCCGAAACTGATGTTACAAACGGCGAAACAAAAGAAACTGAAACTAAGAAGACATTAGATGACGCACAAGGTGATGTGGATGTTTTAGAAAAGCAAAAGAAGTCTGACACTACAACTAGAGATAATGCGAAATCTGATGATGAAACTGCACAAGGTGAAAAGTCTGACGCTAAAAAAGATTTAGATGCTAAATTGAAAGATGAAGAAACTAAGTCTGATGCTAAGGATAGTGCAACTACTGATAAAACTAACGCTGAAACTGAGCAAAAGAATGCTGGTGATGCACTAGATAGTGCAACTACTGAAAAGAATAATGCTGAGTCTGATCAAAACAGCAAGCAAAATACATTTGATGATGCATCAAAAACTTTAGACGACGCTACAAATGCATATGATACTGCTGATAAGCAAAATAAGTCTGATAAGACTGCTTTGGATAGTGCAACTAAAACCCACGATGGATTAGTTGATGACAAGACTGCCGTAGATAAAGAACTAAAAGATGCTACTGATGAACAAACTTCAGCTAAAGACGCTTACGACACAGCTGATAAAAACCAAAAGCACGCTCAAGAAGTGTATGATGCTGCTACTAACGAAGAAAAGCACCAAGAGGCTGTTCAAGAGAAACAAGATGCAACTGAGGCAAGAGATGCTGCTCAAACAGTAATTGATGAATACAAAAAGGCCATCGAAGAAGCTAATAAAGCTTTAGATGAAACTACTAAGGATGTTGAAGATAAGACTGTAGCTCAAGAAGAAACTGCTAAAAAAGTTGAAGAAGCCCAAACTGCTTTAGATACTGAAAATAAGACTTTAGAAGATAAAGAAGCTATTAGAGACGCCGCTCAAAAGACTTTAGATGATGCGAAGAAGGCTGAAGAAGCTGCTAAAACAGATTTAGAAAACAAAACTCAAGCTGAAACAGACGCTCAAAATGCCATTGATAATGCAAATGCTGAAATTAAGAAGCAAGCAGACGCTATCACTGAAGCCCAAAGCAAAACTGAAGAATTAACCAAAGCCCTTGACGCTGCTCAAGCTCTTGTTAGCCGTGGTGTATTAGGTTTCTATGAATATATTGCTAATAATACTGATTATGGTGCTGGTTCTAGTGATTATGCAACAAAAGCAAATTTTGCTCAAATTGCTATTAGAACTATTAAGTACGCTTTCTCAAAGAACAAATTAGCTTCAGCATCAGGTGATGACTTTTCAACAATAACATTCGCTGACGGCAGCTCGTTTGATTTAAATAACGTTTTAGCTTCTCTTGATATGTTAGAAGAACTTGATAATAAGCGTGTATCTGAAGGATTATCTGGATGGAATATTTCCGATAAAACTATGGCAGATGCTCAAATTGCTGCTGATAAAGAAAACCAAAATTATGGCCACGCTGGTTATTGGGAAAACTTAGCTCAAAAAACAGAAAGCATCCCACTAGAAGCCGAAGGCGCTGTAACACAAGAAGAAGCTATCTCTAACGCATCTTCTTGGGCAGTAGGCGCATGGTATGACAAAGAAAAAGCAATCTACGACTATTGTACAAAACACGCCGAAGAACTAGGGTTAACCGAAGTAACACAAAGTTCTGTTACAGAATATATCAATAGTATTTCCGATGATAAGCAACTATATGACTTAGGTAAAGCTATTGAAGATGAGACTGGATACAAGTTCCCTAATTCAGAACTATTTCATCGTCATTATGATTATAATGATACAGATTCGTACTATTTTGATACAAGCGTATTCCAAGTAGGTCATTACCTAAATGTTGTTGATCCAGAATCTAAAACTACTGGTGCTGCCATTTATTATTATAAGAGTGTAGAACAACTTGGTGATCATACTTATACATATCACAGAACAACTTTAAATCAAGAATGGTCTAAGGATGATACTAATTCTTATTTCATTACTGATGAAGAACTTGCGAACGCTACTTGGTCAATTAGCTCTTACCGTGAAGCTATTACAGCATATTATAATGATGTAATAGCAAAACTAAACACAGCTAAAGCTAATGTAGAAGAAAACCAAAAAGCTATCGAAGACGCAACTACCACTAAAAAAGCCGCTGAAACTTCATTAGAAGAAAGCCAAAAGGCTAAAGAAACTGCAACTGCCGAAAAGCAAAAAGCTCAAACTACTTTAAATAATGCAACTGCTGATGTTAAAGCTAAAAAGACTGTTGCCAAATCTAAACAAGCTGATGTTGATGCACAAGCTAAGATTGTCGAAGCTAAAGAAAAAGCTTTAAAAGATGCTAAGGTTGTTGACGAACAAGCTCAAGCTGAATTAGATGCAGCTAAAGAAGAACTTGCTGAATTAGAAGATGATTTAAATAATGCTAATAAAGCACTTGAAGAAGCTCAAGGTGTTTTAGAAAATAAACAAGCTATCTTAAATGAAAAGACTTCTAAGTTAGAAGAAATTGACGCTGGTATTGAAAGTGCTACAACTAATCTTGAAAAAGCTAATACTACTTTAGCTAGTGCTACAACTAGACTTGAAACTGCTAATAAGAATGTTGAAAGCTTAACTAAACAATCTGAAGAACTTGGAACTAAAGTGTCTCAAGCTAAAGAAGTTATGGATAAGGCTCAAACAACATATAACACCTCAAGCTTAGTATTAAGTGACGCTTTAACTACTAAGACAAATGCAATTTCTGAATATAATGTCGCTCTTACAAACTTAAATAATGCTAAAGCAAGAACTCAAACTGCTACAACTGCTTATAATAACGCCGTTACTTTTAAGAACACAGCTGATACTAATGTTGAAACAACAACTGTCGCATTAGAAAAAGCTACTAAGGCTTATAACGATGCTGTAAATGCTAGAGAAACTGCTGAAACAGTTTATAATCAAAAGGTTGTTAAGGCTGAAGAAACAGCTAAGGCTTACAAAGAAGCTCAAGAAAGATTAGAAACAACTACTTCTGATCTTGAAGATGCAATCGCTATTAGAGATGACGCTAAGAAAGCATATGAAAGAGCTGCCGCCGAATTAACTGATGCTAGAAACGAATTAGCTAAGTATTCTGAAGAATCTGTTAAAGCTTTCAAAGAAACTCTTGAAAAGGCACAAGGCGAATTAGAAGCAGCTAAGACTGCTAAAGAAGAAGCTGACAAAGCATTAGAAACTGCTACAGCTGATAAAAAGGCTGCTAATAAAGCTCTTGAAACAATCACAGCTAAACTTGAAAAAGCTAAGTCTGCTTTAAAGAGTGCTCAAGATAAGAAAGCTGCTTCATCTAATCAAGAGATCTCTTCTGATGTTATTAATGAAGCTATCGAAAACAATTCAAGTATTACAATTACTATTAACAAAACTAATAACTCAATTAGTAATGCAGTTGTCAATGATAAGAATACTGATACTGGGCTAGATGATAAGCAAGATAATAATATGACTGTTATTGAAGCTGATAAGGTAGATGATTGTTTGGATATTGTTTCTAAAGCTGATCAAGATTCTATTGGCTCAAGTACAAATATTGCGGCTATTATTGCAGGAGCTAGTGCATTAACTGGTGTAGGTGGATATGGTGTCTATGCTGCTTTAAAAAAGAGAAGAAAGGAAGATTAGTAACTAAGTAAAAGTGTTTATATTAGCTTTGCTGGCCAAGTGTTTACCACTCGCTAGCAAAGCTAATAATATAGATACTTATTATTGATGGTGATGTTATTAAAATAGTATCAACAATCATATTTCATAATTTTATTTTCTTTATATTTAACCAATTTTAATATTTAGTCAGTATAAAAATAGTGTTATATAAGGAGAGAGGTTTATGAGACTTGATAGACATGTGATAGAGAATATAGATACAGATAGAGTGGTTGCGATTAATAAGTATAGATCTTATAGAGATGGCGATTTAATGCATCTAAATTTTGTTATTCTTGATAAGCAATATACGTCTATTTTTTCTATTGAAATAGATACAAATAGATATGCTGATAGTGATGAAATAAGTATGGCTGTTGCAGGCTATGATTTTGATTTTGAACGCATTTCTAATAAGCTATATATTCACGCTAAAAATCGTGAATGGTTTGGATCAATGGACGCTGTTAAGGTGATGAATAAGCTAAATGATACCCAAATGGGAATATCTTTTGTTGGTTATATTGGGTTTGAGCTTTTAAGACAAGCCTCAGAACTAGTTGAATCATTAGATTTCTTTTCTTTACAAACAAAAGAAGAATATGAAGTTCATGAAAACAAAATCAATGAATTTATTTCAACATTGCGAAATGTTCTTTTAAAGAAGATTGAAGATAAGCAAATGGATAGTTTAATGCCTATGCTTTTCTATATGGGTAAGGAAGTTCCTATTTTAACTGCGCATTATAGAGAATTCTTACATGATGAGTTAAATGAAGGCAATCTTTATGTCTGGCTAATGGAAAGACAAATAGATTTATATATTGATATTGCCTATAAGGAGGCTAGTTTACTAGAACTAGTTGAACATAGTTAGTTTTATCTATAAACACATTGTCATATATACGGGAATGCAGGTGATGCCATTATTAATCGTTAAGTTTTTAGGATGAATTATATATGCTTCACCAATCCTATCTTTATATTTGTTTATAAAATTATTTAAAGAGGTAGTGCTATATTTTTTACTAGATTTAACCTCTATTGGAAACATTTTGTATTTAAGCTTACTATTATTTGAAATAATAAAATCTATTTCCATATCATTACGATGTTTATCTTGATTATAGTGGTTATAAAAGTATAATTTATGGCCATTTGCCACTAGCATTTGCGCTACTATATTTTCATAAAACATGCCCCTATTTAGAGATAGTTTTCCTGCAAGTATTTGTTTATACACATCATCATTTAATAATTCATTTTCATTAAACGTAAGACTTATTAATAATCCACTATCTGCTAAATAACACTTTATATACGTTCTTGTTTCATTTAATGATAGCCCAACATTTGGATCATTACATGAAAAACATTCGTTAGCTACCATTGAATCTGATAGCCAAAAGAAAGATTCCTCATATTGTTTATAATGACTTCCTTCTTGAATATATTTAAAACAAATTCTTTTTTCATGTTTTGATAAAAAACCAGGAATTTGATCAAAAATATACAATACCTTACCCCTATATCTGGCATCTATTTTCATAATATCTTCTCGATATAACTTTAAGATATCTCTTTTTTCTTGATCTGCTTTTGTAAAATTTTTTCTAGACTCTACAAAGGAAGATACTACCTTTGGCATTCCTCCAACAAGCATATATTGTTCAAACAATAACATAGCCTTATGGTGTAGACTGTCTTCTAAAGCTACTCTTTTATTAAAACAATCCTTTATATATTTAATAAGCATTTCTTCATTTAAGGCTGTTAAAAACTCTTCAAAATCTAAAGGGTACATATTAATATGTCTCTCTTCTGAAGGTATTACAATATCCTTAACATTTTCCTTAATAGAAATAAGCGAACCTGTTTCTAGATAATCATATCTTCCATCTTTTACTAGATATTTTATGGCTGCTCTAGCTTGAGGAAACATCTGAACTTCATCAAAGATTATTAATGAATTTCTTTCTTTAAGTTCTATACTAAAATGTGTTTGAATAAGCATAAAGAAAGTATCTAAATCGTTTAAGTGGTTATAAAAATATGACTCTACTTCTTTATCTTTTAGGGCAAAATCAATAAGAATATAATTCTCGTATTCATTTTTTCCAAACTCTTCGCAAACGGTGGATTTCCCAATACGCCTAGCTCCTTCTATCATCAAAGCTTTACTTCCTTGACATTCATTTTTCCATTCTAATAGTTTTTGATAAATCTTTCTTTTAAAAATCATAAATTAGCCCTTTTTCAAGTTAATTATAAAAGCGTTTTTGATTATGCGCAAGTATGTTAGCAATACGAACTTTGATTATGCGCAGGTATAAGTATAACTATTTCTTTGATTATGCGCAGGTATATGGTTTTATTAGCTATTATCTAAATTAAGAACCCAACACTTATATCCTTAACTTTGTAAAATCCGTGTAACTAAAAGTTTAATAAACTGTTTTAAGCCAAAATACATCGTGTTTATCGG
>CAVKAO010000025.1:0-29954 GCA_963654705.1 Oscillospiraceae bacterium
GCGACTGTTAAGCCGTTTTAGAACATTTTAATGGTTTTGAAGTGTTAAAGTACCGGATTGTTCAAGCTTGTGGAAAATAAAACCTTCTAATGCATTTTCATTTATAGAATGCAATAGCTTTAAAATTAAGATAAATGATTAAGCCATCTTTATTGGACTCTTTTTAATCTTTAAGTGTTATATTATTAGTGATAAAGATAAAAAACTATATTTAATATATAAATTATATAGAGAGGATATATATGAGAAGACCACTATCTAAATTATTACAATGTGTATTATTAACTTTAATGTTTATAACAATATTACCTAATAATGTTATAGCTGAAAATGAGAATGCTTATGCATATAGTGAAGATGAAAGTGGCAATAAGACTTACTATAATAGCTTAAATGAGGCAATGAATGCTTCAAGAAGTGGCTTGACTATCATTATGAATAAAGAGTGGCAAATTACTTCGGCCATTGATATTGTCGAGGGTACTACAAGTAAGATTGAAATGAATGGTTATGCCATTAGAAGAGTAGATAGTAGAACAGGTATGGGCCATAGTGGTGAGGTGTTTACCTTACACGCTAATTCTAAGTTATATTTATATGGTAATTTAAAAAGTAATACAAGATTTACTTTTAAAAGAGTTAGTTCAAGCTCTAATGCTGAAGAATCTATTACATCTGGCGGTTTAGTTACAGGTGGCTATACTTTTAATGGTGGCGCTGTTTATATGAAGAGTAAGGCTAAGCTATATCTTGAGAATGTAGCTTTGGCTGGTAATGAATCTTGGAATACGGGCGGTGGCGTTTTTGTTAATAGTGAAGATTGTGAGATTTTTATGAATAATGCCCATATCGACTACAACTATTCTCGTACTAGTGGTGGTGGTATCTTTTCGGATGCGGATGGCACGCACATTTATATGAATAATAATTCAAGTATTAGTCATAATAGTGCCAATAATTCTGGTTATGGTGGAGGTATATGCTTTAATTATTCTTGGTTTTCGATAGATGGTGATGGTACTTCCTTTATAGACTACAACACAGCACCTAAAAATGGTGGAGGCATCATGGTTCGTAATAGAACTTTTGGCTCTAATTCTGGTGAAATAAAGGGTGTTAATATTTCCAATAATAAGGCTACGGCAGGTGGTGGCCTTTATATCGATCAAAATAATATCAAGGTTATTAATTGTACTTTTTCTTCTAATACCTCTTATGAAGATGGTGGTGGAGTTTATAATAATGGCAAAAATCGCTTTGAGGATGTAAGTTTTTATAATAATAGTGCTAACTATACTGATTATTTAAATCAATGGTGCTATGGTGGAGCAATGTATTGCACAAAGTATTATGACATTACTTTGAGTGGCAAGATTATTGCTTGTAATAATACGGCCATGGTGGGTGTAAATGGTGATGTTGATTTTATTGATCCAGAAACGGGTGCTTTTGGCGTTAATGGTTGGGAAGAGGATAATATCTTTTTAAATGGTAATTCGGCTATTTCGACTTATGCCTATATTAATGCCGATAATATTGATCCTAGTTCTTTAATTGGTATTACACCTGGTTCTACCGCTGAGAATGTGCTTTTGGTCAAGAATTTGGATTCTTATACTTATGGTGAAACAATCTTTTTGGATGATGGTACTAGATTTCATATGAGCTATGATGAAACAAATAAGCAACTTTGGGCTAGAAAAGATGGTACTAAGTATAAGGTTTATATTGATGGTAAGGAATATGGTGAATATAACTATAAGGAGTATGTTTCTTTAGATAGCAGTAAAATCGATAATAAGATTCTTGAGCATTGGCAAGCTAATGATTTCTATATTTCAGAAAGTAAGAATAATGCCATTAACTTTTATATGCCAGCTAGAAACTTGCATCTAACTAGATATACTTACGATGGTTTAAATGATGTAACTTTAAAAACAGAAGCCTTAAAGGTGGGCTCAAATTTCCCTAAGAAAGCTTACTTATCTTTTAGCCTTGTCAATAGTTTGGACAATACTTCAACCGATTATACTTATTATTATGATATTGGTTGGGTATATAAGGATGAAAACGGTAATTGGGTAGATGTTGATACTAAAAATGAGGTGGTTGAATATAATAAGTCTTATAGGCTTAAGGCAACTATTCCTGCAAACTTAGGCCAAAAGGTAGCTTTTAGTAAGGATGTAGATTATCGATATCACTTTATGACCATCTATGGTAGTAATAGTGATAAGGTATCTGGTTATATAAATTCTTATACGATAAATGATGATGGTTCTATTTCCATAATTGGTATTGGTCAAGATATGCCAAGAAGAGTATTTAGTGTTAAGGAACAATATGTTTATGTAAATGAGGGGTCTTCAATTGAAGAGTTTAAGAGTTTACTTCCAAAAACAGCTGTTGCCTATAATATTGATGATTTAAGTCAAACGGATACTGCAGAGTTTAATGATATAAGTGATGATGAACTTAATAAGCTATTGGATGATAATAAGACGATTAAAAAGATTACTGATAATGCTTTGGGTAAGATTACTTTATCACTACCTATAAAACAAAGAGATGGTATTAAGTATGCTAAGGATAGTGTTAATCTAGTAGTTTATGTTATTCCTAAAAAGGAAGTAGTTAAGACTAATATTACAAGTGTAGATGATGTTACGATAAAGGCTTCTGTAGGTATTACAATTGATAGCTTATGTAATCTAATTCCCACAACTGCTAAAGCAATTGGTGAAGATAATTCAATATGGCTATTAAATGTTACTGATACAAGACAAGAATTGGTTAATAAACTAAGTTCTATTGTTGATGAAAATGGTAGAGTAAAGCTACCAGAGGATGGTAAGAGCCCTGTAATTAGTTTAAATCTTGCCTTATCCGAAAATGATTCTAGTAAGGCAATATTTGATAGTGATAAATATAAGTTTAATGTAAAAATTGAATTAGATAGTGATGGCACAATTGATCCTGTGGCAATCCTTAGTACTCCTAGATTAAGTTTAGATTCAGGTACTTACGATAGTAGTAAATTAATTGATGGTAGTTTAGTTATAAAAGTTACAACGGCTAGTGAAAATGAGACAGTTTATTATCAAATTGATGATGGTCAAATAAAGACAGGTTCTACTATTAGTTTAGCTGCACTTGATAATGATAATATCACCTATTCTTTAACTGTTTGGTCTAGTAAGGAAGGCTTTATCGATTCTAGTAAGCGTACTTATAGTTTTACGATTAATAATATTTATTCTACTTTAAAGGCTATTAAGCTTGATAAGATATCAGCTACTTATTTAAATAGTGATTTAAATGTTAGTATTATTGCCAATGGGGAAAACGCTACTATTAAGTATCAAATCACTAAAGATGGTATAAAGGGTGATGTAATTGAAGGCTCTTCTTTTGTACTTGAAAAGATAAATGGTTCTAAGATTGTCTATGAAGTAGAAGTTTGGGCTAGTAAGAAGGGCTATAATGATTCAATTAAATCTTATTATCGTTATGTTTTAGATAGTACTGGTGTACCAAAGGATGTAGTATCTAGTCCTATTATCGATTTGGATGCTGGTACTTATACAAGATATGATAGTGATAATAAATTAGTTGATGGTAATCTTATTTTAAATGTAAGTTGTGATACTAGTGATGCCTTAATTTATTATCAAATTAATGATGGTGAATCAAAGTTATTAGATGGAAACACCATTACTTTAGATGGAGTAGATAAAGAAAGTAAGGCTTATACTTTAAAGCTTTGGGCAGAAAAAGAAAACTATGAAAATTCAGCTGTTATAAGTTATAGCTTTATAATCGATAATACTTATAGAACTTTAAAGACACCTAGTGTAAATAAGGCAGCAGGTGTTTATTGGCATAAAGAATTAGATAATTTAAATCTAGTTATTACTTTAAGTAGTGAAGAGGATGTTACTTATAAGTATGAAATAGATGGTATAGAGTATATTGGCAATACTATTACCTTAAAGGGTGAATATGATAGTAAGAAACAATATAGCGTTTCATTTTGGGCTAGTAAAGATGGCTATAATGATTCAGCTAAACTAACTTATACTTATATTTTGGATAATACTCTTGATAAATTAAATAAGCCTGTTTTAGATATTACAGGTGGTACTTATAGTAAGTATGATAGTGATTGTAAGCTTGATAGTAATGGCGATTTAAATATTGCAGTAAATAAACATTATTCAATTAAGGATGTAACAATCAATTATCAAATTGATGATGAAGAAATTAAGACTATTTCTAGTGGTGAAACAATTAAGCTAAGTGGCGAAGTAGGTAAAAAGATTTATCATACACTAACTGTTTGGGCTAGCAAGGATGATTATAAAGAAAGTACACATACTACTTATGAGTATCTAATTGATAATACTTTACAAAAGACTAGTGCACCTATTGTTAGCTTAGAGGCTGGTACTTATGCATATAGTGATAATGGTGGCGCTAATAAAGACTTTGACAGTAATGGCAATCTACTAGTTACTTTAAGTAGTGATTCAACTATTCATTATCAAATTGATGAGGAAGATGAAAAAATATGTAATAATTCATGTACCGTTTTAATAGCTAGTAGCAAGGGCTTAAAAAAAGCGCATACTTTAAAAGTTTGGGCTAGTAAAGATGGCTATAGTAATTCAGATAAAATAAGCTATACTTACATAATTGATAAGACATCTTTTGCCTTAGATAGTCCTAGTTTAAGTCCAGATGATAGTTTAAGTTTTTCTAGGGATGATATTGATAAATATGCTTATTTAGAGTCTTTAATAGATGGTACTTTAAACTTAAAGTTATCTGCTAGTGCTAGTAAGGGTACTATTTATTATAAATATAGCTATTTTGAAGATGATGAAATAAAGTGGACTAATGAGTCTAAATATGAAGATAGCATTGTATTGAGCACTTCTTATGGTGATAGTCAATTATTTGAGGTAGTTGTTTATGCCAAAGATGGCGATATGCTTTCAAATAGTAAGTCTTATGTATATTATGTGGATAATAGCGATAAGACTTTACATAATATTACAATTAAGGCCACTGATGCCTTGGGTAATGGCTTAAACTTTACGGGTTCTAGTCATTGTGAAGATGGCATGCCTAAGATTGTTGATGCGCTTACTTCTAGTGGTTATGAATTTGTGACGTGGGAAAAGCTTCCAGAAGGTTGTTTTAATAAGCTTACTGATAGGGAAATATCTATTGATAAGGTTAATGATGATATAACTTTAACAGCTATCTATAAAAAGGTTATTGAGCATTTAGATGTAAATATTTCAGGTATCGTAGTAGGAAATGCTTTACCAAATGATTTAACAAGCATTATGGTTAACAATGGCTTTGGAAGTGATATTGATATCTTAAGTTACTTTGATGTTTCAAATATGTCTTGGAATAATGATGATAGTAAGGCTTTATATTCTACTACTTATACTTTAACTTTACCTATTAAGGATAATTTCTTGGACTTGTTTACTTTAAGCGATGATTTAAAAGTTAAGGGTGCAAACAGTGTATTTTTAAGTCAAATAAGTGTAGAAGATAAAGTAGTTAATTACTTAAATATTGTTTTCCCTAAGACTAATGATAATCCTTATCCTGATAGGGAAGAAGAGTTAAGCTATACTTTACAAGAAGTGTTTGCCTTAGATGATATAGAGTTATCTTATGAAGATGCTTTGTATTGTTTTAACAATAGTTATTGGGACTTACCACTATATGTGAATATGCTTTTTAAGGATAATAATACAAATGAAGAGATTTATTATCATAGCGATATTACTTGGGATAGTGTTAAGTTTGATATTAATAACTATAGTGGACAAGAGATAATTGTTACAGGAGCTTATGATTTACCTTCTTATATTAGTAATAGAGATGAATTTAATAAGAAGCTTACTATTAAGATTAAGGTAAAGGCTAAACAAGGTTATGTGCCAAGTGGAGTTATTGAAGAATCTCTTGACAAGGCAGTTACTTGTGAGGAGTATATGAAGTCTAAAGATTGGACTTGGTCAGAGTCTAAAAAGGCTTGTGTATATAAGGTAAGTAATACAGGTAGTAATGAATAATTATAAAATCACCATTTAGCTTATAAATGGTGATTTTTGCATATAAAGCATGATAGAATAAGCGATGCATGAAAAAACGTTTTTTAATTATTCTTTGTACGCTATTTTTGTTATGTGCATGTTCTAGTTCTAAACAAGAAGCTAATAATCCTACTATTGTGGTTGGTATTGATAATTTTGAGCCCTATAGTTATTTAAATAGTAAGGGTGAGTATGCAGGCTTGGATGTAGAGCTTGCTAAAACTTGTTTTACAAGACTTGGATATAACGTTGAGTTTAAGATCATTAAATGGTCGGATAAGAATGATTTATTAAATAATGGGGATATCGATTGTATCTGGAGCTGTTATTCTATGAATGGTAGGGAAGATTTATATGATTGGGCTGGTCCTTATTTATATAGTCGACAAGTAGTTTTAGTGCCAAGTGATAGTGAAGTTTATACTTTAGAAGATTTAGCTGGTAGACGTATTGGTGTACAAGCTACAACTAAGGGTGAAAGTGTATTCTTGCATAATGAGGAATATGGTATTCCTGAAGTTTCACAAATAGATTGTTTTTCTTCTGTTGATGATATGTTTGCAGCTATAAGAAAAGATTATGTGGATGCAATATGTGGACATGAGGCTTTATTAAGCACACTTTTAAATGAGGATTATCGTTTACTTGCTGATAGTCCTAGTTTATCTAAGCTTGGCGTAGCTTTTAAAAAAGATGGTAATAATGAAATTGTTTCTAAATTAAATGATGTCTTAAGGGAAATAAAAGATGATGGTACTTTAGAGTCTATTGTCAAAAACTATGGTCTAGAAAGTGATAAGGTGCTAATTAATGAATAAGAAATCTTATATTTATTTAACTAGCCTTGTTTTGTTGATTCTGGGCTTGCTTATTTGGTCAGCTTTTACAGCAGTTGACCGAAATTCCTTAAGACAATCTGCAAGTGAAACAGATACTTTCATTAAGGCTAGAATTGTTAATTATAGTAATGTTGTTTCTAATGATCGTGTTAAAAGTTTAGTGCGTTTAGTCGATAAGAGTTTAGCTTTTAGAGATATTATTAGTAGCGATTATACAAATGTTGATGATTATCTAAATCAACAAAGACTTACAGGTGTCATTGTATTAGATGCCGATTTAAATGTCTTATATCAAAGTAGTGATGATAGTTACACTCTTTGGAAAGAGATAATTAATAATACTTATGTAAGTGATATTCTCGAATATAAAAACAAAACTTATAGCGAGCGTATAAATATGGGTAGTGATACTTATGATTTGGCGTGTGTTTCTTATAATGATGGCCTACTTTTTACTTATGCCTTAAAGGAAGATAGTGCCATTGGCGATTTATCAATGTCCAATCTATTTATGGGCTTTCCTTTTGAAAAAGGCGGCATAGTTGTGGTATGCGATGATCAAAAGGTTGTTAGTACCAATAGTGATAGACTTGTTGGCATGGGTGTATCTGAATGTATGGACATCTATAATAATGAGTTTGTTCAAGATGATGATGGTCTTGTTTACCTTACTTCCAATAGTGGCTCATATTATGGCATAAAGGATACCGTTGGTAATTATGATTTATATATATTCTTTCCAAGTAATGAAGTATTTATTAATCGTAATACTATTGAGGCTATTTATGCAGGTAGTGCAATTTTTCTTTTATTACTGATGATTATTATGGAAAATCATAAGGAGAAGAAGTCTTTATTAAATGATAAGAAGCGTTTGGATACTATTAAGGCTTTGGCGACATCTCATACTTCTATTTCTTTGATTGATTTAAAAACTAATAAGGTTGAAATAGTTAAGAATTCTTCTTTGGCTAGAGAGACGATTAAAAAGGATTTCTGTAATAGAGATGTTCAAACCAAGTATATTCAAAGTATCTTTGATAAGGATTATCAAGATGAATATATTGCCTTTTGTGATATGTCTACTATAAATGAAAGATTAAGGGATGTTGATTTTGTTTCAATTAAGGCAAAGACAAAAGAGGATACTTGGGTTTATTCAATTATTATCGCACAAGCAAGGGATGAAAATGGCGATGTAATGGCAATACTTATTGCCAATAGGGATATTACGGATGAGAAAAACAAGGAGCTTGAACAAGATAGGGCTTTAAGGCTTGCTTTGGTTAATGCAGAAAGTGCTAATAAAGCGAAGACTTCTTTCTTAAATAGTATTTCCCATGATATTAGAACACCAATGAATGCCATTATTGGTTTTACAGCTTTGGCTACAAGTCACATTGATTCTAAGGAGCTTGTAAAAGATTATTTAAATAAGATTAGTATTTCTGGTCAGCATTTATTGTCTTTGATTAATGATGTCTTGGATATGAGTAGAATTGAAAGTGGTATTGTTAAACTTGATGAAAATGATGTTCATTTACCTGATGTTTTGCATGACCTAAGAGCTATTATTCAAGGTTCTATCCATTCTAAACAACAAGAACTTTATATTGACACCCAAGATATTGTGCATGAGGATATTGTTACTGATAAATTAAGACTTAATCAAGTACTTATTAATATCGCAAGTAATGCAACAAAGTTTACGCCTGTTGGTGGTACCGTTAGTATTAAGGTGATTGAAAAACCTTGTAGTAAAGATGGTTATGCCTCATATACTTTTAGGATTAAGGATACAGGTATTGGTATGTCTAATAAGTATCTTGAGAAGATTTTTGATCCTTTTTCTAGAGAGCATTCTTCAACTAAGAGTGGTATTCAGGGTACAGGGCTTGGCATGGCTATTAGTAAGAATATCATTGATATGATGAATGGTACTATTACGGTTAATAGTAAAGAGGGCCAGGGTAGTGAATTTATTGTGGAAGTAGATTTTAAGCTATCTGATAAGGTTATCACATATAAGCCAATTAGTGATTTAAAGATGGCTAAGGCTTTAATTGTTGATGATGATGCTCAAACTTGTGTTAATGTTTCTAAGCTTTTAAAGCAAATTGAGATGCTTCCAGAGTGGACTACTTCGCCAAGTGAGGCTATCTTAAAGGCTAAGGAAGCTTATGAAGATAATAATTCTTTTAAGGTCTTTATTATTGACTGGTTAATGCCTGATATGAATGGTATTGAGCTTGTTAGAAGGATTCGTAGAGTAGTAGGTAAAGAGGTGCCAATCATTATTCTTAGTGCTTATGATTGGGCGGATGTGGAAGCTGAGGCTAAGGAAGCTGGTGTTACGGCCTTTATATCTAAGCCAATCTTTATGTCTGAACTTAGAAATGTCTTGACTTTACAAGTTGAAGATAAGGTTGATTCTAAGGAGAAGTTGCGTCATAAGGGCAAAAGAGTATTACTTGTAGAGGATAATGCCTTAAATAGCGAGATTGCTAAGGCATTACTTGAGGATGCCGGTATGAGAGTGGATTGCGTTAGTGATGGTGCTGATGCGATTGAGCTTATGGCTAGGGCAAGCGAAGATGAATATGATGTAATATTTATGGATGTGCAAATGCCTAGGGTAGATGGCTATAGTGCTACTAAGCAAATTAGGACTTTGCCTAATAATAAGATTGCCAATATCCCAATTATTGGTATGAGCGCTAATGCTTTTGATGAAGATAAGCGTAAGGCTACTTTAGCTGGTATGAATGGCTATGTTTCTAAGCCAGTTGATATAAATGTTATCTTAAATGCTTTAGATAAAGTGTTCGATTAGATAAGATGCTAAGATAATCACTAGTATATACATGGTGTTTGCCAAGTATGTATTAGTGATTTTATTTAGGATTGGTTGATAGTTTCTATAGGCAAAATTAATATAGAACATGTTTATTTCACCACACTTTGTAAATATTAGGTTTATGATAGTGGCAATAAGACACATTATTAAAAATAAGATAGTAGCTTGTTTAAAGTTGGTATTTTTATCTAGTTTATTAAAGTAGATGATGGCTGACATTAAGATGATGATGTAATGAAATAGGTAGGAATGAATACATAGCACTAATCCATGGGCTATCATATCCATTGGGTAAGCGATAGCACAAAAGGCTCCTAATAAGGAATAGGTTTTTATAAATTTTAGGTAGCCTTTATGTTTTTTAAAGATAAATAAATATAAGGGCATTGAGCATAATTGAAAGGGTATATACCAAATAGACCATCTACTATTTATTAATAGATATACTTGTTTAAAGATTTCCATTAAAAATAATAAAAAAGATAGATGGTATACATATTTTTCTTGTTTTATTACTTTTCCAAGTAGGAAAATTGGTATAGTAAGAAATAATAAAAAATAATAGATAAAACTTGGTACAGTAAACATATTTTCATTATAGAATTATTTCATGTTAAATGAATTTTCAAGAAGTGAATTATTACTAGGAAAAGAAAAGATAGCTTTATTAGCTAATAAAAGAGTTGCGGTATTTGGTGTTGGTGGTGTTGGTGGCTATGTAGTTGAGGCTTTGGCTAGAACTGGTGTTGGTCATCTTGATTTGATTGATAATGATACTGTTTCACTTACTAATATTAATAGGCAAATCATTGCCCTTCATTCTACTATTGGTAAAAATAAGGTCGATGTGGCAAAAGATAGAGTTTTGGATATTAATCCAAATTGTGATGTAAAGACTTATAAGACTTTTTATTTGCCGGAAACGGCTTCACTTTTTAATTTTAAGGATTATGATTATGTTGTTGATGCGATTGATACAGTGGCTGGTAAGCTTATGTTGATTGAACAGGCTAAGGCAGATAATGTGCCAATTATTTGTTCACTTGGGGCAGGAAATCATTTAGATCCTTTATCTTTTAAAGTGAGTGATATAAATAAAACAAGCATGTGCCCTTTGGCTAAGGTGATGCGTAGAGAACTTAAGAAAAGAAATATTAAAGATGTTAAGGTAGTCTATTCTACTGAGCAGGCTAAAAAGCCTTATGATTATGTGGAAATACAAAAGGATAGTAGTAAAAGAAGTACGCCTGGTAGTGTGGCATTTATTCCTTCAATTGTTGGCTTAATTATTGCATCTGAGGTTATAATGGATTTGACGGATGACAATTAAAGAATTTTTAAATAACAACTTTGCGGAAATCATCGGTTTAATTTTTATTTGGATGATTATCCATGAGAAGAACATGTTGACTAAAAAGGACATGCATGATTTCATGTGCATCTTTTATTGTGAGTTGGCGGAGTTGTTGGCTTATAATTTAGAGCTTATTACAAGATATTTTACTCATCCTTCGCCTTTTAGAATTATCTTATCAGCTATTGCCTATGTGCTTAGGGCTGTACTTGTCTATATGTTTATTCGTTTAATATGGCCTTATGAGAATAATAAGAAGGCTATTGCAATACTTTCGATTCCGATTGTGATTTGTGTAATATGTGGTTTTTCACCATTTTTTACAAATGTTGTATACTATTTTGACTCAAACAATATTTTTCATAGAGGGCCACTTGGCTATGTCTTTATTGTTGCGGTTATTGTTTATATTTTGTTGTTTCTTTACTATATTGCCAAACAAAACAAGGAGGAGAGTCGTATAAATACTCCTATACTTTGGTTAATCGCAATTTTCATTATTATTTCAACGATTATGTCAACTATCTATGAGATGGAAGATATTGGTAGACTTTCTATTGTTTATGGTACAGTCTTTTGTTTGTTTGCGCTTGATGCTAATAAACTACAAAAAACTATTTATGCTTTAAAAGAGAATAAAGAGTTAAAGATTTCTTTAAATGATTTAGAGGAAATGAAGAAGAAGGCTGATGTGGCCAATGAGGCTAAGACTACTTTCTTACTTAATATGTCGCATGACATTCGTACTCCTTTAAATGGTATTATTGGTTTACTTGATATTGGTGATCGTTTTTCTGATGATTTAGCTAAACAAAATGAGCTTCGTAAAAAGGTAAAGGATGCTTCAATGATTTTATTGGAGCTAGTTAATGATGTACTTGATAGAAGTAAGCTTGAATCAGGTGAGGTAATATTAGAGCATGTGCCTTTTGATGTGGGTAATATTGCAGGTGTGGTAAATGAATCACTTGTTAAGCAGGCCGAGGAAATGGGTGTTGAGATTATTAATGAGTTTAATATTGAACATACTTCTTTAGTTGGCTCACCAGTGCATTTAAAAAGAGTTTTGATGAATATTATTTCTAATGCGATTAAATATAACAAGAAAGATGGCAAGATTTTTGTTTCTTATGATGAACTTGATTATGATGGTGATAAATTAAGTGTTCGTTTTACTTGTAGAGATACAGGAATTGGTATGTCTAAAGAGTTTATGGAACATATCTTTGAGCCTTTTTCCCAAGAGAAGATTGATGCACGAAGCAGTTATACGGGTACAGGACTGGGGATGTCGATTGTAAAAAGTATTGTGGACAAGATGAATGGTTCTATTATTGTGAAGAGTCAAAAGGATGTTGGTTCTACGTTTATTGTTACTATTCCTTTTGAGGTTAATAATGTTTTACCTGATATAAATAGTGATAAGGATGAAGAAGACTATAGTATTAAGGGCTTGAATATTTTGCTTGTTGAGGATAATGAGTTAAATATGGAGATTGCGCAATTTTTACTAGAGGAAGAGGGAGCCATCATTACTAAGGCCGTTAATGGAAAACAAGCTATTGAGATTTATAAGGAAGATAGAAACTTTGATGTCATTTTAATGGATGTAATGATGCCTGTTAAAAATGGTTATGAGGCGACAATGGAAATTAGGCAATTTGATAAGGATGTTCCAATTATTGCGATGACGGCTAATGCGTTTGTTGAAGATAAGGCAAAAGCTAAGGAGTGTGGCATGAATGCCCATATTTCTAAGCCCCTTGATAGCAAGGTTTTAATTAAGACAATTGCTTTAACTGTTAATGAAAATAAGTAGTATAGGCACTTATTTTAGATGAATTAACTATTTAATAATGTTATAATACTATCGTTTTTTACAATGTTTTTACAAAAGGGGCTTTAATGAAGAATAAATTTATTGTTTGTATATTATGTAGTTTACTGTTACTTTTTGGGTGTAAAGATGATATAAAACAAACAAGTAATGATGATTTACCAGAAATAATTATTGGTAGTGATACTTACCCACCTTTTGTATATCTAGATGAAAGTGGTGCCCCTACGGGAATTGATGTTGATATTGCAACTGAGGCCTTTAAAAGAATGGGGTATAAGGCCGTTTTTAAGACTATTGATTGGGTAAGAAAGACAGAGCTTGTTGATAGTGGTGAAATAGATTGTATATGGGGTTGTTTTTCTATTTTAGGTAGAGAAGATGTTTATAATTGGAGCGATCCTTATATGGTTTCTAATCAGGTTGTAGCTGTTAATACTAGTAGTGATATTTATTCTTTGGCTGATTTAAAGGGTAAAACAATTGCAGTTCAAACTTCTGGTAAGCCTGAGGAAATCTTTTTAAATAAATTGGATTCTAGAATTCCTGAATTAAAGGATGTTATTTCTACAGATTCTCGTAACGTACAATATGCAGCTTTAGATGTTGGTTATGTTGATGCGATAGCTTCACATAAGACGGCTATTATTCAATATATGAAAGATTATGATGCAAACTTTCGAATTCTTGATGAAGATCTTTTTAAAACGGGTATTGGTGTAGCTTTTAGTAAGAATGATGATAGGGGCTTAGAGAAACAGCTGAGTGAAGTTTTTAAACAAATGAGAACAGATGGGTCTCTTGAAAAGATTGTTGCACTCTATTTAGATAATGCAGCTAGTTATTTGGAGGTAGATTCTCTTGATTAATAGTAATAATAGAAAATCAATCTTTGACCGTTTCTTTTGGCTAGTATCTATCCTTTTGTGCACTGTTTTACTTGGTGTAACATTTTTACTTTCAGGTAATTATGATAAGAAACATACAAATACGCAATTAACAAACACTACCGAATTTATCAAAACAATGACTGCTAGTTATACAAAATATAACGATTCAGCTATTGCTAGAAGCTTAATACGTTCTTCAGTTTCAGTACATGAGCTAAGGGATACGCTTACTATTGTTGAAAAAGATTCTTTAAAAGATTATGCAGATACTTTATGGGTTAATGGTATTGTTGTTCTTGATAAAGAAGGTAATTTAGTTAGTGAATATAGTGAGGATAATATTAGCTATAACAAGATTAAGGAAGTATTAGAGTTTTCAGCTATTAAAGATGTAAGTACTTTTTTAGATAAGACTTATATTAATCGTTTTTATTTGGATGATGGTTCTTATGTTGATGTTGCAGCTTGTGGTCGAAAAGATCAAGAGGGCATTTTATTATGTTATAGAAGGACCAAGGAGGAATTTGCTGGTAAGTCTACGCTTTCGGTTCAAGATATTTTAAATGGTTTTGATGTAAATTCTAATGGTACTATTTTAATTTGTGATGATAATAATGTAGTTGCGAGTAATGATGCTAATTTAGTTGGCTTAGATGTATCAAATAATGCGATGATTAAGGGCTTAAGAGCTAATAGTCCTCATACGTTAACTAGAACAGCTAGTTTTGATGGTAGTGGTAGTGTGTTTGGTATTTATACGCATGGTCGTACTTATTATATTTATATTGTTGTGCCCAATTCTTTTGTGTATACGACTACACCAAGAAATGTGATTGCCATCTTTTTAACTTATGTTGCGGTAGTGATAATATTGCAATCTTTAAGATGGAAGTCTAAAAGGGATATGCAAGAAAAGCAAGCCTTAAGGGATGAGGAACATCGTAAGGAATTGCAAAAGAAAAATGATGAACTAGAGTTGGCTATTGAGCATGAGGCTATCGCTAATAAGAGTAAGCGTGATTTCTTGTTTAATATGTCTCATGATATTAGAACACCTATGAATGCAATTATTGGTTTTACTTCTTTGGCAGCAACGCACGTTGATAATAGGGAACAGGTTTTGGATTATTTAAAGAAGATTAATATTTCTTCCCAACATTTACTTTCACTTATTAATGATGTTTTAGATATGAGTAGAATTGAAAGTGGCAAGGTTAAGATTGAAGAAAAGAGCGTTCATTTACCGGATTTGGTTCATGATTTAAAGGATATTATTCAATCTAATGTTCAAGCAAAGCGTTTATCTTTATTAATTGATACGATGGATGTTTATGATGAGGATATTATTACTGATCCTTTAAGACTTAACCAAGTGTTGCTTAATATTTTATCTAATGCGATTAAATTTACGCCTAGTGGTGGTACTATCAGTTTACAGATAAGCCAACATAATACGGTTCAAAAGAATATGGCAGAGTATGAATTTGTGATTAGAGATACAGGTATTGGTATGTCTGATGAATTTGTGGATCATATTTTTGAGGAATTCTCACGTGAAGAGTCTTCTACAGCAAGTGGTGTGCAAGGTACTGGTTTGGGTATGAGTATTGCCAAAAAGATTGTGGACTTAATGGGTGGCACAATAGAGGTTAATAGTATCCAAGGACAGGGTAGTGAATTTATTGTTAAGATTAAGTTCTTCTTAAGTGGCAAAAAGATTGAGAATAAGAGAATTAAAGAACTAGAGGGTGTTAGAGCTCTTGTGGCAGATGATGATACAAATAGTTGCTTAAGTGTATGTAAGATGCTTAGAAATATCGGTATGCGTCCTGATTGGACAATTTCTGGTAAGGAGGCTGTTGTTAGGGCTAAGGATCCCTTAGATCAAGGTGATTGTTTCAATGTCTATATCATTGACTGGATGATTCCAGATATGAATGGTGTAGAGGTAGTAAGAAATATCCGTAAGTTTATTGGGGATGATACGCCAATCATTATTCTTACGGCATATGATTATACCGATATTGAAAAAGAGGCTTTGGAGGCTGGTGTCACAGCGTTTTGTTCCAAGCCAATATTCATGTCGGAATTAAAAGAGATACTTCAAAAGCCATTTGTGATAAAGGATGAAGAGCCTAAGGATGTTAAGACTAAATTTAATGGTAAAAGAGTACTTTTGGCGGAGGATAATGAATTAAATAGAGAAATTGCCTTTGAACTATTAAAAGATTTAGGTGTTGAAATTGATATGGTAGAAGATGGTAAACAGGCTATTGATAAGATTGTTAAACATGATAGTAAGTACTATGATTTAGTTTTAATGGATGTTCAAATGCCTGTTATGGATGGTTATGAGGCTACTAAAAAGATCAGAAGTCTAGATGATAAGGATAAGGCTAGTATCAAGATTTATGCAATGACGGCTAATGCCTTTGATGAAGATAAGAAGAATGCTTTAGCTATTGGCATGGATGGTCATATTGCTAAGCCTTTTGATAAGAAACAATTGATTAAGGCACTAAATGAAGCTTTTAATGATTAATTTAAACAAAACCAAGAATTTCTAATGATTTCTTGGTTTTTGTATTTAAAATTAGCTTACTTTTTTAATTGTGCTTTTTATTTAAAAAGCAACTATTATTAAAGAGCTAATAAATATATTTCTGTTCCATTGATTTATTGAGTCATTATATATATCATTTAAATTAGAGGTGACGCTATAAAATGACTAAGTATTTTGAGGATGAACA
The DNA here is from genome assembly GCA_963654705.1 of Oscillospiraceae bacterium. Classification (GTDB taxonomy): domain Bacteria; phylum Bacillota_I; class Bacilli_A; order Erysipelotrichales; family Erysipelotrichaceae; genus Colivicinus. The sequence continues at coordinate 16,650 of CAVKAO010000025.1, forward strand.
TACAGAATTAAAACGTGAATTAATTGATGAAGTTAAAAGCGAAATAATTGCATTTCTTAATAGTGATGGTGGCACTATTTATGTAGGTGTTGAAGATGATGGAAGTATTGTTGGTATTAAAGATGATAGTTCTAAAGATAAGATTGATTTAAAATTAGGAAACTGGATTCAAGAAGCATTCTTTCCTAAACCTTCAGGATTGGTTCAATATTATTTCAATAAGGATGATGTTTTGGTTATTGACATCTCAAAAGGGTCAAACAAACCATACTATTTAAGAGAGAAAGGCCCAAAACCAACAGGCGTATATATTCGTGTTGGTAGAAGTAAGCGTAAGGCTAATGATGATGAAATATTACGTATGATAATGGATTCACACCATTACAGTTATGAAGATGATATTTCTGATGAACAAGATTTTACATTCAAAGCTTTTGGACGAGCACTTGAAGAAAACAGTATGGATTTAACACCTCGATTAATGAATACATTGGGTTTGAAAGCTAAGTCAAACGAATATACAAATCTTGCGTATTTACTTTCAGATCAATCAGAGATAGTAGTCAAACTTGCCGAATATGATTCCGCAATGAATTTCAAAATTAAAAAGAGTTTTAAAGGGTCATTAGTCAATATTTTAAAGGATGTAGAAGAACAAACAGAAAGATTAAATGACTTACGTGTTGTGATTGATGGCAGTTCGTTTAAGCGAATTGAAACAAAATCCTATCCTGGTGCATCTATTCGTGAAATGGTTTTGAATGCTATATGTCACGCCAATTACTTTATCCGTTCTAATATTAAAATTGAATTCTTTCCAGATAAAGTAAAAATAACAAGTCCAGGCGGAATATTTAATGCATCAATGGATGACATTATGAATGGTGTACAAACATATCGTAACCCACGATTAGTACATGTATTTGATAAATTAGGAATGATAGAAAATTTTGGAACAGGAATCCCTAGAACAATTGAAAGCTATAAGAATTACAATGTTAAGCCTGAATTTAAGGCAACAGAGAATTTCTTTTTTGTAACCCTACCAAATATTAATTATGCTTTTACTGACTCTATAAATGACTCTATAAATGACTCTATAAATGACTCTATAAATGACCTTGGACTAGAAATCCTAAAAATAGTAAAAAAATCCCCAGGAATAAGCGCGCCTAAAATAACACTTCAGATTCAATCTTTTGATTCTTCCATTACATTGGATAAAATCAAAAATGAAATCAGACGTAATTTAGGGAACTACATTGAACATCGCGGTCCTAATAAAACTGGTGGATATTATTTGAAAATAAAAAGTGGTGAATGATGAAAACGCTAAATGATTATTTTGTAATGAATTATCGTATGGAAATTGTAGAGGATAAGGATGAGGGTGGTTTTGTTGTTTTATTTCCAGAGCTTCCAGGATGTATTACTTGTGGAGAAACATTAGAATCCGCAATCGCAAACGCTTTAGATGCCAAGAAAGCGTGGCTAAAGGCTGCTATGGAAGATGGCATTGAAATCCATGAACCGAGCAGCTTAGAGGATTAGTCTAGACAGTTTAAACTTAGAATCCCACGAAGTCTTCATTGTTCTCTTGCAGAAAATTCTAATTTGAATAGCAAGATTAAAAAAGCGCTGATTTTTCACTTCAGCGCTTAACTTATTTATGTTGTATTTTCCAATAACCGGTTTTATTAGAACCAATTCTAATTATTATTTCTTTTTCTTTTAATTCCTTAATGATTCGTTTTGTTGTTCTAGGACTAATTTGAAGTGTTTCGGCCATTTGTTTTATGGTGATAGATGGTTGTTTTTCAAGTAAAGATAGAACCTGATTTATGGTGCCATTTATTGTGCCATTTATGGTGCCATTTATGGTGCCATTGCTAAGTGCCGAAAGATTAAGTGACACAGAGAACGGGAATTCTACTTTTATAAAGTGCTCAGAAATTTTGAAAATATTCTTATCATATACTTTTAAAATTCTACTCATTCCCGAGCCTAATTGTTCTACCAAACCAAGATCTTTAAACACCCTCATTAATTCACGATTCCTAGGCATGCTACTGCAGCTAAAGAAATCTTCTTCACTTTGCCCTGGAAGTAAACCACCATATGAAGTGAAAACCATTTTGTCAGAGAAAATCTCAAATACAGGAGGAATTTCTTTTGAATAGTCAGTAATAATTGTACAATATCATAGATAGCACTAGATGTTTTTTATTATATCCAGATTCACTAACTTGAATTGGATTAACTCCTTTATTTGTTAGAAAGCAGGATTGTAATTACAATCCTGCGAATAATTAATCAATTAAAACAAATTCTGTTTCTACAGATGAAGTAATTCCTTTTGTCCATTGATTTAAGAAAAAATCATTTTTCTTTGGGAATTCTTTTATTAAATCATGACCACGTTTGATTTCTATTTCTTCAGAAAAAACTACATTGTCTTTTTCGAAATAGATTTCTTTACTTTCTAAATGGAATACAATAGCTCTTGTGATCCACATTTCATACTTATCATCAGAAATACTAACTTTTTGATGTTCATTTACTAAAGTGATTCTTTTTATTATTTCATCTATTGGTGTATCTATTTGTTCTGTATCCTCGAAAAATGAGTGAATATCATTTGTTTGAACTTCTTTAAATGTCCATAAGGCAATATCATCAACTGAATCAAAATATTGTATTGACTTTTGCTCATTTCGAAGCTCAAATGTTTTATCGTCAATATAAATACCTACAATTCCTGTTATGCTATTTGTATATTCAAATGAATCACAACGGTATTTTTCAAAACATTTTCCAATCAAAGATTTGAAATATGATTCGTCAAATCTATAATCGTGTTGTCTGTTTGCTTTTAATTTTGAATTATTCATTGTAAAAAGCTCCCCTAAGTTTGTGTTTTTTGATTGATGTTTGAATTAGATATTATGCAATATAAGTTATAGAAATAACTTGTTAACAATATTGTCCGCTTGACCATTTTTCTTTTGCATCAACAATATTGACATCTTTTTCGATAGAATAGTATGGATTTTCATCTAAGTTGATTAATCCTTGATATTCTAGTATAGAAACAATTAGTCCATCTACAAGATTAAATGTATCAGTATCGTCTAATGCAGCATTTAGTTTATATAATAAATATCCGCTAAATTTATATGGATCTGGTACATAATTATCGGTGCCTCCATAATAAATGAATAAATTGCAAAAATTAAGAATATCTTTAATTGAAGAACATTTTTCATATAGATATTCAGTCCATTCTTTAATGATTTGTTTCCATGGATACACTTGTTTCATTTCTTCAACTGTATCCAAATGTTCTTCTTTTCCTTCAGGATCAAAATCGTCAGAGTTAAAATTACTATTAAATAAATAGTTAGTGTAATCTTTTAAAGTTTTCATTTTAATTTATCCTTTCGTTTAAAATTTTTTGCAAATAAATTTCTATTGAGTTTTGAAAATGCGATATCTGCAGCTTTCATGGATTTTATGTTTGGCTTGAAATGGCCACTCATGTTGTCATAGTCGTATATTTTTCCGCCACGAATTTTCAAAATGCCAGCCATTGTTACAGTTGGCTTTTTACCTCCAATTAAAGTTGGATGTGGAGTTGGAAGCCCGTTTCTTCCGTTGCCGTTTCTTCTACCAAATATAATATTACCATTTTGGTCAATTACATAGGTAAGATTATTATCGCTAAAATTCTTTCCATATATGTAATTTCCAATAATAGCATCTTTAATGTTAATTGCAGTTGGATTTTTGTTATATTTCCCATTATGATATACGCCACTTTTAACATCTAAATTGTGCATTGAAGTTGTAACATTATATGAAGAAGCATACGGTTGAGAATGACCACTTGTTCTATGATATAAATTGGAATAACCACTACCCATAATATTTGATTCCTTTCTTTGAAGATATATAGTCTTCAAAATGTACAAAACGTGTTAAGTTTTTATATTCATCAAAAACATTACGCGGAATAGGTCCATATACAAGCACTGTCTTTGGCTTTAAATATTTAATCATATTGGCTAATCCATTTTTTAAATGTATTTTATTTTCAATACCCTGAATACACCCATATGTTCCTATTGATACAATAGAGTTCTTGGGGATTCCAATGAAGGCTAGTGGTGTATCGGTTAATAATGAAGTATATGTTCTTTCATCTCCCCAACGAACATTTGGAATTACATTAATTCCTTTTGATTGCATGTATATGCCTAATGCATGATTTAAATAGATATTTGTAATTTGCAAACAAAAAGGCATATCCCTATATAGTGAACAATCTGGAGAAATCACACCAGAGAACGCTGAAAGCTCTTCGATGTAATTATCTGGATTATTGATGAAATCATTGAAATGAATATCATGTTCGTAAAAATGAATGAATTCATTTTTTGTGGTTGATTTCTTTCTTTGTGAAAATGGAATAATTTCATTCGGTATTTCTAAGTAATTACAGCTTTTGAAACAAGGGATTTCAAAAATGGATTCAAATTGAGCGGTTTTAACTAATTCTGAATTAAAACCATCGTTTATAATCATTTTTTTCATATAGAATTTCCTCCTTACGTATTTGATGATGTAAAATTGAATTAGAAACATTAACCGGTGTGGTTTCTGTTCAACCTACATCAATAGGGTAAAACTTTTGAAAAATACATGTAGGACAAGGCGGGACAAATCGGGACAAACATGTTATGGGTGGTGATAAAGTGTTTTTTTATGAATTTGTAAATATCATGTATGAAGTGTTAGGGAACAATAATAAGGCAGATTTTGTTATAGAACTTTTAGATATGGTGACAAGTTATGAAAGAAATGAATATAGGACATACCATGATTTTGATCGGAGCTCATTAAGAAAAATATTTTCTGGAAAAAGAAATATTAATTCTTTAAAAGCAGAATTGATTAATCATTTAGATGAAGCGAAATTTGAAAATGCCATTTCGGATTATACAGAAGAAAAGAAAAGGATAATAATAGATACTTTTAAAAAATATGATGAAGACTTGAATTTAGAAAATTTAGAGGAAAGTCTATATCAGCTTTTTGTTTCTTCCTTAAACGATTCATCAACAAACCAACCCTTTGTTCCGGAAGAATTGATACGATTGTTTATATCCGAAAACAATGGGAAATGTGAGATTAAATGTTGTTCAAATCTAGTGATTGATGAGAATGGCAAAAAACAAGGCAAAGTAATTAGAATTAACAATATGCAATCTTATGGTTATGATAATCTTTTATTTGTTTGCAACTCTTGTTTTAAAAAATATTATAATTACCGAGCTGACGATATAAAGAAATTACTTCTAGATTCGAAAATTGAGATTCAAAAGAAGAAATATTTAAATTCAATAATAGATGATCAAAAGATTGAAGACGGAGTTGATGCTATTCTAAGAAAAATAGCAAATTTAACTTCAGATGAAATAGAATTGAATTACAAGCCAATATCAATATCTAATAAAATATATGAAGATGAGTTTTTATTAAAAACAAAGATAACTGGGTATATAACAAATTATTACGCTATTATAGATAACAAGGTTAGAGAAGCAGTTACATTAGAAAACTTTAACTTTACGATTTTTGAATATAAAATCAAAATTCTATTTAGCAAATTAGATAAAGAAAGATATTCTCAAACTACTATATTTAATCAATTGGTTAAATGGTTGAAAGACCAAACAAATGTTGAGTTAGGACCATGTGAAGCGATGGTATCCTATTTCGTTCAAAAATGCGAGGTGTTTTATGATATTACCAAATAAATTATTTTCATATGGGGATAGTGATTTGCCAAAATTTGTAATAGTTCTAAATCAATTGAATAGAAAAGAATGTACTGCTTCAGAATTATTTGAACAAATTAACAAAGATTTTAAAGATGTTAATGATTTTATAAGAATTCTAGATGAACTTTATTTATTAAATGAAATTAATATTAATGAAAAGGGAGAATTGTATGTTAGTTGAACTTAAGTGCAGCTCATTCAAACACGGGAATGGTGAAATTAGGGAGCCAATAAAATTTCATAAAGGATTAAATGTTTTGCAAGGTGGATCACAAGCAGATAATTCGATTGGAAAGAGTACATTTCTATTGATTTTAGATTTTGTTTATGGAGGAAAAAAGTTCTTGTCCTCTGTAGCAGTGAAAAAAATTCCTGACCAAGAAATTTGCTTTTGTTTTAAATTTGACCAATTATATTATTTTAAGAGAAAAACGATTGATGGATTATCATTTGTATATAAATGTGATGAAAAATATGAAAATGAAGAGAAAATAAAACTCGAAGAATATACTGAGTTTTTATCTACTAAATATTCAATACCTAAATATGATAATTTTTCATTCAGATCTTTTCAAAGTAATTTCATGCGTATTGCTGGTAAAGATAATACAAACATTAATGATCCTTTGTATAACGGATATCAGGAAAATACTAAAGCAAAAATATCTCGTTTAGAAAAAATATTTGATGAATATTCGAAGATTTCAAATATTAAAGATCAAGTCAATGATTTAAATAAGAAGAAAAAACTTCATAAGCAATTTAAAGAAGCAGGATATTTTCCGTCTGCGATAACTACAAAAAAAGAATACCAAAAAAAAGTTAAAGAATTAGAAAATATTAATATTGAAATCAACGCTTTTACTGAAAATAATATTGATATTGATAAATTAGACATCGAAAAAAATGAAGAGATTATTGGAATTAAACGTTCTTTAAAAAATTTGAGATGGAAGAAAACTTCTTTAAATAATCGCTTAGAGAACGCTAAAGACACTTTATCTGGAATTCATCCTTATGAAGCAAAAAATACAGAAGAAATTCATAAGTATTTCCCTTCGGTTAATCTTAAGAAAATTAATGATGTTGAGTATTTTCATGGAAAATTAGTGAATTTGCTTTATGATGAAGTTAATGATGAAATTATGAAATTGAATAATCAAATTCACGAAGTTGATAATGAAATAAGAAATCTTGAAACACTGTTAAATGGATCGAATGAAAATTTAAATATTACAAAGAATATTTTAAATAGATATCTAGCACTAAATAATCAGAAGAAGTCAATTGAAGAATCTGTTAAATATTATGAAGATAAAACTGATTATGACACTCAAATAAAAAATTTGAATATATCGCTGAAAACAATTGAAAATAATATTTTGGTTGGTATAAGAAATGTGTTTAATCAGCAGATGGTTCGCTTTAATGATTCTGTTGTCAATTCACCTAGAAAGGCGCCGGTGTTGGATATTAGCGAAAATAGTTATAACTTTTATACACCAGATGATGACGGAACAGGAACTAGTTATAAAGGGTTAATTATTTTTGATTTGTCTATTCTTAAATTAACTAAGATGCCGGTTCTAATTCACGATTCAATTATGTTTAAAAACATTGAAGATTTTGCCCTGGAAGGAATTCTTAAATTGTATTCAAATTTTGATAAACAAATATTTATTGCTTTTGATAAAGTTGAATCATATAGTGATGAAGTTAAGAAAAATTTAGATGATCATACGATTTTGTCTATTTGCACAGGCAATGAATTATATGGAGTTAAATGGGACTTAAAAGATGATGACTGATTATTTGGTGATATAAGTTTTGATGTCATTTTGTTATCAATGGAGTTAGAAAATGAATGCATAGTAAATAAAAACGATTGCTTGTTAAAAGTATTTGATATCTAGGATAATATGACTACAAAACAAAAGAAGACAATTAAATTAACAGATAGAGAACATACTATCAAATGGTAATTCATCTTCTATACATTTAACATCTTTACCTATCTACTCATAATGTAAATTATATGAACAGAAAAGCTGATGCCTAGTTATGCTACCATTTTGCTACCACTAGAAATATAGAATAAATGTATAGTAAACAAAAAGAGTTACGTTTCATTTTGGGACGGGAATAAACGTAAACAAATATAGTTACTGTTTTGAAATTTCTTTCGAGTTTGAATAATTTGAAATGCTTTAATTATTATATTTGTATCTTTAATGTTCTTTTAGTTTCATCTTGTTTTTTCTTCTACATCTTTATTAATTTAATTCCTAAATATTTATTCAAAACCTAATAAACGAAAATATGTTATTCATACTAATTTAGCTATGAGTAGGTTGTTGGCTTATTTATGACATATGGTCATATAATATTAAACATGGATAATAAAGAAGAAAAGGCCAGTGGTTCTGGCATGGAGAAGGTGGCTTCTTTTATTGTTGATAGAAGAAACTTATTTTTCCTGATTTATATTTTTGCGATTGTGTTTTCTATTTTTTCAACATCTTGGGTGCAAGTGGAAAATGATATTACCACTTATTTGCCTGATGATACTGAAACTAGACAGGGTCTTACAATCATGAATGATAACTTTACTACTTATGGTAGTGCTAGAGTTATGGTTTCTAATATTTCTTATGATAAGGCCCTAAGTTTAAAGGATGAGATAGAAGAAATAGAGGGTATTACATCAGCTAGTTTTGATAATACAAGTGATCATTATAATAATGGTTCGGCTTTATTTTCGGTTACTTTTGATGGTAAAAGTGATGATGATATATCAAAAAATGCGATGGATGAGCTTAAATCAAAGTTAGCTGGCTATGATACTTATATTGATAGTGAAGTCGGTGTTGATAGTTCGGCTGAGCTTGCTAGTGAAATGGTGGTTATTGTCATTGTAGCGGCTATTATTATTGTCATTGTTTTAACTCTAACTTCAAGATCTTATGCAGAAGTTCCGGTTTTGATTGCTACCTTTGGGGTTGCGGCTATTTTGAATATGGGAACTAACTTTTTATGTGGCAAGATTTCCTTTATTTCTAATTCCGTTACCGTTGTCTTACAACTTGCCCTGGCAATAGATTATGCGATTATTTTATGTCATCGCTTTTCTGATGAACATGAAACTTTGGATGCGCGTGAGGCTTGTATTAAGGCTTTATCAAAGGCTATTCCTGAGATTAGTTCTTCGTCTTTAACTACTATTTCTGGTCTAGCTGCTTTAGGCTTTATGCATTTTGGCATTGGTATTGATTTGGCGGTTGTTTTAATTAAGGCAATCTTTTGTTCATTGCTTTCAGTATTCACTTTAATGCCTGGCTTATTAATGCTTTTTTCAAGTTGGATTGATAAGACTCAACATAAAAACTTGCTTCCTAAGATTAGTGGTGTTGGTAAGTTTGCCAATAAGACTAAGTATATTATTCCACCTATCTTTTTGGTGTTAATTATTGTGACTTGTTATTTTGCCAATCAATGTCCATACGTTTATTCTTATACTGATTTGGAAACAGCTAAAGCTAGTGATTCGCAGATTGCCAGAAGTCATATTAAGGCTAATTTTGGTAATAGTAATATGGTGGCTATTATTGTTCCAAAGGGCAGTTATGATAAGGAACGTAGTGTTCTAGAAGAGATTGATGAATTAAGTGGGGTTAAGTCTACACAAGGTTTAGCCAATGTTGAGGCCATGGATGGTTATATGTTGGCTGATGCCTTAAGTCCTAGAGAATTTAGCGAGCTTACTAATTTGGATTATGAGATTGCTAAGGTGGCGTATTCGGCTTATGCTTTAAATAATGATCAATACGGTGAGTTAATTAATGGTATTGGCAATTATAAGGTTCCTTTATTTGATATGTTTATGTTTTTAAAGGATGAGATGGATAGTGGTAACATCTATTTAAATGGTGATGTTCAAGAAACATTAGATGATTTATTTGATCAATTAGATAAGGCTAAACTACAACTTCAATCAGATGCTTATTCACGTTTGGTTGTTTATTTAAATCTTCCTGAAGAATCAAGTGATACTACACTATGCCTTGATAAGATTCATGAGATTGTTGGTGAATATTATGATAGTGATTATTATGTAGTGGGTAATTCTACTTCGGCTATTGATTTAGCTAGTTCTTTTGTAGCCGATAATACTTTAATTTCTGTATTATCAGCCCTATTTGTAATAATTATTCTATTATTTACTTTCCAATCGGCAGGATTACCAGTTTTATTGATTATTGTTATTCAGGGTTCTATTTGGATTAACTTTGCCGTGCCTACTTTAACTAATGAGCCTTTATATTTCCTTGGCTATTTAATTGTTAATTCTATTCAAATGGGTGCCAATATTGATTATGCGATTGTTATTTCTAGCCATTATACGGAATTAAAAGAACAGGGGTATAAGCCAAGTGAGGCCATTATTGAGGCTTTAAATAGTTCTTTCCCAACTATTTTTACATCGGGTTCTATTTTAGCTAGTGCGGGTGTATTAATTTCCTATATGACTACCAATCCCGTTATTGCGGCTATTGGTGAATGTCTTGGTAGAGGTACTATTGTTTCGATTATTTTGGTATTTTTTGTCTTACCACAAATACTTGTATTGGGTGATGTGATTATTGAAAAGACTTCTTTTAAGATTAAGACAAACTTAAGTAAGAACATGCAAAATACTAGTGGTACGATTGCCTTAAATGGTCGTATTAGAGGTAAGGTCAATGGTTATGTTGATGGTGATTTTAAGGGTGTATTAAGGGGTCAATTAAATGCTTTGGTTAATACAACTGAGGAAAAACAAGAAGGCGAAGGTGGCGAAGATGAAAAAGAAGCTTAGTATTGTGATTGCTTTATTGTTGGCTTTAGTTACTTTACCGGTTTTTGGTGATGATAATGTTGTGCATATTCGAAATATTAATGATTGGAAGAAATTGGCAAAGGATTGTGTAACGGATTCTTATTCTGATAATCTAGTGGTTAGTTTAGATAATGACTTATTGTTTGAGAATAATTTTGTTTCGATTCCTTATTTTAATGGTGAGTTTATTGGCAATAATCATACTTTAAAGGGTGTTACTTTAAATAGTGATGAATCAAATGTTGGTGTTTTTAGAATTACGGGTAAGGATAGTGTTATTAGTGAAGTAAATCTTGATTTAAGTGGTGATGTTGATGCTAGAAGCATTGGTTTTGTTGGATATAATCAAGGTCATTTAAATAAGATAAGCGTTAAGGGCAATTTGTATGCTACTGATAACGTGGGACTTATTGCTGGCTATAATAGCGTTAATGGTGTAATTAGTGATTGTACTAGTAATGGTAAGATATATGGTAAACATTATGTTGGTGGTATTGTTGGTTTAAACTACGGTTTGCTTAAAAATTGTACTAATAATGCCTATGTTAATAATGAAGTAAAAGATGATACAGTAGATATTAATTCTATTAGTATTGAGTCTTTAACTAGTACTGAAAATGTGGCTAGTGTTACGGATTTAGGTGGCATTGCTGGTAGTAATTTTGGGGCTGTTAAGACTTGTTATAACTATGGCACAATTGGCTATGAACATGTAGGCTACAATGTTGGTGGTATATGTGGCAGTAGTAGTGGTTATGTGTATAACTGTGTTAATAATGGTGATGTCTATGGTCGAAAAGAGGCTGGTGGTATTGTTGGTCAATTTGAGCCGGCGATGTCTTTAAATTTTAATGAAGATTATTTACAAACCATGAAAAGGCAAATTAATAATGTCTCTAGTAGTGTTGATAGTGCAGTTAACCAAGTTAAGAATATCAATGATACAAGTTATGATGGCTTAAATGATATGGCTACTTCTTTAAAGGAGGCTAGTAGTTCTATTGATACTTTATTAAAAAGTGGTTTTACTTTTAATGAAGAGACTAATAAGCTTGAAAGAAGCGATGAATATGAGGCAGCTAGGGCAGCTTTATCTAGTAGCTTGAGCAGTGTTTTCTCTTCTATGGAGTCTATTGCTGATTCTAATAAAAATAATGGCGAAGAACTTAATTCTAGTCTTAAGAGTGTGAATAGTAGTCTACAATCACTTAGTAATACAGCAGTTAATTTCTCGGATTCAATAACTAATGATAAGCTTACTTTCCAAGATGTTTCTTTAAATGATAGCGATGATATTGTTGAGGGTAAGATTAAGTCTTGTAATAATTTGGGTAGTGTTTCTGGTGATATTAATGTTGGTGGTATTACAGGTGCTATTGCCAGGGAAAATGATTTGGATCCTGAAGATGATTATACAATCACTGGTCAAACTAGTTTGAATGCTACTTATAGTATTAGGGCGGTTATTGATGATTGTAAAAATGAGGGTAAGGTAACTTTAAAGAAGAATAATGCTGGGGGTATTGCTGGTAGCCAGGATTTGGGTGTTATTAAAAATAGTATCAATTATGGTTTGCTTAATTGTGATGATGGCGACTATGTTGGTGGTATTGTAGGTAAGTCTATTTCAAATATCAATAATAATTATGCAAAGTGTTTTATCTATGGATCTGATTATGTAGGTGGTATTGTTGGTAGTGGCTATAAGCTTGAGGGTAATGGTTCGCTTGCTCAAATTAAGATGGGTGATGATTATGTTGGTGCTATCGTTGGTGAATTTTGTGATAGTGAAAATAGTTTAGTAGAAGATAGTGATAATATTTCAGATAACTATTATTTATATGATGATTATGGAGCTGTTGATGGCATTAGTTATTCTAATAAGGCATATTTTAAAAGCGTTGATGATTTTATTGGAAGCGATGTAGCTGATGATTTAAAGAAAGTCTATGTTTATTTCTATGATGATAAAAATCTAGTTAGCAAGATGACTTTAGATTATGGTGAAAGCTTAGATATAAAGGATGTTCCAAGTGTTAATGATAAAAAAGACGATTATAGCTCTTGGGATGGTTTAGTGGTTAATGATTTAAAGGATATAACAAGGGACTTATTATTTGATCTATCTTATAGCGATATTTATCCTTCTATTTCTAGTAGCGAAGAGCCTTTATCTTATATTGTAGCTTTGGGTAACTTTGTTAAGGATGATGAGATAAGTGTGACGGTAAATGCGAAAAAGGATGGCGAAATTACTTATACCTTTAATTTAGATATAGCTAGTACAAGTAATGTGAATAGCTTAAGAGTGTACGCTAATAACTTTAGTGCTTATGATGTTTATGTAAATGATGATAAGATTTCTTATACAATTGATGGAAGTTACTTTGATATTACATATAGTGATGATATAAATTTTATTACCGTTAAAAAGAGGACTAATACATCTTATCTAATTTATGTTGGTGTTGGTGTGGTTGTTATATTGGGTGGCTTTATCATCATTAAAAAGAAAAAGGCTAATAAAAGTGTAAAATAAGCGAGTGAGCTGCCAGTGGCAGGTTCGAGCTTCTTGGGGTTTTCCCA